>JAEDFW010000074.1 GCA_016297855.1 Oscillospiraceae bacterium
AATCTGATATGACGACGATCTATCTTGTTCGCCACGCCGAGGCTGAGGGAAATGCCTACCGGCGAATCCACGGCCAGTATGATTCACTCATTACGCCGAACGGTCTGCGCCAGATCGAGGCGCTCGCGAAGCGCTTTGCAGATGTGCCGGTCAATGCGTGCTATGCCAGCGATCTGTACCGTACGCGCAAGACGGCAGAAGCGGTATATGTGCCGAAGGGACTTGCGCTTGTGACGGACGCGCGATTGCGTGAGGTGAATCTCGGCCGGTGGGAGGACGTGCCGTTCGGGTATCTTGAGCGGTTTGAGGCCGATGACATGTATAAATTCAACCACGACGAACGCCTTTGGTCTGTGGAGGGAAGTGAGCGCTGGCAGACGTACACCGAGCGGTTCGTGCGCGCGCTGAAAGAAGTTGCGCAAAATCACGAAGGGCAGACCGTCGCCATTTTCTCGCACGGGTGCGTGCTGCGCGGCGTGCAGAAGCGGCTGAGCGGCATGGATAAGGTGCCGTACTGTGACAATACGGCGGTGTCAAAGCTCGTGTATGAAGACGGCGCGTTCCGGTTTGATGATCTCAACGACAATTCGCATCTGCCGGAGAATATTTCCACCTTTGCCCGTCAAAAATGGTGGCGGCAGGGCGGCGGTAAGGACTACAATATGTGGTTCAAAGGCGATGGTACGCAGTACGCTGCCATGCTCGCTGGCATACAGGCCGGCGTGTTGCGGCTGCGCAGCGGTGATGGGGAAACTGGCTGGATAGAAGAGCTGCAAATGTTCGAGGAATACCGCGGCAAAGGACTCGGTATCCAGCTGATCGGACAGGCCGTGAGCCGATTCAGAAAGCTGGGAAAGACAAAGCTGGCTGCTGCCGTTGCCGCGGATTGCGAGCAGGCGATTTATTTTTTTGAAACGCACGGCTTTGTCAAGACGCAGCGGGCAGGCGGCGCATGGGTGATGGTAAAGTCCATCGCGGTACCAAAACAAAAATAATAGTTCAAAGGCAGAAAACCGGGGTTGGTTTTCTGCCTTTTCGATTACCGGCCGCCTGCCATGCCGGTGCCGGTGGTTGTATTGCCGGTAACGCCGGAACGGGTCGTGCCGGTGGTCGTGGTGGTCGTGGTGCCGTTGCCGACGGCTGCGTTGCCGTTGGCGTAGCCGGTCGTGCCGCCGTTGCCGTAACCGTTCGTACCGGTCGTGCCACCGGCGTAAGTGCCGTTATAGCCGTTAGCATAGGCGCCGTTGTATCCGTATGCGTAGCCATTGGTACCGTTGACGGTGCCGTCGCGGGTAGTCGAGACGTTGCTGTAGCCGCGGTACGGGTCGTCGACGTAGGCAGTGGTGCCGCAGGCAGTAAAGACCGCAGCCAGCATGAGTACGGTGAGCGCAAGAATTAAAATACGTTTCATCTGAATTCCTCCTGTAGTAAGCGGACCTCGGCAAAGCCGGGATCGTTTCGGTCGTAGTATCTGTAAAATCGCCGGAGGTATGCGCCGAATCAGATGCAATCAGTGGCAGGACAGGGAGCCTCTGTCAAATTTTGAAAAAACAAAGGGGACGTATTGATTATTTGCCGAAAGACCTGTATAATATTCCAAGAACATAAAAAAGGAGTCGTTCCATGAAGAAGCTGACTGTTAAAAAGGGCGCGCAGTGCATGGCCTGTCTCGAGTGTGTGCGTGCCTGTTCCACTGCTTTTTATAAGGAGTTCCATCAGGATAAGGCCTGCATCCGTATTACTGAGCGCAACGGAACCGTAAAGCCTATGGTGTGTGTGCAGTGCGGAAAGTGCGCGCAGGCGTGTGAATTCGGCGCGATCACGCAGAACGCCAAGGGCGTGTATATGATCAACAAGAAGCTCTGCACCGGCTGCGGCAAGTGCAAGGATGCATGCCCATTTGGCGTGCTGGTCAAGGCTGAGGACGCACCTGCGTCGTCGAAGTGCATCGCCTGCGGCATCTGCGTCAAGGCGTGCCCGATGGAAATTCTTGAGATCGTGGAAAAATAATGCCAAAAAAATCATCCATCGATTGATGGATGATTTTTTAAATGTGCTGTTATTTTACATGTTTTTCCTGCCGTTCCGGCAGCTGCGCCAGAATGGTGGCGGTGAACATGAGCGCGCAGCCGAGAAGTTCCCAACCTGAGAGAGCCTGCTGAATGAGGAGCCACCCGAAAATTGCTGCAAAGACGGACTCAAGGCTCATGATGATACTGGCAAGAACAGGCGGGGTATTTTTCTGACCAATGATCTGCAGCGTATAGCCCGCACCGCCCGAAAGAACGCCCGCATAGACAATAGGAAGCCAGCACGAGAAGATCGACTGCCAGCTGGGCGTTTCAAATGCGAACATGCATACAGCGGAAATGGCTGAACAGGTGAAGAACTGGATGCAGGACAAACGTATGCCGTCAAGCGAGCCGCAGACTGAATCAATATAGGTGATGTGGAAGGAGAAAAAGATCGCGCAGCCAAACGTCAGCAGATCGCCGGGGTTCAGCCCCGTTGCGCCGCGCATACACAGAAAATACAGACCTACAAGTGACAGCACGACGCCGCACCAGACGTTCAGGCCAACGCGCTTTTTGAGGAACAGGCCGATGATAGGAACCAGAATGATATAAAGCGCCGTAATGAAGCCGGACTTACCGACGGTAGTATACAAAATACCCAGCTGCTGCAGCGAACTTCCACCGAACAAAAATAAGCCGCACAAGATGCCGCAGAGAAGATGCCGCTTTTGCTGCGCAGCTGTGACGGGACGGTTCTGTGTGATGCCGCGCCGATCGCAGAAGAAAACTACAGGCAGCAGAACAAGTCCTGCCAGGAAGAATCGCGTGGCCTGCATAGTGAACGGCCCCACATACTGCATTCCTTCACTCTGCGCGACAAACGCCGCGCCCCAGATCATCGCCGTCAGCAAAAGCGTCAGGCAGCCTTTTGTCTGTTGTTTCATGATGGTTTCCTCGAACTATGGTGAAATTTGTCCCGGGTAGCGTATCACGAAAGGCACGCTTTGTCAATGAAAAAACCGCTTCTTGTGAAGTGGAAACAGATGTGGTAGAATAATCAAAAACCAAAACAACAGGAGTGATATCATGGCGAAGAAAACACCGCTGCGCAGCGAGATAAGCGTCAAGGATCAGTGGGCGCTGGAGGACTTGTACGCCAACGATGAGCTGTGGCAGCAGGATCTGAAACGGCTGCAGCAGGTCGGCGAGGAATTAGCAGGGTTTGCAGGTAAAATCTCGCAGTCGCCCGGTGAGCTGCTGGCATATCTGCAGTTGAGCGACGAGGCTTCGATTCTCATAGACAAACTGGCAAACTACGCGATGCGCCGCAGCGATCAGGACACCGGCAACTCGTACTATCAGGGGCTGGTCGGCCAGTTCATGAAGGTGTACGTCGCGTGCAGCCAGAATGTCAGCTTTGAGACGCCGGAACTGCTGTCGATCTGTGATGAGAAGATGGATGAATTCTACCGCACGGAACCGGGATTGGAGCTTTACCGGCGGCATCTTGCGCGCATCCGCGCACGCCGTGAGCATGTGCTCTCTGCCACGGAAGAAAAGCTGCTGGCGGCAACCGGCGAGATGGCTTCGTCGCCGTCGGAGATCTACACCGTTTTCGACAACGCTGATCTCAAGTTCCAGTCGGCAGAGGACGCAGACGGAGAAAAGCACACGATCACGCAGTCGAGCTATATCCCATGTCTGGAAAGCGCTGACCGCGTGCTGCGCAAAAACGCATATGAATCATATTACGCGGCTTACAACCAGTTCCGCAACACCTGCGCAGGGCTTTTGAGTGCACAGGTCAAGCAGCTGCAGTTTTATGCCGACGTGCGCAAATACCCGTCGCCGCTGGATGCATCACTGTCTGCCACGGAAGTGCCTACGAGCGTGTACCACAATCTGATTGAGGCGGTTCATCAGAATATGGACAAGATGTACCGCTACGTCGCGCTGCGCAAGAAGGTGCTGGGTGTGGACGAGCTGCGGATGTACGATATGTATACGCCGCTCGTGGCCGACGCGGATACGCACATCGAGTTTGAGGACGCAAAAAAGACCGTGCTTGATGCGCTTTCGTGCATGGGTGAGGACTATATCAAAATTCTGAAAGAGGGCTTCGACAATCGCTGGATCGATGTCTATGAGAATGTCGGAAAGCGCTCCGGCGCGTATTCGGCCGGTACGGTGGTACATCCGTATGTGCTGCTTAACTACAGCGGAACGCTCGACAGCCAGTTCACGCTTGCGCATGAGATGGGACACGCGATCCATTCGTACCTGTCGACGAAGACGCAGCCAACGGTATATTCTGAGTATGTGATCTTTGTGGCTGAGGTCGCATCGACCTGCAATGAGGCGCTGCTGATGGAATATCTGCTCGGAAAAACGACCGACAAGCGTCAGAGAGCGTATCTTATCAACCATTTCCTCGATCAGTTCAAGGGAACGCTCTATCGCCAGACGATGTTCGCCGAGTTTGAGCTGCGAATTGCAACGCTCAACCAACAGGGCGTGACGCTGACGGCCGACGTTATCTGCGAGGAATACCGCAAGCTGAACACGCTCTACTACGGCCCGGACGTGGTGCAGGATGATCAGATCGCGCTCGAGTGGGCGCGCATCCCGCACTTCTACCGCAATTACTACGTCTTCCAGTATGCTACCGGCTATGCGGCGGCCATCGCGCTGTCGAGAAAGATCCTGAAGGAAGGCAAGCCGGCGGTTGAAAAGTATCTCGGCTTCCTGTCCGGCGGGTGCAGCAAGACGCCGATCGATCTTCTCAAAGACGCAGGCGTGGATATGACCACGGCAGAGCCGGTGAACGCTGCGCTGGAGCTGTTTGGCGAGCTGCTTGATGAGATGGAGCAGCTGGTGCAGTGATGGAGGAGCTTTTCCTGCCCGTGCTGCACAGCTTTGAAAACGGCAATGTGTTTACCGGCAGCTTGGGGCTGCTGCGATTCAAGATTACGCCGCAGATCACCATGAAAACGCCGAAAGAGGTGGATTTTGAGGCAAGCTCCATTCGGGCCGAGTACTGGCATGGGCTGTGCTGCTACGAAAAAAGCCAGATCGAGGGCGAGGTGGTGTTCCCACTGAGTGAGGAAGGCCGCACGCAGCTGCGAAGCTGGCTCGAGCAACAGATCGGATAAACATACCCCCGCCGGCACCTGCCGGCGGGGGTATGCTATTCTTTCTTCTTTCGCGGTTTGGGCAGCGGCGTGACGCGCTCGAGCACTTCCACGGCTGAGCGGGTGAGTTCTGCATTCTCAATGTCGAGGATGTAGTGGTTCTTCGCCTCAGGGTAGGGGCGGCCGCGTTCGGCAGTCTGCATGAGCATTTCCAGTTCAGGCAGGATCTTGACAAAGACGGTATTGTCGCAGACAAGCAGCACAGGTTTGTCATTGACATATACCATGTATTCGCCGAACATCTTGCGATAGCGAACGGCGGGGAATTCGTGCAGCTGATCGCAGACAAATCGAATGTAGGATTCACTGGTTGCCATATTGGTTTGCTCCTTTCAGCTTATTGCAGATGTTCCTGCTCCCATGCACGCAGAAATGACAGTTCACCTGGCGTGTGCAGGTAGTGCTCTGCACCGTCAAGCACGGTGAGTGTGCAGCCAAAGCGGCGGCAAAACTCTTCGGCAGTTTCGCGTCCGGTCAGGTTGTCCAGCGCAGGATAGAGGATGGCGGTGGGAGTTCGCCAATGCGCAATTCGGTGAGACGAGGCGTATTGCAGATAGCGCCACGAGAGCGTCTCTCCAAATGTAGTAGAGATTTCGCCTTCGGTCTTCAGGCGGACATCGTCAACGGCAGCCCAGAGCATCATATCGCGGATCAGACGCTCCATGTCCAGCACGGCAGAGACAAGCAGTGCGCGGCGCAATGGAGCGTCTTCCAATGCCAGCAGCGAGAACCACGCGCCAAGGCTTGTCGCGCGGAGCGAGACAGAATGCCATTGTCCGGCGGCAAACTGATATGCTTCCTGCAGCTCGGGTACGGCGTTCCACGGCGTACATGTCTCAGACTCCTGCGCGCGGGCTCCGTGCTCCGGCAGATCGAGTGCAAGCACCTGAGCGCCGGTGGGACAGGCAATGTCGGCAAAGGATTCTGCTTCTTCCTTGCAGCCGCATTTGCCGTGGACATACAACCAGAGATCGGGTGCGCTTTCGCCGTAAAGCACGGCGGGGATGCCGGATATGGAAAACAAAGACGTTTGCATTGGAAATTCCTTTCGCAGTTTATTCGCGTTTTACGGCGAGCTGATAGAACGCTACGGCGCTGGCGGCGGCGACGTTTAAGGAGTCCACACCGTGTGACATGGGGATTTTCACGGTATAGTCACAGTCGGCGATGGTGCGCGCGCAGAGGCCGTCGCCCTCGGTGCCGAGGACGATGGCGAGCTTTTCCTCCTGCATGAGTCGGGAATCCTCTATGGACACGGAGTCATCGCACAGCGCCATTGCCGCGGTATGAAAACCGAGATTACGCAGGCGTTCAAGACCAGGATGGGGCCAGTCGGACGGCTCACTGCCAAGATATGCCCATGGAATCTGGAACACCGTGCCCATGCTCACACGCACGGAACGACGGTACAGAGGATCGCAGCACGCGGGCGTGAGAAGCACCGCATCCATGCCAAGTGCGGCTGCTGAGCGGAAGATTGCGCCGAGGTTGGTGGGGTTCATGATATCCTCGAGCACTGCGATGCGGCAGGCATTTTTGCAAATGTCCTCGGCGCTTGGCAGCGGACGGCGGCGCATGGCACACAGAACGCCCCGCGTGAGCGGAAAGCCCGTGAGCTGCGTGAGAACCGGCAGCCCGGCGGTAAAGACGGGAACGCCTTCGCAGCGCGCGACGATTTCCTTCGCCTGCCCATCCACGTGCTTGCGCTCCATGAGCATGGAGACCGGTTCATAGCCTGCGTCGAGCGCGCGCAGGATGACGTTTGGGCTTTCGGCAATGAACAGGCCTGTTGCAGGTTCGCAGCAGTGCAAAAGTTCGCGCTCGGTCAGACGGGCGAACGCGTCCAGCTCCGGCGCGGAAAAATCAGTGATTTCAATAATATTGGGCATGGCGCGGCCTCCTTCACAGCAGGAATATTATATGGTAAGCCGCCGGCGGTGTCAAATAAAACAAAACGCGCGGTCATGGGCATCAACCTCCCATTTCCGCGCCTTTCGTCTGTCATAGGCTTTTGCACTTTCGATTTTTCGGCTGACCGGCCGGACACCGTTCCAGCTGCCGCGTCTGCGTGCGTTCAGTTCGCGCTGTTTTTTCTTGGAAAGTTTCTCAAATGGGACATATTTTTCCATAAAGCAGGCTCCTTTCTGTGAGATGGAAGCATCATAGCAGATGAAAGCAGTTTTGTCAAATGCGCGGCGCGTTGCAATTTTTCAAAAAATCTTGTATAATCATAAAAACTGAGGAAGGAGGCGGAAGACATGGCGGAAAAGGGAAGCGGAACACGGCAGGCGCTGATTCTGGCCGGAATCGATGAGATCAACGCACACGGCGCGGCAGAGTTTTCCGTGCGGCGCGTGGCGCAGGCGTGCCATGTCTCCTGTGCCGCGCCGTACAAGCACTTTAGGGACAAGCGCGAGTTCATTGCGGCGATTATCGACCATGTGAACGAGCAGTGGGCAGCACGGCAGGAGCAGGTGCTGGCTGTGTGCGGCGAAAGCCTGCGTGAGCAGATCGTGGCTGTGAGCACGGAATATGTGCGCTTTTTGATGGAACACGCGTGCTACCGGTCGATCCTCATGCTGAAAGATGACGAGTTCGACAACATCTACCACAAAAAACGCGGGCAGCTGTCCAGCCGCAGCCAGCAGCTGGAACGGGCCTTTTTTTCCGTATCTGGTATGGATGCGGAAACGCAGCAGCGAAAGCTGCAGATGGTGCGCTCGCTCATCTTCGGCACGGTTTTTTTGTTTGATTCGGGTGAGCTGCAGTACGGTGAAAAGGCGCTGGAAAATCTGCGATACAACATTGACCGGGAGTTTGATCTGCCATGATACATGACTATATCCGCAAGGTACATTACCACGAGACGGATAAGATGGGCGTGACGCACCATGCCAATTACATCAAATGGATGGAAGAGGCGCGCGTCGATTTTTTGAA
>JAEDFW010000075.1 GCA_016297855.1 Oscillospiraceae bacterium
CTCCTTCCACTACTCCGACGCGGCCTTCTCCATTGGCGATAAAGTCATGCTGGTCATCCAGCGGTATGATATGGAGAAGAAGCAGATTTACGGAAAAATCGTGGCGAAGTGGTAAGCAGAGGGGAGGCTCCCCTCTGCTCAAAGTTTCTTAGGGCTCTAAATCCATACTACAGCCTCATCAATCGTGATTATTGACATAATAGCCGCATCTTCCAAAAAAGAAGTATTATGTGCAAGCCTGATTAACTCCTGCGTTGATGAGCTGCATAGTCTTCGTAGTAGCTCGTCAGCACCTCCCGGGGAATTGCATCGATTTCCTCCTATGTCAGCTCCGCTTTCTTCACCAACAGCCCGGGAACAAACTCGTTTTCCAATATCTCCTTGTTGATTTGGTGCTGTAAACTCCTTGCGTCGATGCAAGCAAATTTGAGTTTGTCATCACCCTTGTTTTTTTATTTCACCGAACATAGCCCCTCCGATAATTAGTACTGCACCGACAATCTGTACAGGTGTCATTGCTTCGTGCAGCAGGAGTGCCGAGAACAGAAGCGCCGAAACCGGATCAAGGTAGCTGATCAGGGCAACAGATTGGCCGGACAACTTTTGCATGCCGGAAAAATACAGGAAATATGCAAGTCCCGTGTTAATAAAACCGATTACCGCGATGTACGGCAAATCATTCCCTGTCAAATGTGGAATGCCTGAAGTACATAGCGTGTACACGAACACAACAACAAAAGCCACATCCAATTCGACGGCTGCAGTCTGCAGCCCGCTTGTACGGGAAATCTTCTTGTTAAAAACAATCAATGCAGCGTAAAGAAATGCCGAAATCGCCGCAAACAACAACCCCAATGAATTCATTCCTGTTACAACGATGCTTCCACTGATACAGATAAGGCCAATTGCTACGATGATAACAGAAATCAGCTTTCTTCCCGTAAGCTTCTCACAAAAAAGAATCGGCGATAAAAGCAGCACAAGAATTGGCCCAACATAGTAAATCAATGTCGCAAGGCTGACATTCAGCAGCCTGTATGCCTCAAAAAGTGCAACCCAATTCAGCCCAAGTGCAGCTCCGCCCATTAAAAGCGGCACCCGCTCTCTTCGCACATAATCTTTGTCAAATCCCCCGTAAAACAAAACCAGACAAGTCAGCAGTATGCCGCCGATTAATGTACGCATTAGAACGATCTGACTGCTGGCTAATGATATATGTGAAACGAAAATGCCATTTGTACCAAAAATCAATAAAGCCAGCGTGTACATACCATATGACAGGACTCTCTTATCATCTTTCACGTTACTTTCAGGATGTTTTTGCAATACGGAGCCCACTACCATATGCAACTTATTCTCATCACAATCCATACTTCAAAGAAGCACCTCGTTTCTACTATTCGAGACAATTATAGCTATTTCTATCTTTATTTACAACATAGAACACCGCAATAGGCCAATATTTGTTTCCAGCTTATACTCTTGCTCAATCTTCAAGTTTACGTTGCTGCTCAGTTGTTCTACAATATCCCTGTATTTCAGGGTGGAGCTAGTATCAGGGCGGAGCAGGTTTAGGGTGGAAGGAGAAGAATCAGGGGCAGTCTGTCCCGTCGCTTCGTTAGCAGACCGTGAAATACCAAAATACAATCAGACCGTGAAGACCGTAATTGCCGTTTGGCAGTTACGGTCTTTTTCTGTCTCATGCAAGTGAAAGGAGAAATTCTATGAATGTCAGTTAACAGCAAATTGATTCCCATCAGCTATTTTAGTCCCAAGCAGTCCATTCGGCTCAATGCCTATGCAGATACCATCATATATGAGCCGGATGGCCGCAGGCAGTTCCTTCGGGCCATCCGCTTCGGCGGATACCCGGAAATGGTTCGCGCACTAGCAGACGCCCTATATGCAGGCGCAGACCTTGAGGCAACGATCGGCGCTGAAACGTATATCTTCGCAAGTGAGCCGAAACGCTATCAGCGGCAGTTCAGCCACGACGGTGTTTATGCAGAAGCCGTTCTTCTGGCATTGGACGACGAACTTGACTCCGCGCAGTCAGAACAGGAGCAATCGCAGCAGGCGCTGCAGCAGCCGCCACGGCGAAGCTTTCTCTTCTGCCCTGCCGATGACAGTCAGCGGCTGTTTGAAGAACTCGACCGAAAAACCGACGTTCCGATGATCCCGGCATTCAAGGACTATGTCCTTCGAACGCTTGAGCAGCGGAGCATTCTCAAACGCCTGCCCGTTCTGTCCATCCGTGAAAAGCTGGATGTGTGGGTACTGCTGCGTGCCAAGGACGACGCCAACATCATCTGCGCCGTGGAGGACGGTCTGAAAGACGGCCAAATCCAAATTCCGGGAGCAGCGACGGTCCCAAATGGTTTTGAGCGTGTAAGCAGCGTGACCGATTATCTGAACACCTTCGGCTCAGTTATTGCCACACGCATCCGTGCACAGTTTACACCGCTCTATGATCCCGCTGCTGAGCCTCTTTCCAAAGAGGTAATGGATATCAACCGCTTCATCGAGTCGAATGCGGGGTACTCCCTGTACAACGCGCAGCTTGCTGTGGTAGAGGCGGTTACGCGAAAGCTGAAAACCGGCAAATCCGCCTTTATCGTGGCCGAGTGCGGAAGTGGAAAGACAAAGATCGGCGCGGCGGCTATGGCGGCGCTTCATGCGCTGCGCACCAATCAGGCGCATCGCAAAAAAGTCATGACGTTCAACATTGTCATGTGCCCTGCACATGTCGCGCCCAAATGGGTACGTGAGATCCACGAAAGTCTGCCGGACGCTGAAGGTGTCATTGTCCGAAGCATCACGGAGCTGGATCAGCTCTACGAGCATTACAGGAAAGGCAATAAGAGCATCTACGCCATTTTGTCAAAAGAAAAGGCACGAGACGGCTATATGCGCCGCCCAGCAGTGGTTTACCATAATCGGTTGTGTGCCTTTATCTGTCCAGACTGCAGCCACCCCATTGAGGTATCCGTCTGCGATGATGGCTCGGACTATCTTGTGCATGCGACGCAGCGGCTGTTCCGGCGTGAAACACGCAAGAACCACAAATGCAGCCATTGCGGTGCATCCCTTTGGACAGCGGTAAACCCGACGCAGAAATCCAATTGGGTCAAGATCGGCGGCTACGGCTGGGTCTACCGATATCTCGCTGCAGAACATCTCAGTCTTACCAAGGACACTTCCGTTCTTGAGCAGCTTACGGCTATTTCTCAAAACCCGGACGGTTGCTATCCGACGCTTGGCGCTTACCGGCGATATCCCTTGAGCACCTACATCAAGCGAAGGTACAAGGGAAAGGTTGACAGTCTGATCGTGGATGAGCTGCACGAGTACAACAATGACAGCGGTCAGGGCGAAGCGATGGGTGAAATTTTTTCCGCAGCCAAAAAGGTCATCGGCATGACAGCCACACTCATCAATGGCTACAGCTCCGGCATTTTCCATCTGCTTTACCGGACGGTACCGCATCTCATGCAGGCCGATGACAAGCCCTACCGTGATCCCGAGCGTTTCAACGCGGAATACGGCGTTGTGGAGCGTGTCTATGAAGAACCGGACGCCGAGTACGCCTCTAACCGCAGAACGCGCCGCCGCCAGATTCAGACACGGCAGTTGCCCGGCGTCTCTCCGCTGGTCTACTCCCGATTTCTTCTGGAGCAGGCCGCGTTTTTGACACTCTCGGACATGGGAAAGGAGCTTCCGGACTACGAAGAGATCCCGGTCGCGCTGCAGATGCCGCAGCCAGTTGAGAATGCCTATTCGAAGATGGAATATATGCTTGTTTCCGCCATGAAGCGGGACAAACGCCTCTCCCGAAAGATTCTCTCTGCCTATCTGAATCTGCTGACCGTCTATCCTGATCAGCCCTATAATCAAGCCGCCATTGTACATCCGGAAACCGGAGAACCCATCGTAATGCCGGAAGATCTGGCGGACTTTGATTGGATCGGCCCGAAGGAAGCTGCCGTACTGGAGCTGGCAGAGAAAGCGCTTGCAAAAGGAGAACGGGTGCTGGTCTATACCAGTTGGGTGCGCACTGACTCGCAGCAGAAGCTGCAGCAGCTCTTGCAACGTCGCGGATACAGGGCCGAAATCTTGACCGACAAGGTCAAGACTACAGAACGCGAGGCTTGGGTTCAGAAGCGGCTTGCAGCCGACCTGCAGGTGCTGATCACCAACCCATCTCTGGTGGAGACTGGTCTGGATCTCAACGCATTCACCACGCTCATCTTCTACAGCATGGGCACCAAGCTGTTCACTTTGCGGCAGGTGTCACGGCGCAGCTGGCGTATCAACCAGACCGCACCGAAGGTCACGGTGTATCTGCTCTACTATCAGCACACCATGCAGCACAAGTTCTTGAAGCTCATGGCTTCCAAACTGGCGGCAGCCGGTATGATCGAGGGCAACTTCTCGGAAGAGGGTCTAGCCGCCATGAGTGACATACAGGACATGACGACACAGATGGCAAAGGAGCTGATGCTCGGCATCCGGGACAGCGTAGAAGATCTGGCCGCATCCTTCAAAAAGATGGCCGTTCTTCACACTGCGAAGCCGGAAAGCCCAGAGCCCGTTCAGACCGCCGCGCCTATCCGGCAACCGCCGGCCGTAATTCCCCTTCCGCCGGCTGCAGAATCCCCACAATTTGAATTTGCGGCAGCGCCGCAAAAAACACGTAAGAAAAAAGAAGTCACAGAAGACGCCAACCAGCTCAGCTTCTTTGACTTCGTCGCGTAAAGGAGGAATGAACTTTGCATATCTCACTCGATCGTTGTGAACTGCTGGCGGCTGCGCGCAACGCGGAGAAAATCGCTCCGCCCAAATCTGCGGTCGCCGCGTTGGAATGTGTCTGTCTGGACGCGGAAAATGACGCCGTCACCGTGACATCCACCAATCTGGAACTTGCGCTTGCACAGCGCGTCCCGGCTGAGGTGCAGGAATCGGGCAGGATGCTCATCCCTGCCAAGTGGCTCTCAGGTGCACTGGGTGTACTCCGCACCGGCCGCGTGACGCTGCAGCACGATGCGGCAGGCCGTGTTCACATACTGAGCGGTGCAACGGAGTATACCCTCGCCGCACCGGCTATAGAGGAATATCCGCAGATTGCGATTCCTTTCCCAGAGGATACCGTCTTTGTCAGCGGCGTTCCCGCAATGGTTAAGCGTACCGTCTTTGCTATTTCAGACGCAATTGACCGTCCTGCCCTGAAGTGCATCAATCTGGTGTTTACCGACGATGCGCTGCACGCCTTTGCCAGCGACGGCCATCGGATCGCAATGGCAAAGGGCTGCAGCAAGGGCGCGGCTGCTACCAGCCTGCTCATCCCGGCAGTCTCCTTTCAGAAGCTGGCGCAGTTGGTCGGAGCCAAGGACACGCTGAGAGTCGGTGTGACCGGGAAAACCATCGTGTTTTCCAAGGAGAATTTCCTGTTTTCCGCCCGTCTGATAGAAGATCAGTACCCCAATGCGGAATATGTACTGTCGCACCTGCAAAGCCGCTTTACTATCCTAACTGACGCCGAGCAAATGCGCAAAGCGCTGGCTGCGGTAGCCTCTGTTTCAGGTACACAGAACCGTTTTTCGCTTACCTTTCAGGCAGATGTGCTGCAGTTGAGGCTGGAAAGCGAACTCGGCATCTCGACGGTACCGCTAAGTGTCACTGCGCTCTCCGGTCAGCCCGAAGGCGTATTCTGGTACACGCTGGATACGCTGCGCGAATGCCTGCGGGCGCTGGATGGCACACTGACGTTGGATGTGGCGCAGCAGGGCGTGCTGCTTCTGACAACAGACGAGCTTGTCTGTATGCAGACTGCTGTGCGTCAGCCAAAGCCCATTGAAGTTCCAAACAAGAAACAGCGGAAAAATGCAGCGTAAGGAGGCATCGCCTATTTGAAACCACCGGAGATCTGTAAATACTGCGGCGGCATCGTCCGCCTGATCCCTGCCAGCGCCGTCTACGGCGAAGCGACGCAGCGACTTGGCATGGCGCATGAATTTGTCTACCAGTGCCAGAACTGTAACGCCCGCGTCGGCTGCCACAAAGGTACGACCCGCCCTCTGGGGGATGTGGCCAATGAGGTGCTGCGCCTGAAACGGATGGAGACCCACCGGGTCTTCGATACGTTCTGGAAGAGCCGGCACATGACGCGCTCCAAAGCATACAAATGGCTGTCGGAGCAGTTGGATATTCCACGGGAGGAAGCCCACATCGGCGGCTTTGAAATGGATACCTGCGAAAAACTGATCCGGCTCTGCCGGGAGTATGAGAATCAAAGCTACAAAGACAAACAGACGAAAAAGGAGAATCAAAATGAATAAACTGCCCGCACTCCGCCACCCCAGCTGTTTTAGCTGCGAACACAACTATCAGTACACCGATCCTGTTGCGCAGAAGCGGAACGGCGTGTCCATGCACTTCATGGAGCGTTTCTGTCTGGCAAAGAAAAAGGCACACAGGTTTCAGAAAAAAGGCTCTGTGACAAAGGTGCCGGATTGGTGCCCCCAATACATCCGCCCCAGCACCGTTCGCGTCTTTGGCTTTAAAGATATGGAGTCTTGGCTCATGCACCAGAGCCTCTGCCGGGATCTGGGGCGCGAGCTTTCGCCGGAAGCTCACCGCTATGCGGTGGAGAAGACCACAACATTGGATATGCGCGCCCATGCCGTTCACAAGCTGATGATGGACGGTACCGAATTGGACAAGCTGCTGCAAATGCCAATTGCATTGCACTATGTGGTGCAGATCAGCGACGGCGTTCAGTCCGCCTGCTACTACAAGACCACACAGGGCTACCGGTACGAGCCTTTCTTCAATGTCAAAATGGCTCTGCAGAACCAGATGGAGCGAGAGGACGGTGCCGCGGCGTGAACCTGCGAGATAAGATGCTTGCTGTTATGGCCGACGTCAACGCCGATGTGGCGGAACGAGAGGAATTGGTCGAGTTGATCGCCATCGCGCTGCTGACTCGAAAAAACCTGTTTATTCTGGGCAACCCCGGTCAGGCCAAGAGCTACGCCGTCACCAGCTTCTGCAAACGCGTCACCGGCGCCCGGAAGTTCGAGCGCCTGCTCTCCAAGCAGACCGACGAAGAACAGCTGTTCGGGCGTCTGGATTTATCCAGCCTGCTTCCCAATGCAGTTCCCGAGTCTTTGCTGAAAGATGACGGCGTGTACCAGAACCTCCGGTTTGATCTGCAGGTCATGGTCAATGGTCTCCCGGCTCAGAAGAATTCGCCAGAGGTGTTCTCCGCCTTGGAAAAGGCCACGCAGAAGCTGACGGCATACCGTAGCGCCGTGGCCGCCCTCCACGCCAACGAGCCTGTGGTTCAGACCACTGGAAAGCTCCCTGAGGCAGATATCTGTTTTCTGGATGAGATTTTCAAATGCAACGACGGCGTTCTCAATTCCCTGCTGACCGCGCTGAATGAGCGCAAATACACAAACGAAGGCTGCACCTATTCCATTCCCACCATCTCGTTTTTTGCAGCCTCCAACGAGATTCCTAACTTCAACAATCCAGAGGAAAAGATACTCTCAGCTCTCTATGACCGGCTGGAATTGAAGATCGTCACGGAGAACATTTCAGAGCGCCAAAACCGGCTGGCGGTTTTGAAGCGGAAACAGGCCGGTCAATTCGGCGATGTCCGTGCATCCATTACGCTGGAGGAACTGAACGCCATGCAGCAGGAGGTCGCCTCCATCGGCGTGCCGGATGCCATCAACGAACTGGCCGACGACATTCTCTGCGAGCTTCGCAAGCAGGTGCCCGTCTCCGACCGCAAATATCTGGGCTTTTACCCCATCGCGCAAGCCAAGGCATGGCTGGAGGGGCACACACAGGTGGAACCGGCTGACCTGCTGGCGCTCAAGAACTATCTCTGGCAGGTACCGTCGGATCGGGCTTTCGTAGAAGCCACCTTGCAGCGCATGTGCATTAACCCCATGCAGGACAAGGTCAACGACATTCTGGCTATGGCCAAGGACGCGCAAGAGGATTTTCAGGCAGCCTGTGCCGATACCAGCAAGCCCGGCAATGGTCGCAAGGCGCTGATTAAGCTTCGCGGCGAGCTGATCCGGCTGTATCAGATGCAAGTCAAGCTGTCTAGC
>JAEDFW010000076.1 GCA_016297855.1 Oscillospiraceae bacterium
TGTGGTATACTACGCAGGAATGCTGCATATGGAGTGCGAAGAATGAAAAAGCTGATGATCTATCTGAAAGAATACTGGCTGCAAAGTGTGCTGGGGCCGCTGTTCAAGCTGTTTGAGGCGCTTCTGGAATTGCTGGTGCCGCTCATCATGGCGGATATCATCGATACGGGTGTGGCGCGCGCAGACACGGCGTATATTCTTCGCTGGTCGCTGGTGTTGGTGGCGCTGGGTGCAGCGGGATTCGTCTGCTCGGTCACGGCGCAGTATTTCGCCGCCAGAGCCGCCACGGGCGCGACTGCACGGCTGCGGCATACGCTCTTTGCACACATCCAGAGCCTCAGCTACGCCGAGCTTGACACACTTGGTACTGCGACGCTGCTGACGCGCATGACAAGCGATATGAATCAGGTGCAGACGGGTCTCAACCTTGCGCTGCGGCTTCTGCTGCGGTCTCCTTTTGTGGTGTTCGGCGCGATGGTGATGGCCTTTACGGTTGACACAACCGCCGCGCTGGTATTTGTGGTGGCGATTCCGATCCTCTTTGCGGTCGTGTTTGCAATTCTGCTGACCTGCACGCCGCTGTATAAAAAAGTGCAAGGCGGGCTTGACGGCGTCCTTGGTGCGACGCGGGAGAATCTGGAAGGCGCGCGCGTCATCCGTGCATTTACAATGGAGCAGCGCGAGCAGGCGGCGTTCTGCAAAAAAAACGCGGCGCTCGAGCATATGCAGCGCTTCGTCGGGCGCATCTCGGCGCTTTTGAACCCCGTGACGTATGTCATCATCAATCTGGCCATCGTGGCGATTTTGCGCACTGGCGCGATGCAGGTAGCCTCCGGCGCGCTGACGCAGGGCGAGGTGATTGCGCTCTACAACTATATGTCGCAGATTCTTGTCGAACTGGTTAAGATGGCGAATCTCATTCTTACCATAACAAAATCGCTCGCCAGCGCCAAACGCATCTCTCAGGTGCTGGACGTGAAAACCGCGATGGCAGACGGCGAAGGGCTTCCAGCGCTGAAGGGTGCGAGCGCGGTGCAGTTTCAGGATGTGTCGTTCCGCTATCCCGGCGCGTCAGGCGACGCGTTGCGGCACATCAGCTTTACGCTGGAAGAAGGAAAAACACTCGGCGTGATTGGCGGCACCGGCTCCGGAAAAAGCACGTTGGCAGGCCTTGTCGCGCGCTGCTATGATGCCACAGGCGGCACTGTAAAGGTGTTCGGCGCGGATGTCCGTGCGTGCGGCATGGAGGAACTCCGGAAAACCATTGGCTTTGTGCCGCAGAAGGCCCAGCTGTTTGCCGGTAGCATCCGGCAGAACCTTCTTTGGGGTGATCCCGGCGCATCAGATGCGTCGATCGGCGAGGCGCTCGACGCCGCACAGGCCAGCGAGATCGTGGCAGGCAAGCCCGGCGGGCTTTCGTATATGCTCGAAGCCGGCGGACGGAACCTGTCCGGCGGCCAGCGCCAGCGGCTCACCATTGCGCGCGCATTGGTCCGCCGGCCGAAGATACTGATTCTTGATGACAGCGCATCGGCGCTGGATTTTGCCACCGACGCTGCGCTGCGAAAATCGCTGCGCACGCTGCCGTATCACCCGGCGGTGATCGTTATTTCGCAGCGTATCAGCTCGGTGCGCTGTGCCGATGAGATCCTGGTGCTCGACGACGGCAGCGCAGTGGGGCTTGGAACGCATGAAGCGCTTCTGCAGACGTGCGCGGTTTACCGGGAGATCGACCAGTCGCAGAACAGAAAGGAGCCGAACGCATGAAGCAGGGGGCATCAAAAACGCTGCGGCGGGTATTGCGGCTGCTGCGGCCATATTGGCTGTGCGTGACGTTCTCAGTTCTGCTGTCGGCGGTATTTGTCGCGTGCTCATTGTATGTTCCAATTCTTGTGGGCGATGCAATCGACAATATCGTTGCGCCCGGTCAGGTGGATTTTACGGCGGTGGCTGCCTGTGGAGTCAAGATTGCTGCCGTAGCGGCGGCAGCCGCTGTGTGTCAGTGGGTGATGCAGGCGCTGAATAACCGTGTGAGCTTCTCCGTCACGCGCAGCATGCGTGAGCAGGCATTCGCGCATGTGCAGAAGCTTCCGCTGTCCTATCTCGACACGCATCCGTCGGGTGAGCTGGTCAGCCGCATGATCTCCGACGTTGAGCAGTTTGCCGACGGCCTTCTCATGGGTTTTACGCAGCTGTTTACCGGCGTGCTCAGCGTTGTCGGTACGCTGGGTTTCATGCTGTGGCTTGATTGGCGTATTGCGCTTGTGGTCGTGGTGCTCACGCCGGCCTCCCTGTTAGCGGCCAAATTCATCGCCGGCAGAACCTACAGCATGTTCCGCCTGCAGTCGCAGACGCGCGGCGAGCAGACGGCGTTTCTCGGCGAAATGGTCGCCGGGCAGAAGCTTGTGCGCATATTCTCGCACGAAGAACAGACGCTCAAACAGTTTGATGCGATCAACGACCGGCTGGAGCACGCGTCTCTGCGCGCAACATTCTTTTCTTCTCTGGTCAATCCCACCACACGCCTTCTTACAAACGTGGTCTACGCCTGTGTGGGCCTGACGGGCGCGATGGCGGCGGTGCAGGGCGCCATCAGCGTGGGCGCGCTGTCGTGCTTTTTGAGCTACGCCAATCAGTATGCCAAGCCGTTCAACGAAATCTCCGGCGTCGTGACGGAGCTTCAGAATGCACTGGCCTGCGCCGGGCGCGTGTTTGAGCTGATCGACGCGCCGGCGCAGCCGGCGGATACTGCGAAGCAGCTGCCGAAGCCGGACGGTACGGTGGCGCTGGAGCACGTCAGCTTCCGCTATACGCCCGACCGGCCGCTGATTGAGGAGTTCAATCTGCAGGTGAAGCCCGGTCAGCGTATCGCGATTGTCGGCCCCACGGGCTGTGGCAAGACCACGCTCATCAATCTGCTCATGCGCTTTTACGATGTGGACAGCGGTTGTATTTCGGTTTCCGGAATCGATGTGCGCGATGTGACGCGCGCGAGCCTGCGCCGCAGCTTCGGCATGGTGCTACAGGATACCTGGCTCAAGACCGGTACGGTGCGCGAAAATATCTGCATGGGAAAGCCCGATGCGACGGACGAAGAAATGATCGCAGCGGCCAAAGCCGCACACGCGCACAGCTTTATCATGAAGCTTCCGCAGGGCTACGATACCATGCTTACCCCGGATGGCAGCCTTTCGCAGGGGCAGCGGCAGCTGCTGTGCATCACGCGCGTGATGCTGTGCCTGCCGCCGATGCTGATTTTGGACGAGGCCACGTCGTCCATCGACACCAGAACCGAGCTGCGTATCCAGCAGGCGTTTGACCAGCTCATGCAGGGCAGGACAAGCTTTATTGTCGCGCACCGGCTCTCCACCATCCGTGAAGCCGACGTGATTCTGGTCATGCGCGACGGGCATATTGTCGAGCAGGGCACACACAAAGCCCTTCTGGCGCAGAACGGCTTTTATGCAGCGCTCTATAACAGCCAGTTTGCGCAGGAGCTTGCATTTCCCGACGGTGGATGATAAGATACAGATATCCGAATGATAGGGGTGAACCTGTTGCAAAAGCACATTACGCGCATCGTGCTCACGGGTGGTCCTGCCGCCGGCAAGACCACGCTCATCAGCCGCATTCTGAAGGAGTTCCAGCAGACAGACGGCTGGAAGGTCATTACCATTCCCGAGACGGCGACCGAGATGATCTCCGGCTTCGGCATCAAGCCTTTCGGAAACTGCGTGTCCATGCTGGAGTTCCAGTATTTTGTTACGGCCGATCAGCTGCATAAGGAGCGTCTGGCGCTGAAGGCGGCCGAGATGGTGCCCGAGCCCAACGTGCTCGTGGTCTACGACCGGGCACTGTTTGACGATAAGGCGTATATCACGGACGAAGAGTTTGACGAGGTGCTGCGCCATTTCGGCACCACGCCCGAACAGGTCATGGCGGGCTACGACGCGGTTTTGCATCTGGTCTCATGCGCCAACGGCGCGGAATTTGCCTACAACTTCGGCAACGAGGCGCGCTACGAGCCGATCGAGGTCGCACGGGAAAAGGACAACAGTATCCTGCGCGCGTGGCGGCCGCACCCAAATCTGCATGTGATCGATAACTCCGTCGACTTTGAAGATAAGATCGACCGCGCCATCCGTGCCATCTATGAGATCATTGGCCAGAAAAAGCCCGAGCAGAGCTGGCACAAGTATCTCATCGCCATGCCGGATCTTGCTGCGCTGGAGCGGGAGTATCAGATCGAGGGCGTGGACATGATGCAGACCTATCTGCAGCAGACGAATCCGCAGGTCACCCGCCGTATCCGCCAGCAGAAAAACGGCGGAGAGTATCTGTATTTTTACACGGAGAAGCGTGTGACGGATTCCGGCCAGTGGGAGACGGAAAAACCCATCTCAGAAAAGCAGTATATCCAGTACCTGATGGAGGGCGATACCAGCCTGCACGCTGTACATAAGACCAAATATCGCTTTGCATATGACGGTACGCCGTTTGAAATAGACGTCTATCCCTTCTGCGCCGAGCGGGCCGTGATGCGCGCGGCGCTGCCAGTGGGACAAAATACGCTCGCTGTGCCGCCGCAGATCGAGATTTTGCGCGAGGTGACGGGCGATCCGGCTTTCAAGAACCGCCAGTTGGCCAGACACCAGACGCTTTGAGCGCGGCCGGAAGAATAAGATTGGAGCTTTCAGGTGATTACTTTTGACAACCGCTCCCATGACCCGTATTATAATCTGGCATTTGAGGAGTATGTTTTTGAGCAGTTTCCGAATGATGAGATCTTCCTGCTCTGGCAGAATTCGCCCTGCGTCGTGGTGGGAAGCCACCAGAACATCTGCCGCGAAGTGCATATGCCTTCTTTGCGCCGTCTGCACATTCCCGTTGTGCGGCGCAGCAGCGGCGGCGGAACGGTCTACCACGATCTGGGCAATGTGAATTACACCTACATCACCGCGTCGGACGGCATGGTCGATTACGAGCGGTGCATGCAGCCCGTGATCGAGGCGCTCAATGCCATCGGCGTTCCGGCCGGAAAAAACCGCACCTGCGATATCGCCATCGGGCAGCAGAAAATATCCGGCAGCGCACAGCGAATGTCGAAGGGACGGGTGCTGCACCACGGGACGCTGCTGTTCCAGTCGGATCTTGCCGTGCTCGACAGGATCACGACGCACCATAAAAACGACTGTTTCCAGACGAAGGGCACGCTGTCGGATATCTGCAGCGTCACCAATATCTGTGAGCACATGAACCGGTCTATGACGGTCGCGGAGTTTCAGCAGCGTCTGCTGGACGCGATGCTGCCGCCGGGCAGCGCGTATCTGGAGCTGACGGCGCAGCAGCGAGCCGAGGTCTGCCGACTGCGCGATGAAAAATATCACAGCTGGCAGTGGACATGGGGCATGACGCCCGCGTTCGTATATGAAAAAAGCGGCCAGTATGCAGGAATGCCCATCTGCGTGCGCTACCGCGCCAAAAAAGGGATCGTCTCCGATGCACAGATCGAATGCGCCGGTATTGACGCCGGGCAGGCTGCAGCGGCGCTCAATGGCACCCGACTCGACCCGGACGGCTTTTATGCCATCTGCTGCGCGCTATCACCCGACCGGGCGGACGAGCTTATGGACTGCCTGATGTGACGGGGCGCGTGCAAAAATGAGGAAGAATCGCCGGTAAGCCGGCTGGAAGGAGAACAATACCATGGAAAAAAAGATTACAATGCCGAAGCTGCGGCCGGAGATGCGCTCCGGTGTGCTGTGCGCATGGCTGAAAGAAGAGGGCGAGACGGTGACTGCCGGGGAGCCGCTGTTTGAAATTGAGACCGACAAGGTTGTGAACCAGATCGAGGCGACTGAAAGCGGCGTGCTGAAGAAGCAGCTGTTTGAAGAGGGCGACACCGTGGACGTTGAAACGGCGGTGGCTGTGCTCGAGATGAAGTGAGGCGGCCATGGAGAGAAAACCGGAATGGCTGAAGGTGCGCTACAATCAGGACGCTGTCAATGAGGTGGCTGAGCTGATGCGCGATCTGAAGCTCAACACTGTCTGCAAGGAGGCAAACTGCCCGAATCTCGGCGAGTGCTACCGCAAGCATACGGCCACATTCATGATTCTCGGCAGCGCCTGCACCCGCAACTGCCGGTTCTGCAACGTCACGACCGGCCATCCGCTGCCGCCCGACCCGGACGAACCGAGACATGTGGCAGAAGCGGCCAAAAAGCTGGGGCTTCGTCATGTGGTTCTGACATGCCCGACGCGCGACGATCTGCCCGACGGCGGCGCGGAGCAGTTTGCAAACACGGTTCGTGCGATCCGTGAGCTTTGCCCCGGCACGACTGTCGAGACGCTCATTTCCGATATGCAGGGCGATACCGCCGCGCTGGACGTGGTGCTTGCCGCACAGCCCGACGTACTCAACCACAATGTTGAGACAGTCAAGGAACTGCAGCAGGCAGTGCGCTCGAAGGCAACGTATGACCGGTCGCTGTTCGTGCTGCGCTACTGCAAGGAAAAAGATCCCACGATCCTGACCAAAACCGGCTTCATGGTCGGTCTCGGTGAGACAGACGAACAGATCGCCGCTCTGATGGACGACGTGCTTGACACCGGCTGCGACATTCTGACCATCGGCCAGTATCTGCAGCCGAGCCCGAAGCACTATCCGCTTGCCCGCTACGCCACACCCGAGGATTTTGCACGCTATAAGCAGATGGCGCTTGACAAGGGCTTCCACCATGTTGCGTCCGCGCCGCTGGCACGCAGCTCGTACCGTGCGTGGGAGGCGCTGGAGGACGTGCATGATCTATATTGAGACCGCTTCTGCCGACGTTTACTATAACTTCGGCCTGGAATACTATTTCGCAATGGAAAAGTGTCTGGACGATACGGTGTTTCTGTTCTGGCGCACCACGCCGACACTGATGGTGGGCAAATATCAAAATGTGCTGGAAGAGATCAACAAGCCCTTTGCCGACGCGCACGGCATTCACATCGTGCGCAGAATGTCGGGCGGTGGCACGATCTACACCGACATGGGCGGCTGGCAGTTCACCTTCATTCAGCATAAAAGCGACCAGCAGATCGAGTTCCACGAATACATTGCGCCGGTTATCGGGGCGTTGCGCGAAATGGGCGTGGACGCGGCATTCAACGGACGCAATGACCTGACCATCGACGGGCGCAAGTTTTCCGGCAATGCGCAGTACCGTCTGGGCGAGAGCATCGTGCACCACGGCTCACTGCTGTTTGACACCGATATCGAGCAGATGGTGGCGTCCACCACCGTTGATAACTATAAGATCGTTTCAAAGAGCATCAAGTCTGTCCGCGACCGCGTGACGAATATCGCCGAGCATCTGCCCGCGCCGATGGACGCGCTGGCATTCAAGGATGCGATGGTGCGCAGCATCATGAACGGCAGCACGCGCACCTATACCGTCACAGCTGAGGACGACGTGCGGATCCGGCAGCTGGCGGAGGAACGGTTTCGAGACTGGCAGTGCATCTACGGCGCAAATCCGACATTCAATATCGACCGCAGCGGCCGCTTCGCCGGCGGAAAGATCCAGTTCAAGATCGACGTCCGCAAGGGCGTGATTCGCGCGGCCAGCGTCTACGGAGACTTTTTCTCTACGCTTGATGCCGGTACGATCAGCGCTGCACTCATCGGCTGCCGATATGAACGCAGCGCGGTGCTCGAGGCGATGCGCGAGCACGGCATCGACGGCGCAATCTACCGCATCTCGGCTGAGGAGATGGCCGGCGTCATCGCAGATTAAAAACTGTGTCATGAAATGCTGCAGGTCCTTGTTTGGCTGTCTGCCGGCGCAGCGGGCTGTGCAGCATGAAATAAGGAACGTCTGAAAACCGAAATAGAGAGCCGGGGCTTAAAGCCCCGGCTCTCTTTGCGCCGGTTGATGCCGGCCGCGGCAGCGCCATGCCGCGCGCGTTATTTGTAAAGTTCGTTCAGAAGCGAAAGGCTTTCATCAATCAAAAGCTCTGCGACGCCGGCTCGGAAGTTGGAGCTTCTGGCCTCGTAGC
>JAEDFW010000077.1 GCA_016297855.1 Oscillospiraceae bacterium
TCCGATATACGGCGGTTTTGACGGCAAATGAGTGCGCCGATCTCAACTTGGCGGGCGGCAAGCTGGAAAATGGCTACAGCCGTCTTGAGGGTTACAGCAAGCTCTTTGCAGTCTCCACCGATCTCGGGCTTCTGGGACGGAACGTGAACATCTATATGCGCGGCAATACGGTTGTCGGCGTGCCGTGCTATGCAGCCGGCGAACTGTATTATACGTTTGCCGACAGCGCCGAGCTGGCGCAGCTTTGCAGCGAGGGCGTGTTCTCGCTGGGAGAGAATACGCAGTATTATTATAATTTTGACGCGGTCACGGCAGATATTCTCAATCAGCTGCCTCCGAACGCAAAGATTACCGTCATTGACCACACCGGCGACATGGTATTCGACACGGTGCTCATTGCCACCTGCATCGAATCTGCGGTCACCTCTCTGCACCCGCTGACAGTAAGTACCGGCGCGCAGCAGAATGTGGAGGTTTCTGCGTTCAACAGTGTCGATTCCTTCACCGTCGGTCAACAGGTATTCTACCTGCAGATTTGCGGCAAAGGCTACATCCGGCCTGCTGAATAGGCAAAGCAAGGATCCGCCTGCTGATGCAGGCGGATCCTTTTATCTGCTCCGGAAAGCTGCGCAGGTACCTTGCTGACAAATAAAGTGCTTTATTGTCATCCATATTATTATAGACTCTTAAAAGCAGCGGCGCGAGCCGTCTGACGATCTATCAGGAGGTAAACTAGCATGTTGACAGGAAAAACGGCAATCATCACGGGCGGAACCAGGGGGATCGGCCTTGCGATCGCAAAAAAGTATCTGGAGAACGGTGCAAATGTCGCTGTTGCCGGTTCCAGACAGGAAACGGTGGAAAAAGCGCTGCAGCAGCTTCAGGCATACGAAGGCCGCGTGATGGGCATCTGGCCCGATCTGTGCGATCCCGGCGAAGTTGCAGACGCATTCGCCTCAGTCAAGTCGAAGTACGGCAGCATTGACATTCTGGCCAATAACGCCGGCGTGTCGTCCAGAACGAGCCTGTACGACTACACGCTCGAGGAGTTCTCCAAAATCATGGACGTGAACGTGAAGGCGGTCTTTGTCTGCTCGCAGGCGGCTGCGCGCATCATGAAGGAGCAGGGCGGCGGTGTGATCCTCAACACCAGTTCCATGGTCGCTGAGTACGGTCAGCCGTCTGGATGCGGATATCCGGCATCCAAATTTGCGGTCAACGGTCTGACGCGCTCGCTCGCGCGCGAGCTTGCCAAAGATCACATCCGTGTGAACGCCGTGGCCCCCGGTGTAACGCGTACCGATATGGTTGCAGCGCTTCCGCAGGAGCTGGTTGATCGGATCTCAGCGGGTATCCCGCTGGGCCGTGTCGGCGAGCCGGTGGATATCGCAAACGCCTATCTGTATCTGGCAAGCGACATGGCAAGCTATGTCACGGGCGTGACGCTGCGTGTCGACGGCGCAGCCATGACCTGATCTGCACCATCATCAGAAAATCGCCGTATGGCCTGTGGGCCATACGGCGATTGCTTTGCGCTCAGGAGAGAAACCAATCCAAATATTTCGCAGGCTCACTCACCGCGCCGCGCGTGGTGTAGAGCGCGTAGCTCTTAAACAGAACCGGCGTGATGTACCCGCGCGAACACAGGCGCTGGTAGAGGTTATAGGTGTTGCCGCTGTTGACGAGCGCGCGCATACACAGGTTTTCCATTGTGCTGTCAGAGAGCGCACCGAAGCTGAGACTGCCGCCTGCGCGGAAGAACGGGCTGAGGTCAAAGTTTGGCGAAAGCCTGACCTCGCCGTAGTAGAGGTCGTAGCTGCCCGTGGCCAGCGCGTTCTGGAATTCCGACAGCTCCAGCTGTTTGAGCGTAAGGTCAAACCCGAGCGAATTGAGCGTATTTACGATCTGCGTAGCCGCCTGCACGCGCTGATAGCTCGACGAGCAGACGATCATCGTGCCGGAGACAGGAATGGCGTAGCCCAGCGACTGCACATACAGATCCAGAATGCCGTCTGCGTCCATGTCCTCCACGCTGGCGTTTTCCAGCTGCAGATAGTAGTTGGCGATGTTATAGGCGTAGGTGTTGGCCAGCTTCACATCATAGCAGTCAGACTGCGGGCTGACAGGCAGCACCGCCGCCTCGGCAAAGCCGCCCATCGTTTCAGTTACAAGTGTCTCACGGTCGATGGCGTAGGTGATGGCGGATCTCAGGCCGTAGTTGGAAAAGACATTGGTGGAGATGTTGTAGCCGATGTACTGCATGACCGTGGTTCCTGCGTTCCACAGCTCATAGTCATTGTGAAATCCGGCATACGCTGCCGCATTGGGGTCAGTCAGCACCATGTTGACGTTTTCGTACTCGAAATTGTCGCGGATGTCGGCGGCGGTGGTCGTGTGGCAGAGCGAGATCGTGTCGTACTCCACAAGTGCGGGGCCTTCCTGCCACCAGCCGTCAAAGCGCTCAAGTGAATTTGCATCCACATAGCGGTACGGGCCGGTACCAGGCGGGCTTACCTCTTCGGCTGTGCCGTCCTTCACGATGGGCATGTCCAGCAGCAGCGGCAGGCATTCATATGCGACCGAGGTGGTCAGAACCACCGTATCGCCGCTCGGCGCGGCGATATCCGTGACATAGATAAGGCGGTTGCCGTAATAGGCGGAGCCTTCCGCGCAGTGCAGAGAGTATACCACGTCCTGCGCGGTCATTTTTGTGCCGTCGTGGAAACGGACGTTATCGTGCAGGCGGATGGTGGTGGTCAAGCCGTCGCCGGAGACCTCATAGGACTCGGCCAGAATGGGTACGGCCTGATATGTCTGATCGACAGCAAACAGCGGCTCATATAAAAATGAGAAGATCACGCGGTTGCAGAGGCTCTGGCAGTTGTAGGGGTCAAGGCCATAGCTCAGCTGGTAGGCAAGGCCAAAATGATCCAGCTCAGAGTAGACCTCGGTGGTGATGGCTGTACCTTCCGGCTCAGACGAATCTTCACTCACAGGCGTTTCCGGCTCGATGCCTGCAGCCTCCTGCTCGCGCTGCGATTCGGTTTTGAATTTACTGGTGAACCAGCTCAGATCGATGCCGGAACAGCCGCTCAGCAGCCCCAGCGCAAGCACAAGGGCAATGGCGGCGCAGATCTTCCGTTTCATGGCGTTTCCTCCCTGCGCATGATGACGGCGGCGAGACTGCCGCGCACACCGTGTGACGCCCGATGCGACCAGAAGCGATCAGGCTGGCACATGGTGCAGTCCTCACTCACGTCAATGACCGCTACGCCCGCGCGCAGAAGGTGCAGCCGGTTGAGCGCCTTGAGATCGACGTGAAATTTTTCCCCGTGCGGCTCGATCGCACTTTGCGCTTCGCGGCCCAAGGCGGCCAGCATCGCCTCGGGCACCTCGGGCCCGGTTTCAAAGCAGCAGCGCGAGATGCACGGGCCGATGGCCGCGCGGATATCGGCTGGCTGACAGCCAAATTCGCGCGTCATAGCCTCAACGGCTCTGCGCGCGATACCCTTCGCCGTGCCGCGCCATCCGGCGTGTACCGCGCCGACGGCCCCGCGCACGGGATCATAGAGCAAAATGGGCGTACAGTCGGCCGAGAAGCAGACGAGCGCGACGTTCGGTTCATCAGTGATGATGCCGTCGCAGACGGCTGGCTGCTCGCGGAATAGACCTGTGCCGCGGTCTGCGCGGCCGACGCGCAGGACAGTATCGGTGTGCAGCTGCTTGGTAAAGACCGTGTCCTCTGGCCGAAATCCCACGGCATTACCCCAAATGCGGTAGTTTTCCAGCACGTTCTCTGGTCTGTCGCCACGATGTGTGCCGAGATTCAAGGACGACAGGTGCCCCTCGCTCACGCCGCCGTGGCGTGTCGAGAATGCATGCACCGCGCCGCCGACGCTGAGCGCACCGGCGGTGAGGTATTCCAGATTTCCTTCTTTGTGAACGGTAAAGGCCATAGTTAAGACTGATTTCCTGCTGCCAGATCCTTGTCGCGGCAGCACTTTTTATACTTCTTACCGCTGCCGCAGGGGCAGGGATCGTTCGGGCCGATCTTGATTTTCTTGACAACGGGCTGGCGCTTGACGGTCTTGTCGCCCGCGCCTTCGCTCGTGACCTTCGCCACGCGCTCGCGCCTCAGCTCCTCGTTGGTCTTAAGGCGCACGAGGAATACGCGGCGGACGATCTCTTCTTTAATGGCGTTCGTCATGGCCTCGAACATGTCGAAGCCCTCGCGCTTATACTCCACGACCGGGTCGGTCTGCGCATAGGCGCGCAGGCGGATACCCTGCCGCAGATCGTCCATCGCGTCGATGTGATCCATCCAGTATTCATCGACCACGCGCAGCGTGACGACGCGCTCAATCTCACGCATGACCGGCTCACCGTAGAGCGCCTGCTTTTTCTCATAGGTGCGCTGCATAAGACTGAGCAGTTTTTCTTCGGCCTCTTCGCGCGTGAGCTGCGGCAGCTCCGCCTCCGTCACAATCCATTCACCCTTGGCAAAGCAGATGTTTTCGAAGTGCGAAAGAAGCTCCGTCATCTGGTGCATGTCGGTCATGTGCGGCTGCTCGCCGAAGGCGCTGTGCACATGGGTCTGGACATAAAATTGCATCATCGTCTGGATATTCTTGCGCAGATCCTCGCCGTCGAGCACCTGACGGCGCTGCTCGTAGATGATCTTTCGCTGCATGTTCATCACATCGTCGTATTCCAGCACGCTCTTTCTGGCCTGATAGTTGCGGCTTTCCACGGTTTTCTGCGCATTTTCGATCGCGCCGGAGAGAATCTTCGCGTCGATGGGCGTGTCCTCGTCGATGCCGAGCGTCTCCATCATATTGAGCACGCGCTCGGAACCAAACAGCCGCATCACGTCGTCCTGCATCGACAGATAGAACCGTGTCTGGCCGGGGTCGCCCTGACGGCCGCTTCGGCCGCGCAGCTGATTGTCGATACGGCGCGATTCGTGCCGCTCGGTGCCGATGATGAAAAGGCCGCCTGCCTGCCGCACCAGCTCTGCTTCGCGGTCGATCTCCTTTTTGTGCGCGGCGTAGGCCTCAGCATACTGCGCGCGCGCGGAAAGGATCTCAGGATCGTCAGTTTCGGCAAAGGAATTGGACTCCGCGATCAGCTCCTCGGAAAGGCCCGCCTTGCGCAGATCGCTCTTGGCCATAAATTCGGCGTTGCCGCCGAGCATGATGTCGGTGCCGCGGCCTGCCATGTTGGTGGCGATGGTCACCGCGCCCAGATGGCCCGCCTGCGCGATGATCTCGGCCTCTTTTTCGTGGTGTTTGGCGTTGAGCACGTTGTGCTTGATGCCCTCGCGCTTTAAAAGCTGCGACAGAAGCTCGGATTTTTCAATCGACACTGTGCCGACCAGCACCGGCTGGCCCTTTTCGTGACACTCCTTGATCTGCCGGATGACGGCCCGGTACTTGCCCGCCTCGGTCTTGTACACCACGTCGGGATTGTCGATACGGATGACGGGCTTGTTGGTGGGAATCTCGACCACGTCGAGATGATAGATGCCGTCAAATTCCTCCTCCTCGGTCAGCGCCGTACCGGTCATGCCGGACAGCTTCTGATACAGGCGGAAGAAATTCTGGAATGTAATGGTAGCAAGCGTTTTGTTTTCGCTTGCGACGGTCACGCCTTCCTTGGCCTCGATGGCCTGATGCAGGCCCTCGTTGTAGCGCCGGCCGTACATCAGACGGCCCGTGAACTCATCAACGATGATAACCTGGCCGTCCTTGACGACGTAGTCAATATCGCGCTTCATGAGGCCGCGCGCCTTCATGGCCTGATTGAGGTGGTGCGAGAGCGTGGCGTTTTCGGGGTCGGCCAGATTCTCCACACCGAAGAATTCCTCAGCCTTTTTGATGCCTGTCTGTGTCAGAGACACGCTGCGGTCTTTCTCGTCGACCACATAGTCGCAGTCATACTGATCCTGCAGCTGTTTATCGTCAGTGGTGGAAAACACCTGTTTTTTGAGCCGCGAGACAAAGTAATCCGCCATCTCGTAGAGCTTCGACGATTCCTCACCCTTGCCGGAGATGATGAGCGGTGTGCGCGCCTCGTCGATGAGGATCGAGTCAACCTCGTCGACAATGACGAAATTGTGCCCGCGCTGGACCATCTCGGACTTGTACAGCGCCATGTTGTCGCGCAGATAGTCAAAGCCCAGCTCATTGTTGGTGCCGTAGGTGATATCGGCGGCGTAGGCCGCGCGGCGCTCATCGTTCGTCAGGCCGTGAATGATCAGGCCGACGGACAGGCCGAGAAACCGGTAGACTTTGCCCATCCACTCAGCATCGCGCTTGGCAAGGTAGTCGTTGACGGTGACGATGTGCACGCCGTCACCCGTCAGCGCGTTGAGATACGCCGGTAAAATAGCGACCAGCGTTTTGCCTTCGCCGGTCTTCATCTCGGCGATACGGCCCTGGTGCAGCACAATGCCGCCGATGACCTGCACACGGTACGGGCGCATGCCCAGTACGCGCGCGGCCGCTTCACGGCAGACGGCAAACGCCTCGGGCAGAATCTCGTCGAGCGTTTGGCCCTGCGCCAGACGTGTTTTGAATTCCTGCGTTTTTTCGCGCAGCTGATCGTCGGAGAGCGCCTTATATTCGTCCTCCAGCGCCATGACGGCGTCAACCTGGCGGGTGAGCTTCTTGACCTCGCGCTCGGAGCGCGTGCCGAACATCTTCGAAAAAAGACCCATGATTGTTCTATCCTCCTGCGCATATGCGCATATTCGTTCATTCTAAAAACGGATTATACCATATGTAAGACGCTAAAAAAAGAAGAAATTGTGAATTTGCGCCGCAAAACGCCGCTTGCGTCCTTGATTTCAGCACAGCAGGCTGGTAGAATGATGCTGAATTTAAAAAGAGCTGGAGAAAAAGATGGCAATCAGACTGGTCGCGGCCGATCTTGACGGCACGCTTCTGACTTCGGAAAAAACAATCAGCCCTGCCACGCAGCGCGCCATTACCCGCGCGCAGGCAGCGGGCATTCACTTTGCCGTAAGCACGGGACGGATGCTGTGCGAGTGCGGCGAAATCCTCACAGCGCTTCCGCAGGTGCGCTATATCTCCTGCAGCAGCGGCGCGCGCGTGCTCGATCTTGCGCGGCATGAAAGTATCTACGAGGCCTGCCTCACGCCGCAGCAGGCGTGGACGCTTTATACAAGGCTAAAGGACTTCGGCGGCATTTTCTGCTACTTTACAGACGGCAACGTGTACTGCGACGCGGCGCTCTGGCGCGCGGCAGACACGTTTCTGGAGCCGTGGGCGGCGGACTATATCCGCAAGTTCTACCTGCCGGCGGACAATTATGAGGCCTTTCTCCGAACCAATGACCAGCCGGTGGAGAAGCTGTTTCTCATGTTCCCCACCCAGCAGCAGCGCGACGCGGCATGGGATGCCGTGCGGCAGCTTCCTTTGTACATTGCTGCTTCCGCGCCCATCAATCTTGAGATCACCGCAATGCAGGCCGACAAGGGCGCAAGCCTCGACGCGCTGCGGCATCATCTGGGCCTTAGCAGAAGCCAGATCATGGCCATCGGCGACAGTGAAAACGACCTCAGAATGCTCGGCTATGCAGCTGTGCCGGTCGTAATGGCAAATGCAGATGACGAGATCAAATCCATCGCCGCGCTCATCGCGCCCAGTAACGACGAAGACGGCGTGGCATGGGTGCTGAACCAGTTGGCAGAGGGGAAATTATCATGGACCTGACACTTCAAATGGCGCTCATCGTGGCTGTGGGCGTATTTCTGGCCTCTTTTATGGACGCGATCGCCGGCGGCGGCGGGATCATCTCGGTGCCGACGTACTTATTGGCGGGCTTGCCTGCGCACATGGCGCTTGGGACGAACAAGCTGTCCTCCGGCCTCGGCACGGTGGTGTCCACGGCGCGGTTCGTCAAAAACGGCTATGTCGACTGGAAGCTAGGCGTGCCGTCGATCGTCCTGGCGCTCATCGGAGCACATTTCGGCACGCGGCTGCAGCTGGCCATCCGTGAGGAATACTTAAAATATCTGC
>JAEDFW010000078.1 GCA_016297855.1 Oscillospiraceae bacterium
GAAAGCGACTGATCGCCCGGTCTCCCATATATATCGCATCCACTTTGTGGCAGCCGGAGCAACTCTGGCTGCCACATTCGCCGTATTGTACGGTTTCTTCTCAAAATAAAACATTTTTCTCCAAATAATTCCCTCCATACAATTGATTTTTATACATAATTGTGATATAGTAAATTGAATTATTTTTCCAAGCAAAGAATGTAATTCCGTCAGATTATCCTCTGCGGATTTTTTGAGATGGAAACTGGAAACGATTCCATCGTTCATGCTTCTGCCGTCCGAGAAGAAAGCCAAAGGTGAGCGTTCATGACTGACAAAGATCTGCGAAAACTGAACCGCGTGGAGCTGCTGCAGATGCTCCTGGAGCAAGGCCGGCAGAATGACGCGCTGCGCGCACAGCTCGATCAGGCGAACGCGCAGCTTGCCAGCCGGCAGGTTGCGTTGGATGAGGCCGGCTCCATCGCCGAGGCGGCAATGCAGCTCAATCAGGTCTTTTTCGCTGCGCAGCAGGCCGCCGATCAGTATCTGGAAAATATCCGCACCCTCAGCGGCCGGCAGGAAGCTGTCTGCGCAAAGCGCGAGGCGGAGAGCCGCAGCAAATGCGAGCAGATGCTTGCAGAAACGCAGAAAAAATGTCAGTCTCTTGAAGATCAGACCCGCTCCCGGTGCGAAGCAATGACAAGCGAAGCCGAAAGAAAGTCCGCCGCCGTCTGGGACGAGGCAAAGCTGCGGCTCGACCAACTGCTTGCGCAGCAGGCAGGCCTTCGCAGCCTGCTCAACATGGTGCATGAGGAGACGGGCGGAAAATGAAAAACACGAAGCAGATTCAGCTTCCCACCACCGAGCAGCTCGAGCAGGAGCTGCACCGCGTCCGCTATCGCAGCCGCTACCGCGCAGTGCTCAGAAGCACCGTCTATACGCTCATCACGGTTGCCGCCATTGCAGTGCTGGTCGCCACGTTGTGGCTGCCGGTTCTGCAGACCTACGGCAGTTCCATGACGCCCACTCTGAACGACGGTGAAATCATCATCTCCATGAAAACGTCCCAATTTGAGCCGGGCGATATCGTCGCATTCTATTATAACAACAAAATTCTGGTCAAACGTGTCATCTGCAGTGCCGGCGACTGGATCAACATCGACCAGGACGGTACTGTCTACGTCAACGGCAAACTGCTTGACGAGCCGTATCTGGTAGAAAAAGCCCTTGGCGACTGCAACATCGAGCTGCCCTATCAGGTACCCGACGGAAAGATTTTCGTAATGGGCGACCACCGCTCCACATCTGTGGATTCGCGCAACACGGCCGTCGGTTGTGTCGCGCAGGAACAGATCGTAGGCAGAATTGTTTTCCGCGTCTGGCCATTTGCACGGTTTGGAAGAGTCAACTGAAGGGGAGAGCCGCTGTCCGTTGCTATGACGCAGGCAAGTATCCTTTGACGCTGTATCCTTGTACCGTCGGCGGACAGACGCGTCTGGCCGTGCGCTGCGTCTCGACCGATCCCCTGCCGTATGATCCCGGCAGTTGGTAGAGCCGTTCGCTTGCGATCTGTGGAAGATTGCGCGATCCTGCATGCAGCAGTGTAATATGCAAATCCCCCGCAGCGGAATCAACGCGCTGCGGGGGATTATTTCTGCATGCTCCGCTATCAGAGCAGCTCACACACGAGATCCGTATACTCGCTGGCATTCTCAAGCGGCAGATTCGCCATCAAAAGTGCCTGCGCATACAGAATCCTGACCATCTTTTTGGCCTTCTCCGGCTCCTGCGCCACGGCGATCTGCAGTTTGGAGAACACGGGATGCTCGCCGTTCAGCTCGAGCACACGCTCCGCCTTCATGCCCATCTCGGGATTGAGGCGCTTGAAGTACTTCTCCATCTCAAACGTCATGCCCTCTGCCGGGACAACGCAGACAGGATGGCTGCCCAGATTCTGGCTCAGGCGAACTTCCTTGACGCTATCACCCAGCGTTTCCTTGATAAAATCAAGCGTGGATTTTGCCTTTTCAGCCTGTTCTTCTGCGGCCTTCTTTTCTTCCTCGCTGGCAAGGCCGAGATCGTCCTGCGTGATGTTGCGCAATTCCTTGTCGTCATACTTACCGAGCGTCTGCGGCAGGAAACCGTCAACTTCGTCCGTCATAAACAGCACGTCGTAGCCCTTGTTTTTCAGCTGCTCGAGCTGCGGCAGCTGGGCCAGATGCACCTTGTCCTCGCCGTTTGCAAAGTAGATGTACTTCTGCTCCTCCGGCATCGCGGCAGCGTATTGCTTGAGTGAGACGAGCTTGTCTTCCTTGCTCGACCAGTACAACAGCAGATCCTGCAGCAGCTCCTTCTTCGCGCCGTAATCGTTCAGCGCGCCGTATTTGAGCTGCGCACCGAAGGCCGTGTAGAACTTCTCATATTTCTCGCGGTCATTCTCCATGAGTTTGGCCAGCTCGGCCTTGATCTTCTTTTCCAGATTGTTCGCAATGAACTTGAGCTGCCGGTCGTGCTGCAGCATCTCACGGGAGATATTCAGGCTCAAATCCTGCGAATCGACCACGCCGCGCACAAAACGGAAGCAGTCAGGCAGCAGATCTTCGCAGTGCTCCATAATCATCACGCCCGAGGAATACAGCTGCAATCCTTTTTTGAACTCCTTGGTGTAGAAGTCATACGGAGCTTTCGCCGGGATATAAAGCAACGCTTTGTACGTCACCGCGCCCTCGACGCTCGCGTGGATGACGGCCACGGGGTCCTCATAGTCGTAGAACTTTTCCTTGTAGAAGTTATTGTACTCCTCTTCCGTGACGTCCTTCTTGTTCTTCTGCCAGATGGGCACCATGGAGTTGAGCGTTTCAACCTCGGTATACGTCTCGTATTCCGGCTTGTCAGAGTCCTTCGTCTCCTCTTTCACACGGCTCTTCTCCATCTCCATCTTGATGGGATAGCGGATGTAGTCGGAGTATTTTTTGACCAGCTGCTGCAGCTCCCAGCTCTTGAGGAAGCGCGAATACTTTTCATCCTCGGTGTCGGCCTTGAGCGTCATGATGACGTCGGTACCGGCAGCATCACGCTCAGCAGGCTCAATGGTATAGCCATCCGCGCCGGAGGACGTCCACTTCCACGCCTCATCCGAACCGTACTTCTTCGAGATCACCGTAACCGTCTCAGCCACCATGAACGCAGAATAGAAGCCCACGCCAAACTGGCCGATGATGTCGATATCCTCGGCCTTTTCCATATCCTTCTTGAACTGCAGGCTGCCGGATTTGCAGATGGTGCCGAGGTTATTCTCCATCTCGTCACGATCCATGCCAACGCCGTTATCCGACACCGTCAGCGTGCGCGCAGCTTCATCGGCCTTCAGCTCGATGGCAAAGTCGCTGCGATTGAGGCCGACTTTTTCATCTGTCAGCGCCAGATACGCCAGTTTGTCGATCGCGTCGGAGGCATTGGAAATAATCTCACGCAGGAATATCTCCTGATGGGTATAGATCGAATTGATCATCAGATCAAGCAGCCGCTTGGATTCCGCCTTGAATTGCTTTTTCGCCATAGTAACACGTCCTTCCAGTTTTAGCACTCTCGTGCTTTAAGTGCTAACTGTATTATAGTCTTTTCTCTTTCTTTTGCAAGCCCTTTTGGCAAAAATTCACGTTCTGTTCATAACCGCCGCCCTATCTTTGCACGCACAAATGTGATAGAATAAGGAAAATACGCTTTGAAGGAGTCTTTCCATGATTACCATCAGCAACCTCGCCATGCAGTTTGGCGGCAGCGTGCTGTTCAAAAACGTCGATCTCCAGTTTACGCCCGGCAACTGCTACGGCGTGATCGGCGCGAACGGTGCCGGCAAATCCACGTTTCTGAAGATTCTCTCCGGTGAACTGGAGCCGACCTCCGGCTCTGTCAGTCTCAAGCCGGGCGCGCGGATGTCCGTTCTGAAACAGGATCAGTTCCAGTATGACGCATTTTCTGTGCTCGACACCGTCATCATGGGCAACCAACGGTTGTATAACGTGATGAAGGAAAAGGACGCGCTGTACGAAAAAGAAGATTTCACGGAAGAAGACGGCATGCGCGCCAGTGAGCTGGAGGTCGAATTTGCCGAAATGGACGGCTGGGAAGCCGAATCTGACGCCAGCCGGCTCCTGCAGGGTCTTGGTATCCCGGTGGAAAAGCACAGCGATCTCATGGCGAACACAGACCCCAGAGACAAAGTCAAGGTGCTGCTGGCGCAGGCGCTGTTCGGAAAGCCTGATATCGTCATGCTCGACGAGCCGACCAACAACTTGGATATTGAGGCTATCAACTGGCTGGAAAATTTCATTCTGGACTATGAAGATACCGGTCTTGTCATCGTAGTCAGCCATGACCGCCACTTCCTGAATACGGTCTGCACGCATATCATCGACATCGACTACGGCAAGATCCGGCAGTATGTCGGTAACTACGACTTCTGGTACGAGTCGTCGCAGCTCGTCCAGCAGCTCATCCGCAACAAAAACAAGCGAAATGAGGAAAAGATTGCTGAGTTGCAGGCGTTCATCGCGCGCTTTGCCGCCAACAAGGCCAAAAGCAAACAGGCCACGTCCCGCCGGAGACTGCTTGATAAGCTGTCAGTGGAGGAGATCCCCGCATCCTCGCGCCGGTATCCGTTCGTCGGCTTTGAGCGTGAGCGCGAGGTTGGCAAGGATATCCTTTTTGTCACAGACGTTTCCAAAACCGTCGACGGCGTGAAGCTTCTGGATAAGGTCAGCTTTATCGTCAACAAAAACGACAAGATCGCTTTCGTCGGTGAAAACGAACTGGCGCAGACCACCATGTTCAGGATTCTCATGGGTGAGCTGGAGCCGGATGAGGGCAGCGTCAAGTGGGGCCAGACCGTCACCACCAGCTATCTTCCCAAAGACAATTCCGCGTATTTTGACGGCTGCACGGATTCGCTTGTCGACTGGATCCGTCAGTTCTCTGCCAAGAAGGATGACGTCTATCTTCGCGGCTTCCTCGGCCGCATGCTCTTCTCGGGCGACGAGGTCTTCAAGCCGGTGAACGTCCTCTCCGGTGGAGAAAAGGTGCGCTGCATGCTCTCGCGCATGATGCTTTCGGGCGCAAACGTGGTGCTGCTTGACCAGCCGACAAACCATCTCGACATGGAGGCCATTCAGGCCGTGAACAAGGGTCTGGAGGCTTTCCCGGGTAATGTGCTGCTTGCCTCGCATGACCATGAGCTGCTGCAGACAACCTGTAACCGCATTATCGAGTTCCAGCCGGACGGAAGAATCATTGACCGTCTGGGCAGCTACGACGAATATCTCGAGTGGAAGCTCAGCAAATCGTAACGTCTGCGCATTTCTACCGGATTTGCGCCAGCGCTATTGCTACGGGCGTTGTTGAGGGTCCACTGCATCTGTAGATCCGCAATTGCGTAAATCAAACACAGGAGGTATCCGCAGTGAACAGAATCCGCTCCCTGCTTAAAAAGTTTTCTATTTTCAATTTTGCATTCCTGCTTCTTGCAGGCATCGTCAATGCGATCGGCGTTACGATCTTCATCGCGCCCGTTCAGCTATATGACAGTGGGATCTCGGGCACGTCGATCCTGTTATCACAAGTAACGCCGGATTCTTTCTCGTTGTCATTTTTCCTGCTTGCGTTGAATATCCCGCTGTTTCTCTATGGACTGAAAAAGCAGGGCGCCGTTTTTACGGTATATTCCATCTTTACCGTCGCGGTATATGCGATCAGCGCCTGGCTGATCACGGATGTATTGCCGGTTGACGTGAGCCTCGCCTCGCCTCTCGCCGGAACCGACTTATTCCTTTGCGCAATCTTCGGCGGCATCGTATCCGGTATTGGCAGCGGCCTTGCCATCCGAAACGGCGGCGCAATGGACGGAATCGAAGTCATGGCCGTGATTTTTTCAAAAAAGCTTGGCATCACCGTTGGCACATTTGTCATGATCTACAATGTGATTCTCTATATCATCTCCGGAGTCGTCATTCAAAGCTGGATTCTTCCGTTGTATTCCATTGTTACTTATGCCGCCGGTTCCAAAACCGTCGATTATATCGTAGATGGATTGGATCTGTCGAAATCGGCAATGATCATCACAACAAAGCCGGAGGAAATCTGCAAGGCAGTTTCCGATGCGTTTACAATCGGAATTACCATTCTTGATGCAAAAGGATACTATTCCAACGAGCCAAAGACTGTTCTGTATGCCGTCGTCAACCGGTTCCAGATTGTCCGACTGAAATCGTTGGTCAAGTCCATCGATAAAGATGCCTATGTGACCATCACCATCGTATCGGATCTGCTTCACGGCAGCAAAGAAAATACATAATTTCCTTCCATACACAAACGATCCGGCAAGGCTTACGCCTTGCCGGTCTTGCTTTCATGGATGTATATTCTCGACGGCACATTCTCGCCGTCTCCCATTGCCGGGCAATAGCACTGCCAACCGTAGCGTTCATAAAACCCTGTGTGATCAGTCAGCAGGTATAGGGTGTCGATTCCCTGCCGCGCCATATCGTCGCAGACGACCTGCAAAAGCCGCCCCGCGATTGCCTGACAGCGGTACGCCGGCTCGACGTAAACCGCGCAGACGTTCGGCCGCAGGTCTTTCCGATCGTGAAAATCGTTTTCGATCACGCCCATGCCGCCCACGATCGTATCTCCCGTCATCGCCAGATACCACTGCGGTACGGGCGCTTCGCTCCGCAGGCATTCGTCCATGCTCTGTAGATACGCCTGCAGCGGGATACCCCATTTTTCATGAAACCATGCTGCCGCACGCGCTTTTAATGCAGGCTGCTGCCGTAGTTTGACATACCGGATCTCGTCCATATCGTTCCCTCAGAAAAAATCGGGCTGCCGAAGCAGCCCGATCAAATTCAATTACTCAGCCTCTTCTTCAGCGGCGGGCTCTTCTTCACCGGACAGCAGTGCGCGGATGGACAGAGAAATCCGCTTGTGCTCCTGATCGATGTCGATGATCTTGGCATCCACTTCCTGACCCTCAGACAGAACATCCTCGGGCTTGCCGATGCGGCGATCCGCGATCTGGGAAATGTGGATCAGGCCGTCGACACCGGGAATGATCTCAGCGAACGCACCGAAGGTCATCAGCTTGACAATCTTGACCTTGGCCACATCGCCAATCTGGAACTGTCTGTTGAAGATGGTCCAGGGGTTGGTCTCCTCGGTCTTATAGCCCAGGGAGATCTTCTTCTTTTCCGGATCGAGCGCAATGACGAACACATCGATCTCGTCGCCAACCTTGACAACCTCGGCAGGATTCTTCACACGGTTCCAGCTCAGCTCAGACACATGCACCATGCCGTCAACGCCGCCGATATCAACGAACGCGCCGTAGGACGTCAGGGACTTGACGGTGCCGTGATACTGCTTTCCGACTTCGATCTCGTTCCAGATCTTCTCCTGTGCGGCCTTGCGCTGCTCGGCTGCGACAGAGCGAATGGAACCGACCACACGACGGCGGGCACGGTTGACCTCGGTGATACGCAGCTGAACGGTCTTTTTGACCAGCTCGGCCAGATCGCCGCCCTTGGGTACGCCGGACTGCGAAGCGGGAACGAAGACGCGGATGCCCTTGACATTGACGACGATGCCGCCCTTGTTCTCTTCGGTCACAACGCCCTCAACGACCTGCTTGCTCTCAACGGCAGCCTCGACCTCTTCCCATGCCTTACCGGCCTCAAGACGCTTCTTGGACAGACGGACAACGCCCTCACCGTCGTTGACATGCACGACAACAGCTTCGATCTCATCGCCGACCTTGACAACGTCCTCAACCTTGACGGACGGATCAGCGGTGAAGTCCTCGACCGGGATGTACGCGGTGTGCTTGGTACCCAGATCAACTTCGATCTCAGTCGTACCAACGGCCATAACGGTACCGGTGACCTTGTCTCCATTATTCAAAGTTTTGAGGGACTGCTCGAGAAGCTCGGCAAAATTCTCCTCC
>JAEDFW010000079.1 GCA_016297855.1 Oscillospiraceae bacterium
CGTGCTCTGAACTGCGTGAAGATGAACACAACGCATACCAGCACAGCCAGCACCATGGTCGTCAGATGGAACCCCTCTACACCAAACACATCCGGCAGGAAGCTCGAAGCCATGGAGCGGAACGTATCAGAGAACGGGCCAATGGATGCGCCGTCCAATACAACCTGTGTCAGACCGCGGAATACCAGCTCGCCCGAAAGCGTGACGATAAACGGCGGAATATCGAAATACGCGATCCAGAAGCCCTGCCAGCAGCCGATGAGCAGGCCGACAGCCAGCGAAATGACAAGTGTCGGTACAACGCCCATGCCATAATTGACCTGCAGAATGGCGGCAATGGCGCCAACAAATGCCAGCACAGAACCGACCGACAGGTCGACATTGCCGGTCAGGATGACAGGCAGCATGCCGCAAATCAGCAGAACAACATAGGAGTTCTGCAAGATGATATTCGTCATATTCATGGATGTGAAAATCAGTCCATTGGTCAGAATATGGAACAGAACCGCAATCACGACCAGAATGATGACCATGCTGTACGCACGCAGCGTTTTAAATACCGTTTCTTTATTCATTACTGTGCTTTCTTTTTTCATAGCTGTATCTCCCATCTTAAATGAGCTGGTGCATAAGGCTTTCCTGCGTGGCTTCCGAAGCCGGTGTCTCGCCGCGGATATGACCCTCGTTCATGACGTAGATGCGGTCACATACGCCGAGCAGCTCGGGCAGTTCGGAAGAAATCACCAGCACGCACTTTCCGCTGGCAGCCAACTCATCTATGATTTTGTATATGTCATACTTAGCGCCGACGTCAATACCACGCGTCGGCTCGTCCAGAATCAGCACATCCGGCTGGCTGAACATCCATTTTGCGAGCACAACCTTCTGCTGATTGCCGCCGGAAAGGTTGCCTGCCTCTTGGAAGATACTCGAGCACTTAACGCCAAACTGCCTTGCGTTCTTTTCTGTTTCACGAATCTCCTGATTGAGATCCAAGACGCCATGCTTTTTGATGCGCTTGAGATTCGTCAGGGAAATGTTTTTGCTGATGGTCTGGCTGAGGATGAGGCCATAGGTCTTTCTGTCCTCAGACAAATACGCTATGCCGTTGGCGATGGCCTTTGGTACAGTGCTGACGTCGATTTTTTTGCCCTCTTTGTAGGCCTCTCCCGTAATCCGGCAGCCATAGCTCTTACCGAACACGCTCATGGCAAACTCCGTGCGTCCTGCACCCATCAGGCCGGCCAGCCCCACAACTTCGCCGCGGTGCAGCTGGATATTCGCGTCCTCGATGATGGCCTTTTCCGGGAATTCCGGATGGTGCACCCACCAGTTTTTGATCTCAAAATAGACCTCGGACTCAGGCGTATTCGTTTTTGCGGGATAGCGGTTGGTAAGTTCACGGCCAACCATGTGACGGATGATCTCATCTTCAGAAACCTTTAAAGCATCGTCAAAATCCGCCACCGAACGGCCGTCGCGCAGTACCGTGATGGAATCGGCGACATAGCAGATCTCGTTCAGCTTATGCGAAATGATGACACAGGTCATCCCCTCAGCCTGCAGGCTTTTGAGCAGGTCCAGAAGATTTTTACTGTCGCGCTCATTAAGCGCGGCCGTCGGCTCGTCCAGAATGAGAAGCTTACAGTTTTTGCTCAGCGCCTTGGCGATCTCAACAAGCTGCTGCTTGCCGACACCGATCTGGTTAATGGGTGTTTCGGGATTGTCGGTCAGGCCCACACGCTGCATCAGCGGAATGGCATTCTTGTAAGTCAACGTCCAGTCCATAATATTGTGACTGCCTTGAATGTTGCCTAAAAATATGTTTTCAGCGATTGACAACAGCGGGATCAATGCCAGTTCCTGATGGATAATGGCGATGCCCGCGTTCTCAGACTGCTGAATGTTTTTGAATTTACATATTTCTCCGTTGACCACGAGATCGCCGGAGTAGGTGCCGTCTGGATAGACACCGGAGAGAATGTTCATCAATGTGGATTTGCCCGCGCCGTTTTCGCCGACCAGTGCGTGGATCTCGCCGCGCCTGACCTTCAGGTTGACGTTGTCCAGCGCTCTTACGCCCGGGAATTCCTTGGTGATGTTTCTCATTTCGAGAATATAGTCCTGCATTTGCCCGGCTCCTTTATTGCGAAATTGAAGTGACCCGGTCGTCACGGCCGTGACGACCGGGTGTTTATTGTGGAGTGCGCATGAAAGACCGTCTGCAGTCTCTCATGCCCCGTGCATTATCCGTCGATCTCAGCCTGCGTATAGAAGCCGACGTCAACAAGATAGTTCACATTGTCTTTGTCGATCAGATACGGATCATAGGTCTTGGTGGGAACGTCAAATACATTATTGTTATAGGTGGTATCCGCCTCGAGCGTCTGTCCGTTGAGCAGCGCCTCGACGACCTCGACGATGATCGCCACGCGCGTATCGTCATCAAGGAACGCAGTCATCGACTGCTTGCCTGCCTTGATGTTCTTGACGGCAGCAAGCTCAGCATCCTGACCGGTCAGAACCGGGAACGGGTTGGCGTCGGTGCCGTAGCCCATGGACTCCAGCGACGAGATGACGCCGATGGAAAGGCAGTCGGCTGCGCAGAGGACTGCGTCGAGATGATCGTCAGCGTAATAGCCAGAGAGCAGGTTGTCCATGCGCGACTGTGCCTTGGACGAGTCCCAGGACTGGATTGCAGTCTGTGCATACTCAATCTGACCGGACTTGACGACCAGCTTGCCGCTGTCGATGTACTGCTTGAGGATGTTCATAGAGCCATTATAGAACGAAATGGCGTTGGTGTCGTCCTGCGAGCCGGAGAAGATCTCCATGGTGTAGGTCTCAGAGGTGTTGGCAAGATCCAGCTGATCGGCAATGTACTGTCCCTGCAGCTCGCCCATACGAATCAGGTCAAACGTGACGTAATAGTCAAGCGCAGAAGTATTGGTGATCAGGCGGTCGCTGGCGACAATGTAGATGCCGGCGTCCTTTGCCTTTTCACACGCGTCAGTCAGAGCCGCGCAGTCAACAGCTGCGATAATCAGTGCATCAGCGCCCTTGGAAATCATGTTCTCGATCTGCATAACCTGCTTGGCCGAGTCGTCTTCAGCGTACTCGATCAGGGTGTTGTAGCCCTTTGCGCCAAACGAAGCAACCAGGCGCTCACCCTGGCTGGTCCAGGTGGTCTGCTCTTTTGTCGGCATCAGGATACCGATGGTCTTTGCGTCATCGGCGGCATCCGAGGCGGCAGGCTTTTCGCTCTTGGCAGCGCACGCACAGAACATGGCAGCCAGCAAGGCGAAAATCAGTAGCAAAGCGATTCCTTTTTTCATGTGTTCATTCCTCCAGTTCGTATTTATATCAGGCCGCGCGCGGCCAAATATACCATTGGGTCAGATGACGGGCGAACCTATTTTACATAGGCGAGGATATCACGCAAAGACTGTTCGTTGTCGTACGTCGGCCAGTACTCAAAGCCAAAGTAGCGGTCATAGCCCGCTTCCTCAGCCGCACGGATGACGCGCGGATAGTTCGTCTCGCCCAGATGCAGTTCATGCCGTCCGGGGACGCCCGCAGAGTGGAAATGGCCGATGTAGTCGGCGTTGACGGTGATGTTGTTGACGAGATTGCCCTCCATGAGCTGCATGTGATAGCAGTCGAACAGCAGCTTGATGTTGGGGCTGTCAACGGCCTTCATGATCTCAAAGCCCTTGTAGGCGGAGTTGAGATAATAGCCCTTGTGGTCATACATGGAGTTGAGCGCCTCCAGCACGATGGTGACGCCGGCCTTTTCGGCAATTTCCGCCGTGCGCTTGAGGTTCTCGACCAGCAGGATCTTCTGCGTGTCTTCAAAGCTGCCCTCCAGATCGCCGCTCAGACCGATGAACGTCTTGCAGCCGAATTCGCTGCCGATGGCGATAGACTTTTCCACGTTTTCCTTGACGGTTTTCCACGGGAAGTTCATGCGGATCGTCCACGCCTGGTTTAAACAACACGCTGCAACGGGAATGCCCGCGTCGGACGACGCCTTGCCCAGACCAGCGGGCGTGACGGTCTCATTGCCGACCCACGGATCCCAGAACTCGACCGCGTCGCAGCCGCAGTCCTTGGCTATCTGAAAACGGTCATAGAACGAAAGGTTTTCAAATACAGGCTCGATGCACAAAGAGAATTTCATGGACGGAATTCCTTTCTAAAATAATTATAACATATAAAAACAAAAGCGTATAAAAAATCTCGAAAAAACAGTTGACGCACCGGGCAGGGATCGACCTGCCCGGTGCGGGCAAAATTATGCTAACACAGCGGCAACCTTGTTGATGGCCTTGGCGATCATGTCGCAGTCTTCATCCGTCATCTGCGCGGGCAGATCGAGATGGATCACGCGGCCGAGATAATCAAGCGTATTCGGGCACATGTCGGTGGCATACTTCACCGGTTCTGCCTTGTGATATGGGCAGTCCCACGGGCACTTGACGTCGGTGGGCGCCTTCTCTTCGATGACATGCTTCCAGTGCGCATAGATGTGCCAGTCGGGGATACCGGCATTGAAGATGCCGCCGGCGGAAACGCCCTCGGCCTTCAGCGCGTCAACGAACGGACCGACCTTTTCCTTGCTGTCGAGGAAGAACATCAGGCAGATGCCGGTGTCGCCAGCTTCGTCGTGGCAGGGACGGACCTTGATGCCCGGGGTGTCCTTGATCTGGGCCTTGATGCGGGCCAGATGGCTGCGCATGGCCTTGTTGAGGTACTCCAGACGGTTCAGCTGCGCGCACATGACGGCGCCGCACAGCTCAGACATACGGAAGTTCGAACCGCAGAACAGCTCGCCCTCAAATCTCTGCGGAGCAAAACGGTCGGGACGCCAGCAGGCAGCAGTGTCGTGGTAGCTGCAGGCACGGGCATACAGACGGTCGTCGTTCGTCAGCAGCGCGCCGCCTTCACCTGCGGTGATGGTCTTGTGATACTGGAACGAGAAGCAGCCGCAGTCGCCGAATGTGCCGACATACTTGCCCTTGTAAGTCGCGCCGACGGCCTGTGCGCAGTCCTCGATGACGCGCAGGTTGTGCTTTTTCGCGATTGCCATGATCGCGTCCATGTCGCAGGGAACGCCGCGCATATGGACACAGACGATGCCCTTGGTGGCGGGCGTGATCTTCTTTTCGATGTCAGCCGGATCGATGGTCAGCGTTTCGTCGACTTCCGCAATGACCGGGATCGCCTTTGCGCCGACGATGGCCGCGCAGGAAGCGAAGAATGTATAGCCGGTTACGATCACTTCGTCGCCGGGGCCGATGCCGCAGGCCGTGATGGCCGAGAGCAGCGCACCGGTACACGAGCTGGTGGCCAGGCAATGCTTGGCACCCATCATTTCCTTGAAATTGTTCTCGAACTTGCGAACCTTGGACTCCACGCCCTCCGGACCGTAATACCGGAACAGGTACTTGCTGTCAAGAACCTCCATAACTTCTTTCTTTTCCGCTTCGCCGATCTCCAGACCGCCCGGATACATCGGGTAGTTGGGCGTTGTCTTGGCCTTCGGGCCGCCGTAAATTGCAAGTTTCTCACCCATAGTACTTTTCCTCCTCTGAATGCTTTGCTGCACTGTCATGAAGCGGCTGCAGCATATTTTTACTAACCCGGTAAAGTAATTATATTATTAAAAAGAGCATTATTCAAGGCAATGACTGTTGTTTTGCTTCTCCGTTTTTTCTTTTCTCTATTTTTTACAGTTTTGTCGCCACATTTTTGTCGTTTTTTTCGTATTTATTTTATTATAAAAGCAGAATATAATTATCTTAAGGGAAAAACCGACATTTCAGATTTGCCGTTTTTAGCAAATCTGCATAACGGACAACCTCTTTCTCACCGCCCTGGTTGAAACTAAATTGGTTTACTTCGTTTAGCTTCGCAGTTTTTTCAAGATGGAGGATTCTCATCATGGCCACTCTTACTATTCGTGACATCGCAAAAATGGCGGGTGTCTCTCCCACAGCAGTTTCATTTGTCATTAACAACCGCGAGGGTGTCAGCGAAGAAACGCGCAGACAGGTGCTGGATATCATAAAAAGAACCGGCTATACGCCAAATATCCATACGCGCAGACTGAATCTGGGCAAAAGTTTTACCATCCATGTTGTCCTTCGCCACTTTGAGTATCCGCTGCACAACCAGTTCGCTCTGGAAACACTGAACGGCATCTTTTCCGCCAGCAAAGCGATCGGCTACAGTGTGATTTTCACTTATGTAGATGAAAAAATGGGATTCGAGCAGGTCATTGAGTCCATCCGAAGCAAAGACTGCGATGGGGTAATCCTGTACCAATTTGCTGATTTTTCGCTGATATCTGCTCTTCGGAGGGAAAACATCCCCTTTGTTTGCATTGACTGTCATGTTTCCAAAGATAGCGCGCTGCCAATGGTTGAAGTAAATTACTACGAAGCCGCCTACAAAGCCACAAAATATCTTTGTGACAGCGGTCACAAGGACATTGGTTTTATTGGCGCAGATATTCCCCAGAACTACTACACCGCAACGTTCAGCGGCTATCTTGCTGCGCTGAAGGAAGCAAATCAGGTCTGCAATCCGACATGGCTGTTTACCACGTCAGCTGTGGAGGTGTCCTCCGAAGCTGAGATTGGCCAATTCCTGCGTTCGATCACGCTGCCGACAGCATTTTTCTGTGCAGGCGACTCATATGCCATCGACACGATCCGTTCTGCAAAAACAATGGGTCTGCGGATCCCGGAGGATCTCTCCATCATCGGACTGGATGATTTACTGGTATCGCGTTATCTTGATCCGCCTCTTACCAGCTTGAGCTTCGATAAGGAGGGCATGGGCTCCAAGGCCACTGAGCTGCTCTATCAGATCATTCAGGAGCAGCCATTTGAGACCATCAATCTGTTCCCCACGTTTGTTGTTCCCCGCGGCTCCGTCAAACAGATGCCAGTCACAGTGGACAACAGTTGAACGGAAATACGTCATTGTTGTTCTGAATCCCTAAAAATACAGAACTTGAACGAGACTCAAAAAATGAAACTCGAATTACCGTATGGAAAGGGAACGCTTGCGCTGGAATTGGAGAAAGATCGTCCGCTCACAATCCTTCGTTCCCAAATTGAGCAATCTGTGCCCGCGGCCTCCGAAGAAGCACTTGTCCTGTAAGCCATGCGCACGCCCATTGGCTGCGAACAACTGCATCAGCTGAGTCGCGGCAAACATCATATCACTATCATTGCCAGCGACCATACCCGTCCCGTGCCCAGCTGCATCCTCATGCCGCTAATTCTGCAGGAAATCCGCCGCGGCAATCCGCAGGCAGATATCACGATTCTCATTGCAACCGGCTACTATTCGGTCGAATGCCGTGGCAGGCGACTTTCGGCAGGCACACGAAGCTGGCTGCCGGCATCTGGAACAACTGTGCAGTATTGATGCGGCACCGGCAAATATTGTAATTACCACAAACGGCGGATACCCCCTCGACCAGAACATCTATCAGGCGGTCAAAGGCCTAACCGCTGCCGAGGCCACAGTAAATCCAGGCGGCGTAATTATAAAGCGCGCATCACCACGCGCGGTGTTGTCGACGTCATCGCCCAGCAGTACATCTGATCCAGGATTTTACACGGTGGGCTCCGGAGTACCGGAGCCCACCGTGTTATTTCCCGCTTTTTCTTCTGTTTTCAGTGCGTTCCATCGAAGTTTTCTCCGAAATTTCAGAAAAACCAAACTTCTCTCCCGTGGACAGGATGTGCGCGCATTTGCATAATTCCCCTGAAAAAGCAGACAATACTCACGCAAACAAAATGCACGTTAGGAGACTGATATATGAAAGCTACCGGTATTGTCAGACGCATTGACGACCTTGGCCGCGTCGTTATTCCCAAAGAGATCCGCCGCACCCTGCGCATCC
>JAEDFW010000080.1 GCA_016297855.1 Oscillospiraceae bacterium
GTTTCATAGTGCTTGATCTGAGAACGGATGATCTTCGAAATCTCTTCCGGTCTGAGTTCCATGGTTTCACCAGCTTTCGGTTATTGGTCAGAGCGGTGCGAAAGGCACGCTCTAAAGAACGGTGTTGCGAAGCTTGCGCGAGAGCGCGTCGAGGTGGTACTGCACCGAACCGTCCAGCTGGCGGTCGGGCAGCTCCAGCCGGATACCGCCGAGCAGGCGCGCATCGACGCATACGCTCAGCTCAATGGTCTTACCGGTCATGGAGGCAATCTTCTGCCGCAGCTTTTCCTGCAGCTCGTTTCGAAGCGGCACAGCGGACACCGCACGCACAGCGAGGATGCCATGATCGTCGTTGTACCGGCGTTTATACTCATGCGCACAGTCGGGCAGCTGCCGGATGGTGCCATTGTCGCACAGCAGCTTCATAAAGTTGCGTGTGTACAGGTGTACCTGATCGCCCCAGGCCTCGTCAATGAGCTGGCGGCGCTCTTCCTTTGTGATCGCGGGATTGGCCAGCAGTTTGCCGTAGCCGGGATTGTCGGCAAAGACGCTGCTTACCAGCTGCAGATCACGAAGAATCTCCTCCACCAGCTGTTCGTTCAGCGCCAGATCATACAGCGCACCGCCGTAGGTTTTGGCAGTATCCGTCATGCCTCATCCCCCAGTTCTTCGATGAACTGCTCGATGAGACGCTCATGATCCTCGGCCTTCAGCTCCTTGCTGACGACCTTGGAGGCGATGCTGACGGCAAGATCAGAAATCTCGCCCTTCATCTCGTTCACAGCCTTGCGGCGCTCAAGCTCGATATCGGCTTCGGCCTTCTGCTTCATGGCCGCAGCCTCGGCCTGCGCGGAGGTGATGAGCGCATCAGACTGCGCGCGGGCACTTTCCATCGCGCGCTGCGTGATGGCCTCTGCCTCGGCGTTGGCCGTGAGCAGATGCGCTTCATAATCGGTCTTGGCAGTCTGCGCGTCGAGCTTGGCTTTGTCGGCTTCATCGTAGATCGCATCGACCTCGGCCTGACGCTTGGCAAGGATGTTCTTGATGGGCTTGAACAAAAAGCGCTTGAACAGGTAGAGCTGAATGAACAGATTCAAAATCTGGGCGATAAACGTCCAGCCATTAAAGGCAACCAGAGATTGATAGTCCAAAGCTGTTCACTCCTTTCAGAACGTAGTTTCCCGGGAGCTTACAGCATGCCAAGGAACAGGTTGGGCGCGACGAAGATCAGAAGCAGGCCCGTAACGAAGCCGTAGATACCGGTGGTCTCAGACAGCGCGACGCCCAGCAGCAGCGTGGACGTGACGTCGCCCTTGCTTTCCGGCTGACGGGAGACGGCCTCGACGGCCTTGCCGGCAGCGTAGCCTTCACCGATACCAGGGCCGATACCGGCGATCAGGGCAAGACCGGCGCCGATTGCGCAGCCCATGAGAACGATTGCTCTTTCCAACATAATTGAATCCTCCTAATTTTGCGTTTCACAAGTATTGTTTCGCAGCAGTTATTCCGCCGCGCTTGCTATGAACATCATGGTCAGCATGCAGAAGATGAATGCCTGCATAAAACTGCCGAACCAGTCGAAATACAGCGAGATGACCGCCGGCACGCCGACCGTTAAGAATGGGATGGCACCGAGAATCTCTCCCACCGCGCCGGGCAGCCACCCGAACAGCGCGTGGTTGGCCGCAACAAGCGCCGCGTAGACCAGCGCCGTGATAACCGTACCGGAGACGATATTGCCGAAATGACGGAACGCCATCGAGATCGGCGTAAATACCTCGCCCAGTACGTTAAACGGTGCCATCACAAAGATGGGGTCACAGAAGCCCTTGAGATAGCCGCCGATGCCGTTCGTGCGAATCTTCGTTGCGGTGATGATGACAAAAACCACAATGGCCCAGGCCATCGTCGTGGACACGTCGGCGGTCGGCGACCACAGACCCACGAGCGAGGCAAGGCTCGAACAAAGCGACAGCGCGAAAATGGACGCGATAAACGGCGTATAATGCGCCCATTTTTCACCCATATTGTTGCGGACAAAATTCTCAGCCGTTTTGACGATGAATTCCGCCGCAGCCTGCCGCTTGGAAATATTTTTGACCTTGAGATCATGCGTCAGCCAGATACAAACGAGCGTAAGTACCAGCATGACGCCCCATGTCACGACAAGCGACGCCGTGATGGGGATGCCGCCGAAGATGGGAATGATAAAATAGATCGGCGCGCCCTGAATATTGACGTTCATTGATTGTCCGCCTCCTCCTGCGGTTTTGCCTTTTCAGGCCGATAGATCCCGAGCAGCCGCATGGCAAAAATCACGATCTGCGGCATGAACAGCGGAATGATGGCTGCCAGCGGATGAAAGCACGGAATCAGAACGCCCAGTACGATGCACGCCACATACAAAAGCATCCGTCCGGTGTAGGAGCTGTGCATGAAGCGCTTGACATTTTCGCCCTTTTCCACGGCCTTCTGCACCGTAAGCCCCAGCAAAAAGAAGTTGCCCACGGCGAACACCGTGCCAAGCAGCGCGCCAAGCACTACCGTATAATCAAACCGCCGACACAGTGCGAAGATCACGCACATGACAACGTCCGCGATCAAAACGCCCACGGCGATATGCAGCGTTTCCTGCATTACAGCTTTTTGAATTTTCAATTCGGATTCCCTCCAAAATTACGCTCAGTCATGGCGGTTGAAACCGGTCGAAGCCGGTGGGTCACCGCGCTTCTGCTCAGAAGAAAGCAGCCTGCGGCAGAAACGCACCACACTGCACCCGGCGCAGACCAGCCCCATGACGATGGCGGCGAGCATGACCCAGACGCCCCATCCGCAGCGTGTTTGCAAAAGATGGGCGAGGTAGATCAGCACCAGCGGCGGCGTAATAACCATAAAGCCAAGCTGGCCGACCAATGAGGCTGCGCGCATGATTCTCTGAAATGTGCGCAGATTGCGCATGCTAAACTCTCCCCTATAAACATTTAAACAAATTCTAGCATAACTGACGCGGATTCGCAAGAGACAAAGACGGCAGAGTGTCAAAAATGCGCGGACATGTTGTTAAGAATTCTGGTGGAAAAACTGCGCGCGCAGTGTTATACTGAACGCAACAGGAGGATGAAGCATGGAACAGATGTTTAATGGCTACTGCCGCTCGCAGGATCAGGCCCGGCTCGTACTGTGCGAGCTGGATGAAGGTGAGGCGGAGATCGACTGCAATTTCACTGACTGCGTATACCGCGCCAACTGCCAGATCGGCCGCGCCATTGCCGCTTGGCTGCGGGAAAACGGATATACTGTCAGTGTTCCCGGCAAAGAATAAGATAACCGCAAAGGAGCCAAAAATGCAGATTTGTCTTTACGGTGCGTCCAGCAATGAGCTGGATGCGGTCTATCTCAACAGCGCGTATGAATTGGGTCTCATGATTGCGCAGCGCGGCCATGCACTGGTCTATGGAGCAGGCGCGCAGGGTGTGATGGGCGCTGCAGCGCGCGGCGTGCACGACGGCGGCGGCAGGATCACCGGCGTTGCGCCGAATTTCTTGAATGTCGACGGTATTTTGTATGACCGCTGTGACGATCTGATCTTTACGCAAACAATGGCTGAACGCAAGAGCATCATGGCAAAGCGGGCCGATGCGTTCATTATGGCGCCGGGCGGCGTGGGTACATTCGAGGAATTCTTTGAAATTCTGACGCTCAAGCAGCTCGGCCGGCACAACCCGCCCATTGCCGTATATAATGTGAACGGCTATTACGCGCCGATGCAGCACATGATGGAGCACGCGGTGTCAGAGCGGTTTGTGCGTGAACCGTGCCTGCAGATCTACCGGCTGTTTTCCGAGCCGGAAGCGCTTCTGGACTACATTGAGCGCTATGATGCGCAGGCGATCGATGTGCGGCATCTGAAAAATATCTGAAAAAAAGCGTCTGCAGAAGAGTTCCGCAGACGCTTTTTGATTATAGAAACGGCTCTTTTCCTGCGCGGTGGACGCAGATCTCGTCGATCACTGCGTTTGTCCGGTGTAACAGCAGAAACGCGGCGATCTCGGCGATATCCTCGGGCAGGATCATGTCCTCGCCCGTAAGATCGGGCCGCGAAATGCGCACCATGTCGGTAAATACGCCGCCAGGGCTGATCAGATGCACGCGCACGCCGTCGCGATAGAGCTCGCTGGCGAGTGATTTGGTAAAACCGGCCAGCGCGTGCTTGGACGCCGAGTAGGCGCTCTGCAGCGGATACCCCTTGTGGGCGTTGACTGAAGCGATGTTCAGGATCGTGCCACAGGGCGATCTGCGCAGAAGCGGCAGCGCTGCCTGACACATCAGGTACGGTGCGCGGCAGTTGAGCGCCATGATACGGTCAAATTCGGCCATTGTGGTTTTTTCAAACGGACACGAGAGCGCCATACCGGCGTTGTTTACCAGAATATCCAGCCGGCCGAACTGTGCCGTAACCTGTGAAACACACTGCGCGATGTACGCGTCATCCAGAAGATCGCCAGGCAGCAGCAGCGCCTGCATGCCACATCCTGCCAGCGAAGCGGCAGTTTTTTTCAGCTTTTCCATATCGCGGCCCATCAGTGCGAGATTCACGCCCTCCTGGGCAAGCCTGCGCACAATGCACGAGCCGATGCCGCCACTCGCGCCCGTAATGAGCGCGACGGTTCCGTTCAGCGCCTGCGTCATTCGGCTGTAAACGCGGCCATGGCCGAGGTGTCCAACTTATCGTACTGCTTTAAGAAGGCATAGAGCTGCTTCGCGATGACTTTGACGCCGCCCACGGAGTCGGATTCGATATTGAGCGGCATCAGCGGGTCATGCAGGCTCAGCCGCAGCAAGAACCAGCCGTCGCCATGGGTCTTGTCGAGATTCACGCGGATGCCTTCGTAGTTGCTCGGCGCGATCGACCAGCCGGACTGCTCTGCTGCATAGGCAGTGAGCTGGTCGATGACCGACTGGCCGTAGGGCTTGAAGTCGGGCAGCAGAATGTTCATGCGGAATTCGCGGCTTTCGGCAGGCTCTGCCAGATCAGCGATAAGAGATTCCAGCGTGTAGCCCTCACGTTTGCCGCGTGCCAGCTCGATCAGCAGCCGCGTGACCAGATACGCGCCGTCGTCCAGGAAGTAGTTTTCCTTCAAAGCGCCGTGGCCGGAGGTCTCCATAGCCAACTGGCTGTCATGACCTTCTGCGTTCAGGCGCATGGACTCGTTGATGACGTTGCGGTAGCCGCGCTTAAAACGGTGGTGCACGCCGCCGCGCGATTCAATAAAGCGGGCGAGACCTGTAGAGGTGATAGAATCGGTGACAATGGTGGTGCCGGGATGCTCGCGCAGTAAAATCGCCGAGAGCATGGCGATGATGCGGTTGCGGTTGAGCTCACTGCCGTCGCTGAGTACTGCGCCGGCGCGATCGACATCGGTATCGAAGATCACGCCCAGATCGGCCTTTGTCTCGCGTACGGCCTGCATGATCGATTCCATCGCTTGCTCATTTTCCGGGTTTGGGATGTGGTTTGGGAAGCTGCCGTCGGGGTCGAGGTAGCGGCTGCCGTCGGTATTCGCGCCAAGCGGACGCAGCACTTTTTCCGCATAGAATCCGCCTGCGCCGTTGCCTGCGTCGACCACGATGCGCATGCCGCTCAGCGGTTTTTCGCAGCCGGATGCTGCGCGCACCTTTTCAACCAGCTGCGCGGCGTACACGTCCATGAATTCACCCGATTCGATGCTGCCCGCAGGAAGCCCGGTGTGTCCGTCGGCACCTGCAAGCGTGAGAATCTCGGCAATATCCTGCTTTTCCAGACCGCCCTTGTCGGTAAAGAACTTGAAGCCGTTGCGGTTAAAGGGCAGATGGCTGGCTGTGATCATGACGGATGCGTCATAGCGGTAGCCTTCGGTCACGGTAGTCATAAACATCGCAGGCGTGGACGCAAGGCCGAGATCGGTCACCATAAGACCCTCCTGCGCCATCGCCTCGCACAGCCAGCGCGAAAGCGTGGGGCCAGACAGACGCGAATCGCGGCCCACCGCCACACGCAGCGGGCGGTTTTCCGTGCGCCTGAACAGCCAAAGCGCAAAGCCCCGTCCAATGTCACGGCAGGCCTGCTCGGTGAGATTCACATGCTGGCCCTCAATACCCTCCAGTGCGACGCCTCGAATGTCGCTGCCGTTTTGCAGTTTCTGATAATCCATGTTGTATTCCTCCCGAAATCCACGAATTCAAGCCTTGTTATTTCTATGATACCACCGGAAACAACGAAAAGCAACAGCAAACAGAAAAGCGCCGGCAGAAAAACTGCCGGCGCCAGGTCTTAACGATTTGCGAGCCGCTGCAGGATTGCCGCAGTCTGTGCGCGGGTGAGGTTGTCCTTGGGTAAGAAACCCGTTGCGCCGCCCTGTAAAATGCCGCAGTCGGTGCAGGTCGCTACGCCTTCGCGCGCCCAGTCGGAGATATTCTCACGGTCGGAATACAGCGAAAGCGCTTCATCCCCGGCAGCGGATGTGCGGCCGGTCATGAGAAGATACCGCGCCAGAACGGTGGCAATCTCCTCGCGCGTAATGTTGTCGTCCGGGCGGAAGCGGCTGTCATAGCCACACATGAGTGAGGAATCGTTGATCCAGAGGATATACGGCGTACGTTCATCCAACTCGGCCACATCCGAGAACGGATTGCCGACAGGAGATTGATATGCGCCGAATACACCGCAGAATTTGCCCAGCGCCATGGCGAACTCGCCGCGCGTGACACAGTGATTGGGGTACCATTCTCCGTTCATGCCATACTGCAGATAGCCGCGCTCCAGACACAGCTGCATCGCGTCATAGCCCCAGTGCTCAGTCAGCTTCGACTCATCATAGTACTCCGGGCTGATCTCTTCCGCCGACAGATTTACACCCTTGTTTTTTGCGTCGTAGTATATGGTGCCGGGCTGCGGCGTAATCCCCCTGCGCAGCAGCAGTTCTTCGACAGTCACAAATTCATATCCGGCATCCAGCAGCTGATCAATCGCGTCCAGCGAGCCATAGACGCTGGTCTGGTGGATATCGTGCACCAGAATGATCGCACCGTCGTAGCTGCCGTTTATGATATTCTTGCAGACGGTATCGCGGTTGCGGTATTTCCAATCCAACGGGTCGACCGACCAGCTGATCAGCGGCGCAGTGGCAGCCGCCTTCACGGTGCTGTTCGCGTTTCCGTAGGGCGGGCGGATATAGGCTGTGTCACTGCCTCCGGCGGCGGTAATTAGCGTTTGCACCGAGCTGATTTCCGAGGAAATGCTGCCCGAAGAAAGTGTGTTGAGATTCTTGTGATGATATGTATGATTTGCCAGCTGATGGCCTTCGTCCACGATGCGTTTGAGGATCTCGGGGTAATACGAGGCATTCTCACCGTTGACAAAGAATGTGGCTTTCACGCCACGCGCGGCCAGCTCGTCAAGCAGATATCCGGTATCTTTGCCAGGGCCGTCATCGTATGTGATGGCCAGCAGCTTCGCGCCGCAATCGGCGGCGCGTGCGGATACGCCCAGCGGCAGGGCAAATAAAATCGCCGCCAGCAGGCAGCAGAGTACGTTGCAGAATCGCTTCATCTTGGAACCTTCTTTCCTGTGCTTGCCTCATCATACCAGTTCCGGCAAAATATGACAAGCCTTGAAGGAAAAATTAAGATTTTCCGCCCGGAGCATCGCTCCGGGCGGCTTGCACGTTATTCTTCCCAATATGGATCAAAACCCAGATTTTCCAGATAAGCGACCGTGCGTTTGGCATCGAGCGGGATGGAGTAGCTCTGACAGGTCTTGCCGCCGTCTGCCGTGCGGAAGGTAAACTC
>JAEDFW010000006.1 GCA_016297855.1 Oscillospiraceae bacterium
GGCACGAGCTTCAAAGCGGTCGCCAAAGAGATCACAGACGCCTATAAGAACGCAACGTACGTCATGTTCTCCCTGCCGGAAGAAGGCACACTGTATTATAACTATGACGCGATCAACAGCTATGGTCATAAGGTTCGTTCGACCTATGCCTACTATCTCGACCCCGTTGCAAAAGACGAGTATGATCTGGACGACGTCTACTTCGTGCCCGCAGCCGGTCAGACGAAGGCAACCATCCGCTTTGACGTCTACAGCGGCAAAACGAAGCTAGACAGCACATCCATCACCTTTACCATCAAGGGCAGAACGTCCTCGAGCGTGTTCACTGATGTGACCTATGCCAACACCGGCAGCTGGTCGGCGGATTCGGTCGATTTCATGCAGGCAAACGGTCTCATCAAGGGCACGGGCAAAAATCAGTTCAATCCCAACGGCTCGATGACCCGCGGCGATCTGGTGCTGATTCTCTACCGTCTGGCCGGGCAGCCCTCCGTGTACGGCGTGAAGAACCCGTTCAAGGACGTGACAAGCGGTGATTACTACTACAAGGCCATCCTCTGGGCGTATGAAAACGACGTGGTGAACGGCACCGGCCGCGACACCTTCAGCCCGAAGAAGAATGTCACGCGCGAACAGCTGGCTGCGATCCTCTACCGTTACACCGGTACGCCCGGCACCAGCGGCCGTCTGACCGGCTTTACCGACGCCGGCAATGTCAGCAGCTATGCGGTGAACGCCATGAAGTGGGCGGTCGGAGCAGGCATCATCAACGGCAGCGGCAGCAAGCTTGACCCGCAAGGCAGTGCGACACGCGCTCAGGTCGCGGCAATGCTGCATCGTTACCTGACGAAATAACAAGCAGGCAAATCCCCGCACACTAAGCCCCCCGAAGGCCATGGTCTTCGGGGGCTTTTATACCGGATGGACACGGTTGTGTCTTGACGCTCCACCAAATTGGTGATAGAATAATTGAGCAAAAATGTGCCGGTGTGGTGGAATGGCAGACACAAGGGACTTAAAATCCCTCGCTGGCAACAGCGTACCGGTTCGAGCCCGGTCACCGGCACCATACCAGATACCGCAATTGATACAATCGTGTCAGTTGCGGTATCTGCTTTTTATGCCAATATTGCAAAAAAGTCGGAAATTTCCATACTTATAATCAGATATATTACATACTTCAAGGTCAGCGACTACTGGGTTTATCTCTGCATCATCCTTGATCTCTTTTCCCGCAAGATTATCGGATACAGAGTGTCTCGCAACGCCAGCACAAATCTTGTTACTACAACATTCCGGAATGCCTACCAGGAGCGAGGCAGGCCTGAAAATCTGACTTTTCACAGCGACAGAGGAAAGCAGTACACATCAGGTGCGTTCACACAATTGCTTCAGGCCAACGGCATCAGGCAATCATTTTCAGCTACCGGTCGCCCACACGATAACGCCGTAGCCGAAACATTCTTCGCAACATTCAAAAAAGAAGAGGCATACCGCAGAGAGTATACCTCAGAACAGAGCTTCCGCAAAAGCGTGGAGCAGTATATTCAGTTTTACAATGAAGTCCGACCGCACCAAACCTTGAAATATAAGACACCGCAAGCAGTTGAAGAAAAGTATTGGGCGCAGTTTGTCGAAAATGCGTGTTCAAATAGCGTCATGGAGCAGAAATAAACTTTTTCATTTCCGAAGTTTTCATACAATCGTCCCAAAATGCGAAACCGGTAAACCCTGTAATCACAAGGCTTTCCGAAAATGAAAAGCCCGTTTTTCGATAAAAATGTTCGAAAAACGGACTTCATTCACATGGTGGACCTGAAGAGACTCGAACTCTCGACCTCTCGGATGCGAACCGAACGCTCTCCCAGCTGAGCTACAGGCCCGAAACAGGTGTATTATACAGATTGCGGCGGCATTTGTCAAGTGATTTACAAATATTCATTTTCTCTTTGCGCATAGGGAACTGGTCTGGCAGGAGTGCCGGCGCTGCTCAGTATACGCTGAGCAGCGCCAGCGTCACGGCTCCGAAGATCATCCATGCTCGAAAGCTCTTTCTCCCGGTGAGCAACGAATATCCGCTCGCCGCGCAACCGAAAAACAGCACGCACACCAGCCATGTGCTCTGCAGGCGCTTGGGCGTAAAGCCGAAGCAGGAAATGTATAAGATCAGCTTGGAGCATGCCACCACGGCAAAGAGCATACTCGCTGCCAGAAGCGCTGTGCACAGCGCACACACGGCCCGAGTCTCCCGCGCGGGTCGGTTACCCGTGCGTGTCACAAGCCACAGAAGGGCAAAATTCAGCGCCATCACGCCGCACAATTCAAAAAAGCCCTGCCGCGCATAAGCTGCCACTGTGAAACCCTCTGGCAGCTGCCGGTGGAACGCGCCGAATAAATACGACCCCTGTACGCAGAAAAACAGCACATACAGCGTCAGAAACACCGTCAATACCGCCGTCCACACGGCATTCGGCACGTGGCGCAGCCTCGCAATCGCTGCGCGGACCGAATCGCCGCGCGCGCGGAGTTTATCCTGCGCTTCGCGGCCAGCACCGGCGACAAGCCCAAAGACATACGCGCCTACCGGCAGGCTGAGGAGCAGCCTCATACAAACATCGGCGCTTAGATGCAGCGAGAATCTGGAGAAAAAACCCGAAAACAGCTGAAAAAAGCCCTCGTCCGCCCGCATGAGAAGGCTCCCAGCGCCAACGAGCAGTGCCAGCGCCGCAATGAGCGCGAGAACAAGCGCCAGCACCGACTCGGGCTGCGTTTTTTTCCGTTTGCTGCGGCAAAGATGCGTAAGCGCATACCAGACCGTGCGGATGCGCAGGAAAAAGTGCTTGAAGGGAATCACAACAAATCCAAGCAGCGCGTCGAGCAGCAAGAGTGTGCTGCTTTCGCCCATGCTCAGTCTGCCCGACCGGCAAAGCAGCCAGTACACGCCGAACAGGTGCAAAAACAAACCATAATACTCACCCCAAACCTGTCCTCGCCCGAGCGAATTACTCAGGCAGATCACAACCAGACAGCCCAACCAGACGAGGCTCTCACCGCTGCGCCGAACGTCCCAGTACAGAAGCTCTCCCGCCGCCACGAACAGTGCGCAGAACACAGCCAGCCCTTCCGGCCACCGGCCCAGATAACACCAGGCAGCAAGGTAGATGATAAGCGCCGCGATTTTCTCTCGGTTTGATGACAAAAACGGCGTTTTTTGTGTCAAAATGGGTACACTATCCCCACCACAGGCGGTTTCCGTCTGCGGTACGTTGTATTCCATATCCATATTGTTACCTCTTTTGTTTTGTAAAAAGAATTGCAGCGCACAGCACGCACGCCAGCGCCAAGAACGCCAGCCGCGCCCAATCTGCAATCAGCCAACCCTCGCCGCCACATACATCCGCCGGCGTGCAGGTTGCCTCATCGACAAACACGCCCATGTTATAGAACAGTCCCAGCGAGATGACCAGCGACGCCGCGCATAGCAGCAGCACAAGAACCGTGAGCGTCTTTTTCATTCGTCCTCATCCTCCCGGAACTCAAGCAAATCGCCCGGCTGACACTGCAGCTCGTGGCACAGCGCCATGAGCGTGGAAAAGCGGATCGCCTTGGCCTTGTTGTTTTTTAAGATGGACAGATTCGCCGGCGTGATGCCTACCCTCTCGGCCAGTTCTCCGGCCGAGATCTTGCGCTTTGCCATCATCACGTCCAGATTCACCAGTATTTCCATGCTGCACCTCCTAGATCGTGAGATCCAGCTCGGATTTCATCGTGATTGCCTGCTGGAACACGTTCTTGACGATGCGCACGATAAGTCCCATGAACGCAGCAGCCGCAGCGAGCACCAGCAACGGTAAAATCAGCTTCACAGCGGCCGCGCCGCCAACGAGCGTGGCCGCAGCCGCGCCGAAACAGCACCAGCTGATTACGCGCAGCAGCTTCACGTTTTCCTCGACGAACACGCGCCCCTGCTTGATCTGCCGCAGCAGCCGAAAGAGCTTGTAGAGCGCGATCCACGCAAAGACACTTCCCACATACACCGCCGTGAGCAAAACCGCGACAAGCTGCCAGTCTGTCACCGTCCAAAGCTGCTCCCACCCGCTGCCGCCGATGTAATGCACATTTTGGCAGAATTGCGACGCCAGCGGATACGCAAAGATGTCCACTGCCAGCAGAAGCGCCGCAAATATACCGACGCACACCTGCGAGAGAATGATGCTGTTTTTTGACGACCAATGCATGTTGCCACATCCTTTCTGTACCTACAGACTATCACAGGAATTATCGAATGTCAACGATAATTTATTGTTTATCAATAAATTATCATTGTTTATCAGTTGGTTATTATGGGGCAGCCCGCCAACCATCCGAACCCTCCCTTTATTAAATTGTTTATTTTATACAAATTATAATACAATAATTTGTTAATTTCATACAGAATCAGTCTTGTAACCACGTAGCAAGCCGAGTACAATGCGCTTGTAAAAAGAAATCCAGAATGAAATTGCATGGGAGGCAATATTATGAAACTGAAAAACATTGAAGAAGTCGAAGCATTCCGCAATGCTGTCAGAGCGTGCACCGGCGATGTCTATCTGAAATCCGTTGATGGCGATGTGTTCAATCTGAAGAGTGCGCTGAGCGAGTATATCGCACTGGGCCGCCTTCTGAGTGAACAGGGCGATTCGCTGGAATTGTTCGCCTCCAATCGTGAAGACGAGGCACAGCTCTTGGGCTTTGTCGAGGATCTCTACGAAGAGCAGGAAAAGAACAAGTAAACCACAAAAAGCAGTCCCGCAGGCGATGCCTGCGGGACATTTTTATAGCTTCTTTTGCAGCTGCGTCAGCACACGCATAAAATAGTCGGGCAGGTCACACGAAACCGTCACGCGCTCGCCTGCCCGCGGATGCAGAAACGTCAGTTCCTTCGCGTGCAGGCATTGCGAGTCCATTCCAAGCTCTGCTTTTTTATGGCCGTAGACCGTGTCGCCCAGAATGGGATGGTTCTGCCAGGCAAGATGCACCCGGATCTGGTGCGTGCGGCCTGTTTCCAGCCTACAGCGCAGGTGCGTATAACCGGGATAGCGCGCGATAACTTCAAAATGCGTCACGGCGGGCCGACCGCCGGACACGACAGCCATCTTTTTGCGGTCGGCAGGGCTTCTTCCGATGGGCGCATCGATGGTGCCAAAGTCCTGTTTGACATTGCCGCAGACGATGCACTCATATGTCCGGGCGAGCGTATGGTCCTTGAGCTGCGCGGAAAGGCGCGTATGCGCTGTGTCATTTTTTGCCGCAATGAGAAGCCCGGACGTATCCTTGTCGATACGGTGGACGATACCGGGTCGCTTCTCCCCGCCGATGCCGGAGAGCGAGTCGCCACAGTGATGAAGCAATGCGTTTACCAGCGTCCCGTCGGCGTGACCCGGCGCGGGGTGCACAACCAGCCCTTTGGGCTTGTTGACGACGATCACGTCATCGTCCTCATAGACCACATCCAGCGCGATATCCTCCGCCGTGACTGCCGTTTCGCGTACCTCAGGCAGCACCAGCACCAGCTCCGCGCCGCAGACGGATTTCCCGTTCTTTTTGACAGATTTTCCGTCCAGCGTAACCGCTCCCTGCTCGATGAGCCTTTGCGCGGCGCTGCGGCTCAGCTCCGGCACGAGCCTTGCCAGCGCGGCATCCAATCGTTCGCCGTCACGATCCAGCCGTATCGTCATGCGGTTCGTCCTTCTTTTTGTCGGACAGGAATTCCCTATCCTTCAGCAAAATATAAACAACCAGAATGGCCGCGCCCACGGTGATGAACATGTCCGCCACGTTGAACGTGGAAAACCACGGCACACAGATCATATCGACCACCTGCCCGGTGGCGATGCGGTCGATGAGATTGCCTACCGCACCGCCGGTGATGGCCGCGATGCACCACAACTCCGGCTTTTTATAGATATACTTTTTGGCCACCGCCCAAATCACAATGGAAAAATACACGATTGTGAGGATCACGAACAGCCACCGCTTGCCGCTGAGCAGCGACAGAGCCATACCGTCGTTGGTGATATAGTGCAGCTGCAGCCAGCCGGGAATGAGCACGAGCGTTTTACCCATGAGATACGTTTTGGCCAGCAGCTTGGTGAGCTGATCGAGCGCCGCAGCCGCCGCGGCGAAGAGCGTGAGAACAAGATAGAACAAGTAGATTGCCTCCTTGAGCAAAGGTAAACATAGTTTAGCATACCTCGCAGAAATTTGCAATTCTGCGGCGAAGAAAGCTGCTTTTTTTGTTGACAAATCCGCAGTTTTTGGGTAGACTATGAACGATATAAAAAGCAATGAGAAGGACGAGTACGGTGTGCCGCGCGCAAAGAGAGCTGCCGGTCGGTGCAAGGCAGCGGCAAGACGCACAGGAAGATCCCCTTCGAGCGTTCGGCTGAACTGACAGTAAGCCGGAACGGGCCCTCCCGTTACAGAGGTTGAGTGTCCGCAAAGTGTCTCGCGGGAATTCAGGTGGTATCACGGCAATGTGTCGCCCTGAGCATAGCTCGGGGCGTTTTTATTTTGTTAAATTAACTTGGAGGAAATCAGGATGGAATACAAACAGACGCTGAACATGGCAAAATCGGGCTTCCCGATGCGTGCGGGCCTGCCTGCGCGTGAGCCGGAGATGCTGCAGCAGTGGTACGATATGGATCTGTATCACGAGCTGCTCAAAAAGAACGAGGGCGCGCCGCGCTACTCGCTGCACGACGGCCCTCCGTTTTCCAACGGAGATATCCACATGGGCCACGCGCTCAACAAGGCGCTCAAGGACTTCATCGTCCGCAGCTACGCCATGCGCGGCTACTACACACCTTACATCCCCGGCTGGGACAACCACGGTATGCCGATTGAGTCCGCCATCATCAAGAAGAACAAGCTCAACCACAAGGCCATGCCGGTGCCCGAGTTCCGCTCGGCCTGCCACGACTTTGCGCAGGAGTATATCGACCGCCAGATGGTGGGCTTCAAACGCATGGGCGTCATCGGTGACTGGGAGCATCCGTACAAGACCATGAACAAGGAATTCGAGGCTGAAGAGGTCAAAATCTTCGGCGCGATGTACAAAAAGGGCTACATCTACAAGGGCCTCAAGCCCGTGTACTGGTGCCCGAAGGACGAGACAGCGCTGGCCGAGGCCGAAATCGAGTATCAGGACGACCCCTGCACGACCGTATATGTCAAGTTCAAGATGCACGACGATCTGGGTAAGCTGCCGAACGTCGATCACGACAAGCTCTTCTTCGTCATCTGGACAACGACCATCTGGACGCTGCCCGGCAACCTCGCCATCTGTCTGAACCCCAACGAGCCGTACGTCATCGTCAAGGCGCCCAACGGTGAGCACTATATCATGGCCGAAGCACTGACCGAAAAAGTCATGCGTGTGGGCGGCTTTGACAGTTATGAGATCGTCGACCGCCATGAGGGCGCGTTCTTTGAAAACATGCTGGCAGACCATCCGTTTTTGCCCAAGACGTCCCGTCTGGTGCTGGCCGACTACGTCACGATGGACTCCGGCACGGGCTGCGTGCACACCGCCCCGGGCTTCGGCGCGGACGACTACCAGACCTGCCGCCGTTACGGCATGGAGTTAATCGTCCCCGTGGACGACCGTGGCCGCCACACCGACTACGCAGGCAAATACGCCGGGATGAAGACTGAAGAGTCTAACCCCGTCATTTTGGCGGACATGAAGCAATCCGGTGCGCTGTTCGCCTCTGAGGACATCGTTCACTCGTATCCGCACTGCTGGCGCTGCAAGAACCCCATCATCTTCCGGGCGACCCCGCAGTGGTTCTGTTCGGTAGAATCCTTCAAGGACAAGGCCATCGAGGCCTGCGAGAACGTCTCGTGGAACCCCGTCTGGGGCAAGGAGCGCATGATCGCCATGATCCGCGAGCGCGCCGACTGGTGTATCTCGCGCCAGCGCCGCTGGGGTCTGCCGATTCCTGTGTTTTACTGCAAGCACTGCGGCAAGCCCGTCTGCACCGATGAGACCATCGAGCGCATCTCGCAGCTCTTCGGCGAGTTTGGCTCGAACATCTGGTTTGAAAAAGACGCGTTGGAGCTGGTACCCGAGGGCTTTACCTGCCCGCACTGCGGCGGTAAGGAGTTCGAGAAGGAGACCGATACGCTTGACGGCTGGTTTGATTCCGGTTCGACGCATTTTGCCTCCATGCAGCGCGATCAGGACTTCTGGCCGGCTGATATGTATATCGAAGGCGCAGATCAGTACCGCGGCTGGTTCCAGTCGTCGCTGCTCACCGCTGTGGGCGCACTCGACCGTGGCGCGCCGTTCAAAGAGTGCCTGACGCACGGCTGGACCGTCGACGGTGAGGGCAAGGCCATGCACAAGTCGCTCGGCAACGGCATGGACCCGAACGAGATCATCAAGAAGTACGGCGCGGATCTGCTGCGTCTGTGGGCAGGCTCGGCCGACTATCACGCCGACGTGCGCTGCTCGGACGAGATCTTCAAGCAGCTCAGCCAGACCTATCTCAAGTTCCGCAATACGGCCAAGTTCATGCTCGACAACCTGACCGACTTTGACCCCGAACAGCTCACCGCGCCCGACAAGATGGCTGAGCTTGACCGCTGGGCAGTAACGAAGCTCAACGCGCTCATCGAAAAGTGTGACGCAGCCTACGGCGCATACGAGTTCCATGCTGTCTCTCATGCGATCAATGAGTTCTGCGTCGTGACGATGTCGAGCCTGTATCTCGACATCATCAAGGACCGTCTGTACTGCGACGGCAAGGATTCGAGCGCGCGCCGCAGCGCACAGAGTGCCCTGTACCTGATCCTCGACGCGATGACGCGCGCATTTGCGCCGATTCTGGCGTTCACCTGCAACGAGATCTGGCTCGCGATGCCGCACAAGTCGACCGATGATGCCCGCAACGTTGTGCTCAACCAGTTTGTAAAGCCGTATACGGCTTACGCGCTGGACGATAGCCGCATGGCGGCGTGGGAGCTGGCCTTCCGCGTGCGCGGCGACGTGAACGGCGTGCTGGAAAAGGCGAGAAACGACAAGCGCATCGGTAAGTCTCTCGAGGCGCACGTCGCGCTGCAGGCGCTGGACGCCGACGCAGCCGAGGCGATGAAGGCGATTCAGGATATGAACCTGGCCGAGATCTTCATTGTCTCGAACGCAGCCGTTACGGAGCAAGCGCCGGATGCGTCCGCTGTGATTGGCAGCGGAACGGCCTTCCCGGGCCTCACCATCGCCGTGACGGAGGCCACAGGCACCAAGTGCCCGCGCTGCTGGATGCACAGCACGCAGGCCGATGAAAACGGCCTGTGCCCGCGCTGCGCAGCAGTCATGCGCACGCTGGACGTGACGTTCTGAGCAAACTATCAAAAAAGCGGACTTCACAGGCCTGTGAAGTCCGCTTTTTGCATCTGCCGGAAAAGCCCCCTTGTTTTTGCAGACAGCCTGCGCATGTGCAGGCTGTCCGCGAGCCTACGGTCGCAATTCTGCGTGGCTTATCTTGATACGCTGAAACGGCTGCACAACCGTGCAGCCGTTTTTTATGTGCGTGCATGCCGGCTGCGATCACTCCGGAAAATACTGTCCGAGCAGCGCTTCATACAACGCGTTGGCCTCTGCCGAGCAGTAGTCCTGCGCCGGTTCGCCGGATTGAGATTGTCCTGCTTCTGCCACACGCAGCAGCGGCAGCTCCACAAACGCATAATATACCTCTGTGTCCGCCTCGTACAGATACAGCTGCAACGCCTCTGCGCGCACGTCCGTATCTTCATGCACCAACGGCAGCGCGCGCAGCGCCTGCATGATCTCGTCCACCTCAGCTTCTTCCGTCACAGTGACGCTTGCATCGCTGCCGCAGCGCAGCACGATCTTCGCGCACTCACGCTCTAGCAGCGGCAGTACAGCCGCATCCTCCGCCACACACGGCTGCTCTTCTGTCTTAAGATCGCCCGCAGCCGGTTCATCGGCAGGCGTTCCCGCCATGGCAGGGCCAATCTGCAGCTCAGGCGCCGGCTCCTCGGCAGGCATTTCTATCTCCGCCGGTTCTTCGCACGCCTCTTCGGTTACGGCGGCCTTGCTCATTTCGTACTGCGCTGCCGTATCTGCCGCCGATTCCATTTTCGAGCCGAGTCCCATATGCGGCAGCGCTATGGCCGCGATGCCGATCACCAGCGCGCAGCTCGCAGCAAGCGCGCCCCATCGCAGCCAAGCGGACGAGTGCGGTTTTGCTTCATTTTCCGCGCGCGCGACGAGGTCGTCGCCCACATCTGCAATCGCACGAAAGATCCGTTCGGCACTCATACGCAGATCCCCTCCTTTTCCAGAAAAACACGCAGCCGCTCGCGCGTGCGGTACAGAACGGATTTGACCGTGTTTTCCTTCATGTTGTAGCGCGCAGCGATCTCCGTCACGCCGTCGACATACCAGTACCGGCGCAGAAAAATATTGCACTCGCGCGCCGGAAGCGTCCGCAGGAAGCGGTCGATGGCCGCAGAAAGCTCCTTGTCCTCCACCGCGCGATATGCGTCAGAAGCAGCAGGCACGCACTGCCCGAGTTCATCGAGCGCCAGAGGCACGCTGCCGCCGCCGCGCTTTTCCGCGTGCGCGGCCTTGTAGCGGTCGTAGGACAGATTTCGCGTGATCCTGCCGAGAAACGCCGATAAAATGGAAGGTCTTTGCGGCGGCATGGCGTTCCACGCGTGCAGCCAGGTATCCCAGACGCATTCCTCGGTGTCCTCGGCGCAGTGCAGGATGTTGTTTGCAATGCTGCGGCAATAGCCGCCGTATTTGATATCCGTCTGTTTGAGCGCCTGCTCATCGCGCGCCCAGTACAGGTCGATGATTCTGGAGTCCTCCACGGCGATCACTCCTTCTGTGTATGATGACGACAAATTTTCCGTCCGGTTGCGCAGAGCGGAATTTTTTTCTTCTTTGCCCAGTATAGCACAATGGCATGGTAAAATGGGAAGGAAAATGTTATACTATGTCTATCCTGCTTGCAAGGGGAGATTCTGATGCAGCTTTCCATTCTGGCCGTCGGCGATGTCGTCGGCAATTCTGGCGTGCAGTGCCTGACGCACAGCCTGCGCGGCCTGAAGAAACTCTACAATGCCGATTTTTGTGTCGTCAACGGTGAAAACGCCAGCGGCGTAGGGCTGACTCCTGCGCAGGCTGAGCAGATCTTTGACGCGGGCGCGGACGTCATCACGCTCGGCAACCATACCTGGAACCGGCGCGAGATCTGCCCGTATCTCGATGACTGCGGCTATATCCTCCGCCCGGCAAACTTCCAGCCGAGCCTGCCCGGGCGCGGCTACGGCGTGTTTGAAACCAGCAAAGGCCCCGTGGGCGTAGTGAACCTCATTGGCCGGTGCTCGATGGATTTTAATCCGGACAATCCATTCCGCGTGGTGGATAGAATTCTTGCTGAGCTTGGCGATATCCCCATCGTGGTTGATTTTCACGCAGAGGCCACGTCTGAAAAGCTGGCGATGGGATACTATCTCGACGGAAAAATCTCCTGCCTGTGGGGCACGCACACGCACGTTCCCACGGCGGATGAGCAGATTTTGCCCAAGGGCACGGGATATCAGACCGATCTTGGCATGACCGGCCCGATACACTCTGTTATCGGCGTGCGGCCCGAGCAGTCGGTGGCCATGTTCCGGGGTGAGCTGACTTCTCGCTTTGAAGTTGCACCGGGTAAATGCAGACTCTGCGGCGCGCTGTTTATCATCGATACGGCCACGCGCCGGTGCGTGAATGTAGAAAGGGTGATGGCGGAATGATCCGGTTTTTGCACGCGGCGGATCTGCATCTCGATTCGCCATTTGCTTCGCTCACCCCTGCGCAGGCGGCAATCCGGCGGAAAGAGCAGCTCGAACTACTGCAATCGCTCACCGACGCGGCAAATGCGCACGAATGCGACCTCGTGCTGCTCTCGGGTGATCTGTTCGATGCGGACGACGCGTACCCTGAGACGGTGCAGGCCCTCTCTCGCGCGTTGGCGGGCATGCGCGCGGAAGTCTTTTTAGCGCCGGGCAACCACGATTATCTTGCCCCGGGCAGCGCGTATCTCACGCACGACTGGCCGGAAAACGTACATATTTTTACGGAGCAGTCGGCCGGCTACTGTGAGCTGCCGGAAATAAACTGCCGTGTCTGGGGCGCGGGCTTCACCTGCGCACACAGCGGGCCGTTGCTGGATGGATTTTCTGCGCCGGAGGACGGCGTGATCGACCTCATGGTGCTGCACGGCGACGCAATGAACGCCGAGAGTACGTACAATCCAATTACAAAACGGCAGATCGAACACTCAAACCTCAACTATCTGGCGCTGGGTCATATTCATCAGGCCAGCGGCTTGCTTCGCGCCGGAAAAACAGCCTACGCCTGGCCGGGCTGTGCGATGGGGCGCGGCTTTGATGAGCTGGGCGAAAAGGGCGCGTATTTCGGGCGGCTGGAAGAAAGTGGCTGCCGGCTTGATTTTCTGCCGCTTTCGAAGCGCAGATATGAGATTTTACGCGTCGCCGCGGGCGACGATGCTCTTGCCGCCGTGATGGCCGCGCTGCCTGAAGATACGCAGAACGATATCTACCGCATCATTTTCACGGGTGAGTCGGAACCTGTGGATGTGCGCGCGCTGTACACCTCGCTCAGAGCGCGCTTTTTCGGTCTCACGCTGCGCGATGAGACGACGCCCCGGCGAAATCTCTGGGCGGGCTGCGAGGATGACACGCTGCAAGGTCTGTTTCTGCGCGCGCTCAAATCGCGCTATGACACGGCGCAGTCGGAGGAGGAGCGGCAGACTGTCGCGCTGGCCGCACGCTACGGCGCGGCCGCGCTGGAAGAAAGGACGGTGGAGCTGTGATCATCCTGAAAATGACGGCCAGCTTCGGCCGTCTGGAAAACGAGACGCTGGAGTTTTCACCGGGACTGAACGTCCTGTCCCGGCCCAATGAGGCCGGAAAATCCACCTGGGCCGCGTTTCTGATTGCCATGCTCTACGGCGTGGATACCACCGAGCGCGCCAGACAGGGTGCGCTGCCGGCAAAGACAAAGTATAAACCGTGGAGCGGCAAACCCATGCAGGGCATTCTGGAGGTGCAGACGGACGATGGCCGCCGCATCCGCATCGAGCGTTCGTCGCGCGGCCGCACGCCCTTGGGCGAGTTCGCGGCCTTCGACATGGATACCGGCCTCCCCATGGAATCGCTCACGGCCGAAAACTGCGGTCTTACGCTTCTGGGTATCGAACGCAGCGTTTTTGTACGCAGCGCGTTCATCCACCAGTCCGGTCTTGCCGTCACGCAGGACGACGCGCTGGAGCGCAGGCTTTCCTCGCTTGTCACGACCGGTGATGAGCGCGCCAGCGCATCCGTTGCCGCGAAGCTGCTACGCGAGCAGAAAAACAAGATCCAGCACAACAAAACGGGGCTTTTGCCGCAGGCGCTGCGCGAAAAAGAGCAGATCGAGACAACGCTCGCGCAGATTCATGCGATGCACCGCGAAGATCTTTCGCTTGCCGCGCGACAGGATACACTGACGGCGCGCTTGAAGGAATTGCAGACCGCCGAACAGGCGCTTTCCGCGCGCGAGCAGGAAAAAAAACGGCAGCAGCTCACGGCTGCACGCGAGCAGGCTGCGCAGGCAGAGCGCGCGTATGTGTCCGCGCGCGAAAAAACAGTCAAATATCCTGCGCGCGAGCGGCTTTCTTCGCTGCTGCGCAATCTGCAGGCGTTGGCAAATGAAACAGAAACGCCGCTGCGCGGCGAACCCCAACCGCCCGTCTGCCCGCCGGTTTTTCAGGGCGTGGCGGCAGACGCGCTTCTTACCAAGGCGCAGCGCGATGGGCGCGAATTTGACAGGCTCACGGCTGGAAAGCGGCCGAGCCCGATGCCAACAATCGTGCTGCTCATCACGGCCATAATCGCGGCGATTGCATTTGGTATTCGCAGAAATTACATTTTCTGCGCCGTGGGCGTCTTGGCGGCGTTGGCCGGCGGCGCGTGGGCGCTGCTGATGCGGCGGCGCATCCGGGAATACGAGCAAAACATGGATGCGGCGCAATCGATTCTTCTGCAGTATGAGAATCATTCGCGTGACGAGTTTGCTGTTTTTGCCGCGCAGTACCGCGAGCAGCTTCTCATCTACGAGCAGCAAAAGGCCGCTTACGACGCGGCACTTTCAGCGCAGCAGGCACATGCACTTGCGCGCGCCGGGCAGCAGGCGGCGATTCTGGGAGCGGTGTCGGTTTTCGCACCGGATGCAAACGACGCGCCTTCTGCACTGCGCGCGCTGGAAAGAGCGAAAACAGATTACGATGCGCTTGACCGCGCAGAACAGGCGCTTCGTGTTGCGCAAAGTCGCGCTTCGGCGCTGGAAAGCGCCTTCGGCGAAATGAACCGTTCGCCCATGCCTCCTGGTAACTGGGATGACCTCGACGCGCAGCAGATTGCGCGCGAAAAGGCGCAGCTTACGCATGAGCTGCAGTCCGTCCGCTCGCGGCTGGATGAGAGCCGGGGCCGCGTGGCGGCTATGGGTGACGCGGCGGCCATTCGCGCGCGTCTGGAAGAACTTGAAACGCAGATTGCTACTCTTCAGCAGCGCTATGCGGCCATTGACCTGGCAGAGCAGACGCTCATGGCTGCTGACAGCGAGCTGCAGACGCGCTTCGCGCCGAGAATCGCGTCACGCGCAGGCGAGTATTTTGCTGCACTGACCGGAAACCGCTATGACCGCGTGCTGCTTGACCGTGAGCTGCGGCTGTCTGCCGGTCAGACCGGTGAGGCGGGCGTTCATCAGCTGCTCAATCTTAGCAGCGGAACTGCCGATCAGCTGTATCTGGCCGCGCGGCTGGCCATCTGCGATCTGGTGCTGCCGGCGCATACGCCGCTCATTCTGGATGACGCGCTGTTGAGCTTCGACGATACGCGCCTGCAGGCGGCGCTGGAACTGCTGGCAAGGCAGAGCAAAACGCGGCAGATCCTGCTGTTTTCGTGCCACAGCCGTGAACAGGTGTGGCTGCGCGATCACACTGGCAGCGAAAGCGGCTGAATACGCATATAAAAATGCATAGAAAATTCCGTTCTTCCGGTTGTCAAGTCCGCACTCTTTATGCTATCATGATTCCAATAAAAAAGGTGGTGCCAATATGCGATATCAAATTACTTCCGACTCTACCTGCGATCTCAGCCCGCAGCAGCTCGAGCAGTATCACATCAAACTCATCCCGCTGTATGTGCAGATGGGCGGCAAGAGCTACCGAGACGGCGTATCCGTCACGCCCGACGAGATCTATAATCACGTCGCTGCGGGCGGCAATCTTGCCTCCACGGCGGCACTCAATCCCGAGGACTACCGCGAGATGTTCGCAGAGGCGTCTGCGCGGTGCGATTTTGTGCTGCATATCTGCATCTCTGTCGATTTTTCGTCATGCTATCAGAATGCTTGTCTGGCCGCGCAGGAGTTTGACAACGTCTACGTTGTCGATTCGCGCAATCTTTCCACCGGCCACGGGCTGGTCGTTCTCGAGGCCGTACGGATGGCAGAGAGCGGTATGGCGCCGGAGAAAATCGTCGGGCAGCTGAATGAGCTGACTGCGCGCGTGGATGCCAGCTTCATCCTCGACCGGCTGGACTATATGAAGAAGGGCGGCCGCTGCTCGGCGGTGACGCTGCTGGGCGCGAATCTTCTGAAGCTGCGGCCCTGCATCGAGGTGCAGAACGGCAAAATGGGCGTGGCGAAAAAATACCGCGGCAGCTTCCAGAAGTGCGTGACGGAGTACATTACCGACCGTCTCGCCGGCAATGACAATCTGGCGCTCGACCGCATTTTTATCACGCATTCCGGCGGCATTGATCAGCAGATTCTCGACGAGGCGCAGAGGCTGGTGCGCGCTTTGCAGCCGTTCAAGGAAGTCTGCGTGACGCGCGCAGGCTGCACCGTCTCGTGCCACTGCGGCCCCGGCACGCTCGGCATCCTCTACATCCGCAAAAGCTGAGCCATGAAAAAGACGCTTCTGGCGGGTCTTGCCGCCATGCCGTTTGTGCTTTCGGACGCGCAGACGGATACGCTCTGCGCATTTGGTGAGGCGCTATTGGAGCAGAACAAAGTCATGAACCTGACTGCCATCACCGAGCCCGCTGCCGTAGCGCAGCTGCATTTTCTTGACTGCCTCGCACTTCTGAACTTCGCGGATTTTCGCGGCAAGCGCGTCTTAGACATTGGCTGCGGCGCGGGTTTTCCGGGCGTGCCGCTCGTAATTGCCGAGCCGTCGATGCACCTGACGCTGCTGGACTCGCTCGGAAAGCGGATGCACTGGCTCGAGACCGTGCTGCCGCCGCTCGGCGTGCAGGCCGAATGTGTCACCGCGCGCGCCGAGGAATACGTAGGGGCACACCGCGAACAATATGACATTGCTGTTTCGCGCGCCGTGGCGCGGCTGAACATTCTGTGTGAGCTTTGCCTGCCGTATGTGCGCGTAGGCGGACAGTTCATCGCTATGAAAGGCGCAATGGCAGAAGAAGAGACTACAGAGGCCGCGCGCGCCATTGAGCTTCTGGGCGGGAAACTCCTGCGTATCGAGGCATACCCGGTCGCGGATGCGGCGCATTACGCCGTCGTCATCGAAAAATGCCGTCCGACCCCATCCCTGTATCCGCGGGTCTATGCAAAAATCAAAAAAACGCCCTTATAATAGCTTTGACTCATCGTGAAATCAAAGTTTTCAGCACAGCTACAAGGTTTCCGGCAGAGCTACCAGAAACCATTTTGTATTACAAAAAAGCAGCCACGCACAGTTTGTGCGTGGCTGCTTTCATTTTGCATTCTGACTGACGCCGCTTCACACAGCGGTATTTTCCGGGTGCGATTTTACTTATTTTTCATCACAGCGCGCATTCTGGCTGAGTGGTCGAGGATGCGCTTGCGCATGCGCAGATTCTTGGGCGTGACCTCCAACAGCTCGTCATCCGCCAGATACTCCAGACACTGCTCAAGCGACAGAATCTTCGGCGGTGCAAGGCGGATGGCCTCGTCCGAGCCGGCCGCCCGCATATTCGTCAGCTGCTTTTTCTTGCAGACGTTCACGGACATATCCTCATTGCGGTTACAGATACCCACGATCATGCCGGCATAGACCTCGACGCCCGGGCCGATAAACAGCGTGCCGCGGTCCTGCACATTTCCAAGGCCATAGGCGCACGCCTCGCCCGTTTCAAATGCAACCAGAGAGCCGGTTTGCCGCCGCTCGATCTCGCCCTTCACGGGTGCGTAGGAATCAAGCGTGGAGGCCATGATGCCCTCGCCGCGTGTGTCGGTCAAAAATTCGTTGCGGTAGCCGAACAGACCGCGCGTGGGCACCAAAAATTCCAGCCGCATCCGGCTTCCGATAGGCGTCATGGTAGTGAGTTCGCCCTTGCGCTGCGAAATCTTGTCGATGACCGCGCCGACAGAATTCTCGGGCACGTCGGCAACCATGCGCTCGATCGGTTCGCAGAGCTTGCCGTCAACCTCTTTATTCAGAACGTGCGGCGTGGAGACCTGAAACTCATAGCCCTCGCGGCGCATTGTCTCAATGAGGATCGACAGGTGCATCTCGCCGCGGCCAGCAACGTTGAATGCGTCCGTTCCGACCTCGGTCACATGCAGCGACACGTCTTTTAACAGCTCGCGCTGCAGCCGGTCGCGCAGGTTGCGGGAGGTGACATACTTGCCCTCACGGCCTGCAAACGGCGAATCGTTGATGGAGAAGGTCATCTCGATGGTGGGATCGGATATCTTCACAAACGGCAGCGGCTCCGGGGTCTCGGGCGCGCAGATGGTGCGGCCGATGGTAATATCGGAAATGCCCGAGAAGGCCACGATTTCACCTGCACTGGCCGACTGAATGGGGCTGCGGCCAAGGCCCGTGAACTCATACAGCGCGACGATCTTCGCCTTTTGCCTGAAAGACGGATCGTGGTAGTCGGTGACCAGCACTTCCTGATTCTGATTGATCGTGCCGCGCTCAATACGGCCGATGCCGATCCGGCCGACAAATTCGTTGTAGTCGATGGACGACACGAGCACCTGCAGCGGTTCGTCGGCATTTCCCTTGGGCGGGTCGATATAGCTGATGATCGTCTCAAACAGCGGCACCAGATCCTTGCCGGGATCGTCGGGGCCATAGGACGATGTGCCCTGCCGCGCAGAGCAGAAGATCGTCGGCGAGTCAAACTGTTCCTCGGTGGCGTTGAGATCAAGCAGCAGTTCCAGCACTTCGTCCATGACCTCGTGCACGCGCGCATCAGGCCGGTCGATCTTGTTGACGACCACGATAACCTTGTGGCCCAGCTCCAGCGCCTTCTGCAGCACGAATCGCGTCTGCGGCATCGGGCCTTCGGCGGCATCGACCAGCAGCAATACGCCGTCAACCATCTTGAGGATACGCTCAACCTCGCCGGAGAAGTCGGCATGGCCCGGAGTATCGACGATGTTGATTTTATAGTCTTTATAATGAACAGCGGTGTTCTTGGCCAGGATCGTGATGCCACGCTCGCGCTCGAGATCGCCCGAGTCCATCACGCGGTCGGCCACGACCTGATTTTCCCGGTACACGCCGCCCTGTTTCAGCATTTCATCGACCAACGTCGTCTTACCGTGGTCGACATGCGCGATGATCGCAATATTTCTGATTTTATCCTGCGTCATTTGCTGCGCCCCTTTCTTCTGATACGGAATCTCACGAAAAAATATTCTAGCACAGTCATTTCCCAATTACAAGATTTTTAGTCCGTTTTTTCGTGGAAAAACACCATCTTATTCGGCGATTTTTTGTGATTTTCTTCCTGCTATGCAGAGGCAATCCAGCACCGCAGTTCATATGATGGACGGAAGGAGGGATTTCATGAGCAACATTGACCCCAAACAGGCCGAGCGCGTCTGGAGCCGCGTGATGGGTGCGTCGTGCCAGATCTCCGACGCGCCGAAGCAGAACCCACAGATGCGTGAGCAGAAGCCTGCCTTGAACGAAGAAATGCTGCTCGATCTGATCGAAGACGAGCTGCATGACCACGCGACCTACTGTCACCTCGCCTGCATGGCGTGCGGATGCGTGCGTCGGACGCTGCAAAGCATCGCAGCCGATGAAAAACGGCACGCGAAGATGTTGTCCGCCATGTATTACATCCTGACCGGTAAAAAAGCCTGCCCCGAGCCGTCGCGTCCGGCGTGCGTGGCGTGCCTGAACGAAGCGCTGCGCGAGCAGTACGCCGGCGAGCTGAAAGGACACCGGCAATACGCGGAACTGGCCCAACGTGCAGGCGAGCACGCGTGTACATTTGAAAGCCTTGCGGCCGACGAGTGCCGCCATGCGCAAATGCTATACGCGCTTTTACAGCACTGCCTGTAATTACAAACAGCAGCCCTCCCGGTGGGAGGGCTGCTGTTCATTATTTCATATCGATATGCCGCTGGATGCGGTTGATGATCATCTCCAGCGCGATGAGGTTCTTGCCGCCCTCCGGCACGATAAGGTTCGCATTTTTCTTGCTCGGCTCGACGAACTGCTCGTGCATGGGCTTGACGGTCGCCATATACTGCTCGATGACAGAGTCGATGCTTCTGCCGCGCTTTTTCACGTCGCGGCGGATACGCCTGCACAGACGCACGTCGGCGTCTGCGTCGACGAAAATCTTGATATCCATCTCGTCGCACAGCGCCTTGCTGGCAAAGATCAAAATGCCCTCGACCACGATGACGCGGCGCGGCTCGATGTGCAGCACCTCCTCTGCGCGGTTGTGGATGGTGTAGTCATACGTCGGGCAGTCAATGGCCTGCCAGCTGCGCAGCTTTTTCAGGTGATCGATCATCATATCCGTGTCAAATGCATCGGGATGGTCGTAGTTGAGCTTTGAGCGTTCTTCATACGTCAGCTCGTCATGGCGTTTATAGTAGTTATCGTGGCTGAGCACGGTGATATTATCGCCGAAACGGTTCATCAGCGCCTTGACCAATGTTGTTTTGCCGCTGCCGGAGCCGCCCGCGACGCCGATCACGATCATATCCTTCATTTCTCTGTCCTCCCTACGCGCTTAACGAACGACACCGTAGATGAGCGGCTGCATCTCCGGCTGTATATCGCCGAAGGTGATGGCGCGCAGGAAAACCTGCTCACTGTCGCCAAGCGTCTCTGCTTTGTTCGTGTGCAGCACGGCCAGCGTCTGCCCAGCCTCAACAAAATCACCGGTCTTTTTCTGCAGCACGATACCGGCAGCAAAGTCGATGGAATCCTCCTTTGTCTTGCGGCCAGCGCCTAAAATCGCGGACGCTTCGCCGACGAGCTGCGTATCCATATGTTGAATGTAGCCCGATCGCGGCGCTTTGATCTCGTACTGCACGCTCGCCTGCGGCAATTTGGCCGTATCGTCAAGCACCGACGCATCACCGCCCTGCGCGGCGATCCAGCGCTTCATCTGCGCAAACGCTGCGCCGGAGGCCACGGCCTCATCCACCTGCTGCTCAGCATACGAAAGTTCCCAGCCGTTGCACAGCGCGAGCATATTGCTCGCCAGCACGCGGCAGACGCTTTGCAGATCCTCGCAGCCGCGGCCCTGCAGCACCTGAACCGCCTCGATCACTTCAAGGGCGTTGCCGATGTAATTGCCGAGCGGAATGTCCATATTGGTCATAACCGCCGTAACGTTCCGGCCGCACGCCTTACCGATCGCTACCATGTTTTCGGCCAGCTTTTTTCCGTCTGCCAGCGTTTTCATAAACGCGCCGGAGCCAATCTTCACGTCCAACACGATCGAGTGCGAGCCTGCCGCGAGCTTTTTGGACATGATTGACGATGTGATGAGCGGAAGAGAATCGATGGTAGCAGTCACATCGCGCAGCGCATAAAGCTTCTTATCGGCAGGCGTGAGGTTGCCCGACTGGCCGATGACGGCCACGCCGACCTCTTCCACCTGCTGCATAAACTCCTCTGCCGAGAGCGTGGTACGGTAGCCGGGGATGGACTCGAGCTTGTCGACCGTACCGCCCGTATGCCCAAGGCCTCGGCCAGACATCTTCGCCATCTTGCCGCCGAGGCACGACACAATGGGCGCAAGAATCAGCGTGGTCTTGTCGCCAACGCCGCCGGTGGAGTGCTTGTCGACCGATTTCGTGCCGAAACGGCTGAGATCGATTGTGTCTCCCGAGCGCATCATGGCGTCGGTCAGAACAGCCGTCTCATGGTCGGTCATCCCCCTGTAAAACACAGTCATGGCGAATGCGGACATCTGATAATCCGGAATCGCGCCCTGCGTGAAGCCTTCGATGATAAAGCGAATCTCGTCATCGGACAGGATCCCGCCGTCGCGCTTTTTTTCGATCAAATCAACCATTCGCATGGATCATTACCTCCTGAACCAAATTACGGGGCACAACCCCGGAATCTGTGCGCCCAAGGGCCTGACCCTTGGGCGCACAAGCGTTATCTCTGTCCCTTGTCGTAGGGAATGCCCTCGGCCTTCGGTGCGCGCGAGCGCTTGGAGGTAAAGGCGAGGATAATCATGGACGCCGCGAACGGCATCATATTATACAGTTCCTTCGTCAGATGCAGTGCGTTGAGCCAGCTGATGGAGTCGTAGATATTGGCCAGCGATTTAAATATGGCGAAGAAAATGGCTGCCAATGCGATCCGCCCCGGCTTCCATTGGCCGAAAATCATGACCGCGAGGGACAGAAAGCCCATACCGGCCACACCGACTTCGAAGTTCCACACCTGCACGGCAGGCACAATGTAGGCAAAGCCGCCGATCCCGGCGAGGAAACCGGAGATCAGGACGCCCGACCAGCGCATTTTATAGACGTTGATACCGACCGAGTCAGCTGCCTGAGGATGCTCGCCGCACGCCTGAAGCCGAAGGCCGAATCGCGTTTTATACAGCACGATGATCGACGCGATCAGAAGCGCAATGCTGATGAATAAAAACACGTTCACGGTCAGCCCGCCGATCTGGAACATGAACGGCGTGTTGTCGTAGCTGAGCTTTGCGGACTGGCTGCCGTTGAAGCGCTTGGCCACGACCATGGCAATTGCCGTGGAAAGAAGATTCAGCGCCGTGCCGCCGATGGTCTGGTCGGCCTTGAGGTTGATGGCCGAAAAGGCCAAAAGCGCCGAATACACAATACCGGACACGGCCGCAGCTGCGATGGAAAGTACAACCTTCCATACCGGCAGCATATCCGGCGGCAGAAGATTCAGAATCAGAATGCCCATCAGACCGCCGATGACCATGATGCCCTCAAGCGCGAGGTTGATGACGCCGGAATGCTCGGAGAAACAGCCGCCCAGCGCGACCAGCATCAGAACCGTCGCAGACATCAGCGCATATTTCAGCATCAGAAGCATACTTATTCACTCTCCTTTCCGTCAGCGGCCGCAGGTCCGTTCGCTGGTGTATCCGTCACCTGCGGTGTTTGTTTTTTCCGCACCTTATCTTTTCTGCTTCCGCTGAGAAGATTGCGGAACATGCTGCGGAACAGCAGTGAGAACGCACACAGGTAGATAATGATGCCGGAGATAATATCTGCAATTTCAGGCGGGAACATCGAGGCATTCATAAAGCCGCCGCCTGTTGTGATGTGGGAAATAAACAGCGCTGAGAAAATCGCGCCGATGGGGTTTGACGAAGCCAGAAGCGCAACCGAGATACCGTCAAAGCCTTCGCTGGGCAGCGCCGTGGAATCACCGGGAATCCACTGCGCAGCGCCGGACAGGTAATACAGCCCTGCGCCGAAGCCCGCCAGCGCACCGGCGATGACCATGGAGAGGATGACGTTGCGGCGCTCGTTGATGCCGGCGTACTTGGCGGCGTTGCGGTTGTTGCCGCAGGCCTTGAGCTCGTAGCCGAAGGTGGTTTTATTGAGTACGATGTAGAGAATGACGGCCACGATGATGGCCAGAAAAATTGCAATGGTGCAGGACTTGTAGCTGAACGTCTCGGCCATATCCCAACCGAAGATCTTCGACGGGATGAGCGAATCACCGGTTACAGGGAACGTTTTTGACTGCTTGGCATTGTACATCGCACCCGAGCCGCGGCCATACATGATGGTATTGCAGCCGTACAGGCCGATCCAGTTGAACATGATGGAGGTGATGACCTCGTTGACGTTCAGAAATGCCTTGAAAATGCCGGGCAGCGCGCCCCACACAGCGCCGAACACCGTAGCCATGAGCAGGCACACATACCATGGTGCGTGCAGCAGAATGGCGAAAATCAAACCGCCGAACGCGCCGAGTGTATACTGCCCTGCAGCGCCGATGTTGAAAAGGCCCGTCTTGAACGCAAATGCGACGGAAAGGCCGCACATGATTAAAGGCGCAGCCGTGACGATCTCCTTGCCGATGCCGGAGGGCATCATATAAAATCCGCCGAGCAGGATCTGCTTGAAGCCGTCCGAATACGCCTTCTCACCGCCGAGCAGCAGCAAAACCACGAAGCCTACCACAAGACCGATGAGGATGCAGATAATGCTAGACAGCAGCGACACAAAGCCGTCCGATGCCAGAAGCGACTGTTTTTTCTTCATTGTGAGGCCCCCTTACATTCTCTTTGCGCCGGCCATGTACAGGCCAAGCTCTTCTACGGTGACCTGCCTGGGATCAAACTCGCCGACGATCTCACCGTCGTACATAACCAGGATGCGGTCGGAGACATTCATGACCTCATCAAGCTCGAGCGAGACCAGCAGCACCGCTTTGTTCTCGTCGCGCTGGGCGACCAGCTGCTTGTGAATGTACTCAATCGCGCCGACGTCGAGTCCGCGCGTTGGCTGCACCGCGACGAGAAGCTCCGGCTCTTTGTCGATCTCACGCGCGACGATGGCCTTCTGCTGGTTGCCGCCGGACATGCTGCGCGCGACGGTGACCGAGCCCTGACCGGAGCGCACGTCATACTGCTCGATCAGCTTGTCGGAATATTCGCGCACAGCGTCAAATTTGATAAAGCCACCCTTCTGAAACTGCGGCTGCCAGTAGCGCTGCAGCACCATATTCTGTTCAAGCGTGAAATCGAGCACCAGACCGTGCTTGTGCCGGTCCTCGGGAATGTGGCTCATGCCGTCCTTGGAGCGCTGACGAATGCTGGCTTTGGAAATATCGTTGCCGCAAAGCGTAATCGTACCGGCCGACTGACGCTCCAGACCTGTGAGCGCGTAGACAAACTCGGTCTGGCCGTTGCCCTCAATGCCGGCAAGACAGACAATTTCGCCGCGCCGAACCTGCAGCGACACGTCCTTGACGGCGTTGTTTTTATGGAGTTTCGATGGAACCGTAAGATGCTGCACATCGAGTACGACCTCGCCGGGCGCGCGGTCTTCTTTGTCGACCTTGAAGCTGACCTGGCGGCCGACCATCATCGCCGAGAGTTCTTCCATCGTCGTCTCGTTTGTGTTGACAGTGCCGATGTATTTGCCCTTGCGCAAAACCGTGCAGCGGTCGGCCACAGCCATGATTTCAGCCAGCTTGTGGGAGATGAAAAGAATGGACTTGCCCTCGGCGGCAAGATTCTTCATGATCTGCATCAGCTCGTCGATCTCCTGCGGTGTCAGGACTGCCGTCGGCTCGTCAAAAATGAGAATTTCATTGTCACGGTAGAGCATCTTGAGAATTTCCGTTCTCTGCTGCATACCGACTGAAATATCTTCCACACGCGCGTCGGGATCGACACGCAGGCCGTACTTTTCCGACAGCGCGATGACCTTTTCCCGTGCCTGCTTTTTCTGCAAAAAGCCCGCGTGGCAAGGCTCAACGCCCAAAATAATGTTGTCAAGCACCGTGAAGCACTCGACCAGCTTGAAATGCTGGTGCACCATACCGATGTTAAGGTCGTTTGCGTCGTTCGGGTCGTTGATCTTCACAACCTCGCCGTTTTTCTTGATGACGCCCTGCTCGGGCTGATACAGGCCAAACAGCACGCTCATCAGCGTCGATTTGCCGGCGCCGTTTTCTCCCAACAGCGCATGGATCTCGCCGCGCCGCAGCTGCAGCGTGATATCGTCATTTGCCTTGATGCCGGGGAACTCTTTCGTGATATGCAGCATCTCAATGACATATTCAGACTCCGCCAATCTCACCACTCCTTACTCCGCTGCCAGCAGCGGTTTTTTTCATTATAACGTATCCGGCAGCTTTTTTCCAGCGGCAACAGAGACTTTCTTATGGTCAAGCCTACAAAAATTCGGATTTTTTAGGGGAAACTGTCTCTTCCCTGCTGCAGAAAAAGAAAGAGCGGCTACCCGCTCTTTCTGCGTGTATTCGTGTCAGTGCCGGCGCGGCCCGGTATGGTCGCACATGCGCTTCTGATACGGCTGTGGCTCGGCCGTTTCCGAAAGTGCCGCGCGGAGCGCAGCGTAATCCGGATGCGACTGCGGCACAAGCACCGCATACCGCTTCTGCATCAGACTGTCCGGTCCCGTAAAGCGCAGCGCTTCTTCCTGCGATCCGTCCACCGGCAGGCCTGTCACGCGGCAAACGGTTTCCAACTGCCCCACCGCAAAAAAGATCATCGTGCGCCGGTCGCAGAACAGCTCGATCATCTCATCGCCGACGATGCGCGCGCTGTCCTCAGGTGCCAGAATATATTCTTCCATCCTGCGCTCCTTTCAGCGAAGGCAGATGCGCGCGCCGCCGTCATACGCGAGCAGACACCCGATGCGCTGCGCGCAGGGAACGCTTGCTTCCAGTGCGTCTTGCAGCGCGTCCGCATCATCAGGGTGTGCGGCGATGAGCAGCCCGCCCGCTGTCTGCGGATCGTAGAGAAGATCCTGCACAGCCAGCTCGACATCCCCCGGCTCGACGCTTGCTTCAGCGAAGCTGCGGTTGCGGTAAAGCCCCGCCGGCAGCACGCCCATGCGCGCCAGCTCCAGCACCTCGGGCAGAAATGTGACCTTTTCCGTATCGATCCGGGCGGACAGCCCGCTTCCCTGCGTCATCTCCAGCAGATGCCCCAGCAGGCTGAAGCCCGTCACGTCGGTGCAGGCGTGCACGCGGTAGCGCACCATCGCGTCGCGCGCCGATTTGTTGAGCGTGGTCATAAGCTGTACGGCGTATTTTCTTGTTTCCTCCAACACAAGTCCCGCCCGTGCGGCTGTCGTCGCAACGCCGATGCCGAGCGGCTTCGTCAGAAACAATACGTCACCTTCTTTTGCGCCGGAGTTTGTCAGCACCTTGTCGGGATGGGCAAAGCCCGTCACGGCCAGACCGTACTTCGGCTCGTCGTCGTGAATGGAATGACCGCCGGTGATGAGCGCGCCCGCCTCGTAGACCTTGTCATAGCCGCCGCGCAGCATCGCGTGTACGGCCTCGCGCGGCATCGATTCCGGCACGGCCATGATGTTCAGGCACAGCTTCGGCTCTGCGCCCATCGCATAGATATCCGACAGCGCGTTCGTCGCCGCGATCTGGCCGAAGGTGTACGGATCGTCATCAATCGGCGGGAAAAAGTCCACCGTCTGCACGATGGCCAGTTCATCGGATACCTTGTAGACCGACGCGTCATCGCTCTTATCAAAGCCCACGATCAGGTTGGGGTCGTGGTGTACGCGAATACCCTCTAAAAGCTGGCTGAGTACCCCCGCGCCGACCTTTGCGCCGCACCCGGCACATTTGGAGAGCTTCGTCAGTTTGATATCGTCCATCTTCTTACCTCCCCAGTGTGTTCTGCCCGCGCACGCCGCGCAGAACGCCCGTGTATTCCAGAATCGCCTGCAGCACGCCGCCGCCGATGGCAATGGCCTTATCCGATGCGGTATGGCACGCCGCCTCATCGGCGCGCGGATCAACGTCGCCGGATTTCATGCCCTTGTACACCGGCGTACCGTCGGGCAGAATGCCGCGCAGAACGCCGGCGATGGTGCAGACCATGGGTTTTTCGTTCACCGTGCCGGCCACGTCGCCGGGCGCGACCATTGCGCCGATCTCCAGCTTCTGGCGGAAAATCCCGTCGTCGGGTGCACGCAGCACCCGCTCACCGGCAAAGCCGCCGATGAGTCCGGGTATGTTGGTGTTGGGAAGCGCGCTTCCCTCGCGGATAACCCTGCCCAGCGTGTGTCCGCGCATTGTCTCCACGACGGCGTGGCAGTCAATCCCCACCGTAAAGCCCGGCCCCACACCGATGACGACCGGCGCATCCGTAATCGCCGTGCCCAGATTGCGCTTGGCCAGAATTGCATCCACCAGCGCGTCCGGCCGCAACCAGCGGGCGCATGCGGCTTCCGGGTCGGCCAGCACAGGGATACGCCCGGCCTCGAGCGCAGCCTGCACGTCTTCTTTTGTCTGGGCGCGCACAGCCGTTACATGCTCCACTGTAGTTTTGCCAAAGCGCAGCGCCTGCGAAAACGACACCGTACGGCGAATGGCCGTGGGCTGCGGCAGATCCGTCATCACTACGGAAAAACCCGCATGGAAAAGCCGCAGCGCAATCCCGGACGCGAGATCGCCGGCGCCTCGAATCAGAACAAGCATTTCAACCACCCTTTCTGTAATGCGCCGATGCACACGGGGCTTTCCGCCTGCGCGGCAAAACGGCACGCAAACGCCTGCTGCTCCGGCGTGTCGCACTGATTGACGAGCACGCGCGTGTGCAGCCGCTCCAAATTGAGATACTGCGCCGCCAGCTCCGGCGTGACGATCGTTTCAAGACGCACACCCAGCCGCGCGGCATACAGTTCCGGCCGGTGCGCGGCAAGGCGGACAGGCTTTCCAAAGCCGCTCGCGCCCACGACGCAGATTGTCTGATCCGCCTCGGGCGGGATGACCGGCTCGTGCGCGGCATGGGCTTTCATGGGCAAGCCTTTTGAGCCGTCTGCCTCCACGAGAACATAGTCCGCCAGATGCACAAGCACGTCAAATGAGACCTCCGGCGCTGTCAGCTTGCCGTTTTCCGCCTGCGTTCCGGCGCAAATGACCGAGCCTTGCTCCAGTGCACCGCGAAGCGCCGACTCGCCGCCCGATAAGACGCACGGCAGATGCGCAGGCGGCAAAATGTGCGTCGTGGTGCATATGATCACACGCCCAACGCGCTGCAGCTCGTCCGCAAGCGCGTATAACAGCGTTGTTTTTCCGCCGCCGCCAATGACGGCCGTCACGCCAGGCGTCATTTGCAGCGCCGTTGTCAGTTCCACGCGTCCGCCTCCTTACCGATATTCTTTTTCTAGGATAACACGCGTACGAAAAAACGTCAAGGCGTGCGCTTTTGCGTTGACAGTTGCTTTTTCTGCGTGCTATCATGGTCATATGGATACGAAATTACACCCTGTGGTCTCCGTGCGCATCTTCGGCGCGGAGAAATGCTTTGGTCCCGGCGTGGCCACGCTGCTGGAAAAGGTCGAAGCGCTGCATTCGCTGCGCGCGGCTGCTGCTTCCATTGGCATGGCCTATTCCAAAGCGTGGACCATTATCAAAAACGCGGAAGCCGGACTCGGCTTCGCGCTGCTGGTATCGACAACAGGCGGCAAAAACGGAGGAGGTGCGGTGCTGACCGGGCAGGCGAAAGCTCTGCTCACCGCCTATGCGCAATACTGCAGCGCGCTGCGCGATTTTGCTGCGCAGCGGTTTGAGGAGGGTTTTCGCGAATTTCTGTGAGCCGCATACGCGGCAAAAGGAGCAGATTATGGAATATGTATGCGCAGCCTGCGGCCGGCGCGAGCGCGTCACAACCCGCAGCGCAAAATGTGATTGCGGCGGACTTTGGACGCTGCCGGTCAAGCCCGAGCCGTTTTCCCTTGAAAAAATCGACCGCAGCGAGTGGAGCATCTTCCGCTACCGGCGGTTTCTGGCGCTGGAAGATGGCAGCTGGCGCGATGTGACGCTCGGCGAAGGGATGACGGGCATTGTCCGGCTGGATGAGAACGTCCTTTTGAAAATGGACTACTGCATGCCCACGCTGTCGTATAAAGACCGCGGCGCAGCGGTTCTGATCGCGCACGCGAAGGCCATCGGTGTGGACAAGGTAGTGCAGGATTCCAGCGGCAACGCCGGGAACTCCGTCGCGGCCTACTGCGCCAAAGCCGGCATCGCGTGCGAGATCTTTGTACCGGAAGGCACGTCTCCCAAGAAAATCGATATGATCCGCGCACACGGTGCGGTTTGTACCGTCGTGCCCGGCTCACGCGACCACTGCGCCGACGTGTGCCGCGAAACTGTGGAGCGAGACAGCGTGTACTACGCCAATCACGTCTATAACCCCTATTTCTATGAGGGAACAAAGACCTATATCTATGAGGTCTTTGAGCAGCTTGGCAGAATTCCCGACAATCTTGTCATTCCTGTGGGAAACGGCACGCTGTTTCTCGGCGCGATCTTCGCGCTGGAGCACCTGATGCAAAGCCACTGCATCGAAAAAATACCGCAGATCATCGCTGTGCAGTCCGAGCGGTGCGACCCGTTGCTGCAGGCGGCGGAGCTGGGACTGGACGAAGCCGCTGCTGTAACGCCGCAGCCCACCATCGCTGAGGGTATTGCCATCGGCAAGCCCATGCGCGCAGGAGAAATCTTGAAGTATGCCAAACAATACGGTGTGCGTTTTGTCCACGCACCTGAAGATCAGATTCTGGCCGCGCGTGCGGCACTGGCCAGAAAAGGCGTGTACTGCGAGCACACCACCGCCGCCAACTACGCGGCGTACTTACGTTACTGCCAGATGTACGGCCAGACACCTGACTGCCTCATCACGATGTGCGGCGCGGGTCTGAAATCCGATCACTGAAGCAATCATTTCACAACAGCCGATATCAGGAGGCCGAACCATCCGGTTCGGCCTCCGATTATTCCCAGAACTGGCGGAACGCCGTGGGCAGCGCGATATCGTGATCGAAGCGGGCGCCGTCGACCCAGGTAAAGCCTGCCGCCTCGCGCGCGCACACGACGGTAAAGCAGCGCATATTCCACGCGACGTGCGTAAAAATATGCGTCTTTTCGCGCATGCTGACAAGCTCACGCGGCTGCAAATCCCACGTTTCCAGCAGCGCCAGCGCCCCGGATGCATCAAGCAAGCCCGGAACGTTTGGAAGCTCCCACAGCCCTGCCAGAAGTCCTGCGTCCACGCGCTTTCTGACGGCGCATTTTTCTCCGCAGAGAAGGCGAAAGGCTGTGAGATTTTCCATGCGCCGGTTTTTTTTCGCCTCCTTGACCGGATAACGCTTCTGCGCTCCATCTGCACGCGCCCGGCAAACAGAGGCGATGGGGCATGTCTCACAGCGCGGCTCACCGTTGGGCAGGCACACCGTTGCGCCCAACTCCATCAAGCTTTGCGTAAAATCGCCGCACGCGCCAGCAGGGTAAACTTCCGCCAGCTTTGCGCTGTATCCGTCTTTTACCGCCTGCTTTGACACGCAGGAATCGTCGGCCATGACGCGCGAGAGCACACGAAGCACATTGCCGTCCACTGCCGGTGCGGGCAGTTCAAAGCAGATCGATGCGATCGCCCCGGCAGTATACGCACCGACACCGGGCAATATTCTGATTTCATCCAACGTGCGCGGAAATTCACCGCCCAGATCGTTTACAATTATCCGCGCCGCCTTCTGCAGGTTGCGCACGCGGCTGTAGTAACCCAAACCCTCCCAAAGTTTCTGCAGCCGGTCTGGTTCGCACGCGGCAAGCGCCTCAATGGTGGGCAGCTCGCGCAGGAACCTCGCGTAATAACCTTTGACGGCCTCAACGCGCGTCTGCTGCAGCATAATCTCCGACAGCCAAACGTGGTACGGCTCTTTATCCTGCCGCCACGGCAGGTCGCGGTGTCCCGCACGATACCACGCGACCAATTTCCCGGCAAGTCCTGCGGGCAAACGCTCCATTCCGCGCGCCTCCTTCCGTTTTTTAAGACCCGCGTTCCAGCCTGTGCCGCGGCGCGGTTGCTTCATTAGAGAGTATTGTAAAAAATTCGGTGCAGAAAGTCAAATGTTTGAAAAAACTGCTGCAAAATCTGCCTGTATCGATTATAATGAAAAAGGTATTTTCTGCCGGCCGGGATATTTCATCCGCTGCTGCCGCAGATTTGCCAAACCCCGCGAAACGCAACTGATTTATAAAGGAGATTCTCACATGAAGCTCAACAACAAGCGCACGGTTCTGGTCGGTTTGGCGTTCTTATCCATCTGCGCGTTCTGGCAGATGTACGACAGCGTTGTGCCGCTGATCCTCACCAAAACCTTCCATATGAACGAGACCTTCTCCGGCGCGATTATGGCGGCGGACAATATTCTGGCGCTGTTCCTGCTTCCGCTTTTCGGCACGTTGTCTGACCGCACGACCACGAAAATCGGCAAGCGCATGCCGTTCATTCTGTTCGGCACCGGCTGCGCAATCATTCTTCTGAACCTGCTGCCGGTTCTGGACAACAGCTACGCCGCTGCACCGAGCACATGTAAGACCGTGTCGTTTGTGATCGTTCTGGGTCTTCTTCTCATCGCCATGGGAACCTACCGCTCGCCCGCCGTGGCGCTGATGCCGGACGTGACGCCGAAGCCGCTTCGTTCACGCGCGAACGCCATCATCAACCTCATGGGAGCAGTCGGCGGGCTTGTGTATCTTATCGTGGCGGCTGTGCTGTATCCCAACGCAAAGATCGCAGGGCTTGCGCATGTCAATTATCAGCCGCTGTTCATCGTGGTGGCATCAATCATGTTTGTGGCTGTGGGAGCGCTGTTTCTCACGATCAAGGAACCAAAGCTCACGGCGGAAAACAAGGCGCTGGAGGCGCAGCATCCTGAGTGGAATCTTGCCACGCAGGACGAATCGGGCAACGAAGTGCTCCCCAAATCCGTCAAGAAAAGTCTGGGCTTTTTACTTGCCTCCATCGCGCTGTGGTTCATCGGCTACAACGGCGTGACGACGTGGTTCACCACCTATATCGACGAGGTCATGGGACAGGGTCTCGGCGGTGCGTCCACCTGCCTGCTCGTTGCCACGGCAGGCGCTATCGTTTCGTACATCCCCATCGGCGCCATTGCCGCGAAGATTGGCCGCAGGCGCACCATTCAGGGCGGCATTATCCTGCTGACCGCCTGCTTTGCCTCGGGCTATGTGCTCACAACCATGTTCACCAGTATCAACGCCATCATGTACGCCGTCTTTGCACTCGTGGGCCTGGCATGGGCAGCCATCAACGTGAATTCGCTGCCGATGGTGGTCGAGATGTGCAAGGGCTCGGACATCGGCAAATTCACCGGCTACTACTATACCGCCTCCATGGCCGCGCAGATCGTTACGCCGGTGCTGGCCGGTACGCTGATGCGCAAAATCAGCTATCAGGTACTGTTCCCGTACGCAGCGTTTTTCGTGGCGATGGCGTTTGTGACGATGCTGTTCGTCCGCCACGGCGACAGCAAGGCAGCGCCGAAAAAGGGTCTGGAAGCCTTTGAAGCCATGGATGACTAAAAGGAAGCGAGCAAATTGAAAACAACCCTGATTTTACTTCTGATTCTGCTGGCGCTTTTCTGCGCATATCTTCTGCTGCTGGCGGCGCGGCCGGGCAAGAAGGCCATGGAGGAACTGAAGCGTTTCCGCTACGCGCACCGCGGTTACCACGATAAGCCGCAGGTTCCCGAAAATTCGATGGCGGCATTTCGCCGCGCGGTGCAGCACGGATGGGGTGCAGAGCTGGATGTACATCTGCTCAAAGACGGCACGCTGGCTGTGATGCACGACTCCAGCCTACTGCGAACCGCGGGTGCAGACGTGGAGATTGAAGATCTCACGCGCGAAGAACTGGCGAATTACCGTCTTGAGGGCACGCAGGAGCATGTACCGCTTTTTGATGAGGTGCTGGCGCTGTTTGAGGGCAAAACACCGCTCATCATCGAGCTGAAAACAGCGCGCGGCAACCACTTTGCTCTGAGCAAGGCCGTGTGTAAACGCCTTGACAGCTACCGCGGCCGGTTCTGCATCGAATCGTTCGATCCGTTTGCGCTGATGGACGTCAGAAAGCTGCGTCCCGACTTCTGCCGCGGCCAGCTTTCAATGAATTTTGAAAAGGACCGTGCGGGACTGCCGTTTTATAAGCGATTCATTGTCACAAATCTGCTGCTGAACTTCCTCACGCGGCCGGACTTCATCGCGTACAAGTTTGAAGACCGGCACAAGCTCAGCCCGCGGCTTTGTGAAACGCTGTGGCACGCCCAGCCTGTGCGCTGGACGATCCGCACAAAGCAGGATCTGGACACGTGCGAGTGCGAAGGCGCGATCCCTATTTTTGAACAATTCGACCCGGTAACCTGAAAAAATATCCCCCGGGGCGGCTTGTGCCGCTCCGGGGAATATGCTAAACTCGCATCATCGGTTAAGCAATTCCAATACTCCTGATAACGCCCGCCGCATTTGGGGAAGTGCGGCGGGCGCAAGTCTGTCTGAACGGGGTCTACTGCTCCTCTGCGGGCGATTGCGCCGGTTTTTGCGCCTGCCTGTAATCGCTCATCTGCAGCAGGCACGCCAGCAGCCACAGTGCGCTGCCGCCAAATACGAAACCGTCTGCCTTCAGGCTGATAAAGCCCGTCGAGGCGGCACAGAAATAGACGCCGGAGAGTGCGAAGAACGTCAGCGCGCGGCTGTCGCCCCTGTCAAAGCTGAACGCGCCCATGTGATACGCCGCCAGCATGAAGCTGATCATCGCGAAGAGCAGAAAGCAGTAGTCCAGAATCGCGGGGTCGACCATCCAGTGACGGAAGTCGCGGAAAAGTCTCAGCGCATAAAACAGAACGGCGAGCACATAGCAGCGCGCGGGCGGATTCTTCCCGCGCTGGCGGTAGATCGCGCCCATAGCCAGCCCGAATGCACCGAGCATGCACAATATGCCAAGCCCCGCCCAGACCAGCCCGCCCTGCATGAGCTGCAGCACGCCGCCGATGGCCAGGCAGAGCGCACTTAGCAGCGAGAGCGCGGTATCCGCCTTCTGCGGGGAAAACACCTGCTGATATGTCCGCTGCTTTGCCCGGCTGAACGCCGCCGCCACCGCCAGCAAAACAGCCGGCACGGACACGATGATAAGCCCCAGTGCCGCGCCCGTCTGCGCAGCCGTGCGTGAGAATCCCTGTGCCACAGCGGCCAGTACCACGACGAGCACAATGAGAATCGCCCGAATGTATTTCATAACGTTTTCCTTCCGTTGCACATATTTTATTCAGTATACCACACTGCGCCGGCAAATGACACCCCCAGCGTGCAAAAAACACGCAGTGGACGGGGATTTCCGAAATTCGCCATAAAAAGCAGGTGTAAATATCGTTATTTCGGAATATTCTTCTTGCATTTTCACAGAATAGATGATATAATCCAGATGTTCGTATAGAGGTTAGATGGAGAGTGGGGAACGGTTCCCCACTCTTTCTTGCTGAGAAAGGGTGTTTTTCATGAAGATCACCGACATGGTGTGGCAGTTTTCCGAGCCCATCGTGCAGGCGCACGGCTGCTCGTTGTGGGACGTGGAGTACGTCCGCGAGGGCGGTGCGTGGTTTCTGCGGCTGTATATCGACAAGCCGGGCGGCGTGAATATCAACGACT
>JAEDFW010000081.1 GCA_016297855.1 Oscillospiraceae bacterium
ATATCATATATGATATCTAATTGTATACAGAGGTGATTGATATGGACTATGGAACACTGTATCATCGGTTATTTGCGGCCTGCGCGGACGCAGTGGAGCAGATGGAAGCGCAGAATTACGGCCGTGCGCGTGAGATTCTGATTCTTGCGCAGCAGTCGGCGGAGGAAGCAGTTCTGGACGCGGCTGACTGCGCAGATGCACAGGCGTAAACGCACAAACCCCGGGAGCATTGCTCCCGGGGTTTTGCTGATTACAGATGCAGAACGGCCACGACTTCATCGCCGCAAATCTCGCCGGTCTCGCGGAAGCCTGCCGCGTGGTAGAGCGCCTTGGCAGCTTCATTTTCCGGCTCGTATGACAGCCAGCACCATTCTGCCGGCCCACGGGGAAACGTCCGGATATAGTCCAGCGTAAGCTGCAGGGCTTTTTTACCGTAGCCGCGGCGCTGAAAAGACTTGTCGATCATGAACCGCCAGAGGCAGTAATTGCCGTCCGCAACCGACGGGTCGTCGTCATCCAGCCGGCCATAGCCCAGCATCACAAAGCCAACCGGCTGCTCGCCGTCAAAAATGCCGAACGGCAGCGCCACGCCGCCGGAGGTGATGGTCGTGTACGCCTCGAGAATACTTTCCGTGTTGGTGGCAATGAAATCTCGCTGCTCGTCCGAGACGGACAGCTTTACCAGTTTCCAGATATTTGTGCGGTCGACCGCGCGCAGTTCCAAGCCCGACATCTGCTTTACATCTGAGAAAACACCTCACCGATGGGCTCGCGCAGCACGAGATCGGCATACGAATCATACGGCGTCTCATCGCGGTTGATGAGCACCAGCTTGTGCCCGCGATAATAGCGGATGAGGCCCGCGGCGGGATAGACCGTGAGCGACGTGCCGCCGACAATCAGAACCTCTGCATCCGAGATCGCGCGGGCAGCGCCTTCGATGCATGATTCGCTTAGCCCCTCCTCATAGAGTACCACGTCCGGCTTGACAATGCCGCCGCAGGTACAGCGCGGCACGCTGTCACAGTCGCGGATGTACTCAGGCGGATAAAATTTACCGCACTTTTGGCAATTGTTGCGCCAGATCGAACCGTGCAGTTCAAAGACATGTTTGCTGCCTGCCTTCTGGTGCAGGCCGTCGATGTTCTGCGTCACCACGGCGCGCAGCTTTCCCGCACGTTCCAGTTCCGCCAGCTTTCTGTGCGCGGTGTTGGGCTGCGCCTCCAGCGGCAGCATCTTCTCGCGATAAAAGCGGTAAAAATACTCGGTGTTTTGATAGAAAAACGAGTGGCTGAGAATTCGTTCGGGCGGGTAGTCAAATTTCTGGTGGTACAGGCCGTCGACGCTGCGGAAGTCCGGGATCCCGCTCTCGGTACTCACGCCGGCGCCGCCGAAGAACACGATGTTGTCACTTTCTGTAATCCAGGTTTTTAGGGTCTCGATTTCTGAAGTCATTATCCTCCGCCTCCAGTTCTGCAATAAATTTCCGCTCAGCTCGTGTCTTATAGGGAAATCTCAGTTTCTGAAACATATCCGGCCGCAGGCGCATCGTGCGCAGGATCGATTGCTTTTTGCGCCAGCGCTCGACTTTGGCATGGTCTCCCGACAAAAGCACCTCCGGCACACGCAGGCCATGCCATTCATCCGGGCGCGAATACTGCGGATATTCCAACAGCCCGTCCCAGTGGCTCTCGTCGGTGAAGCAGACCTCGTCTCCCAAAACACCCGGCACCAGCCGCGAAACCGCGTCGGTTATGAGCATGGCGGGCAGCTCGCCGCCCGTTAGGACAAAATCTCCGACGGAAATTTCCTCGTCCACACATTCATCGATAAAGCGCTGATCGATCCCCTCATAGTGGCCGCAGACGAGAATGATGTTCTCATAGTTCGCCTGCAGCTGCTTTGCTTTTTCCTGTTGGAACACCTGTCCGCAGGGTGAAAGATAGATCGTATGCGCCGGCGCGCCCAGTTCATCCAAAATCGAGGCCCAGCAGTGATACAGCGGGTCGCACTGCATCACGGCCCCACGTCCGCCGCCGTAGGGATAGTCGTCCACCTGATTCTGCCTGTTGGTCGTGTAGTCGCGGATCTGGTGCGTACGGATGGTAATGAGGCCCTTTTTCTGCGCGCGGCCAAGGATGCTGGTCTGCATCATCGCGTCCACCGCGTCGGGAAACAGCGTCATAATGTCAAAGCGCATGGCCTACATCCCCTCGATCAGCTTCACGCGCACAAAGCCCTCTTCCAGATTGCGCGCAAGGATGAACTCCGGCACAGCCGGTATGAGATACTCACGGCAGCCGGTCACAACATACACGTCGTTTCCGGGCATAGACAGAATGTCGGTCACTTTGCCGATCTCCTCTCCGTCTGCGATCACGCGCAGGCCGATGAGGTCGGCGATAAAGACCGAGCCCTCTGGCAATTCAACGTCACTGCGGTGGATGCAGACCACCTGCTCGCGCAGTTTTGCCGCCGCGTCCACATCGTCAATGCCTGCCAGCTTCATGAGCACGCATGATTTCTGCACGCGGCTGTGCTGCACGGTATACTCGCGTCCGGCCAAAAACACGCGCGGCAGCCCTACGAGGAAGTCTGCGTCATCGGCCCACGGCAGTATTTTTACCTCGCCTCGCACCCCGTGGGTACTGACGATCTTCCCTGCCTCGAGAAATTCCTGTTTCATGCGCTTGCCTCCAAATACTTGCTTTTAGATAGTATACCGCGTTTTTTGCTGTGCTTCAAGAGAAAAGCTTGCCGCAGAAAGCCGTAAACAAAACGCGCATCCGTTCGGATGCGCGTTTTGTTTCTCAGTCTACAATTTCCACAGAGACCTTCTTGCCGGTGCGCTGCGCAACCGACTTGATGATCGTGCGGATTTCACGGGCAATGCGGCCCTGACGGCCGATCAGCTTGCCCATGTCCTCGGGCGCAACACGCAGCTCGAGCACCGTCATGTCGTCCTCGCCGGCAATCTCGTCGACGCGAACGCTGTCAGGGTTGTCGACCAAGCTCTTTGCCATATACAGCAAAAGTTCTTTCATAGCCGGTACTCCTGCGGCTTACAGGACGTTTGCCTTCTTCAGCAGGCCGCGGACGGTATCGGTGGGCTGAGCGCCATTTTTGATCCACTGCTTGGCCTTCTCGGCGTCAACGGTAACGGCGGAGTCAGCCTTGGGATCGTAGGTGCCGATCTCTTCGATGCAGCGGCCATCGCGCGGGAAGCGGGAGTCGGCAACAACGATGCGGTAGTAGGGATTCTTCTTCGCGCCCATTCTTCTGAGTCTGATCTTGACCATGGTAATGTTCCTCCAAAAATAAATCTTTCTTTTTCTATTTCGTAAAGCCCTTGCCCAAAAACGGCGGGCGAAACGACGTGAGTTACATGCCGAAGCCGCCCGGCATTCCCGGGAAGCCTCCCATTTTGCCCATACGCTTCATCTTTTTTGAAGCACCCGGGCCGGAGAACTGTTTCATCATCTGGTTCATCATATCGAACTGCTTGAGCAGCCGGTTAATCTCCTCGACCTTGACGCCGGCACCGGCAGCAATCCGGCGCTTGCGGCTGTGGTTGAGGACGGAAGGGTTTTCGCGCTCATACGGCGTCATCGACTGAATGATCGCCTCGGTGCGCGAGAGCGCCTTTTCATCGACCGTCGCGTTTTTGAGCGCGCCCATGTTCATGCCCGGCATCATACCGGCAATATCCTGCAGGCTGCCCATGCCCTTGAGCTGCACGAGCTGATCGTAGAAATCGGCCAGAGTGAATTTGTTGCTTTTGAGCTTCTGCTCGAGTTCGGCGGCCTTCTTCGCATCAAACGCAGCCTCGGCCTTCTCAATGAGCGTCAGCACATCGCCCATTCCAAGGATACGCGAGGCCATGCGGCCGGGGTGAAACGGCTCGATCTGATCGAGCTTTTCACCCGTGCCGATGAACTTGATGGGCTTTCCCGTGACGGCCTTGACGGAAAGGGCCGCGCCGCCTCTGGCATCGCCGTCAAGCTTTGACAGCATCACACCGCCGATGTCGAGGTATTCGTTGAACGTCTGCGCGGCGTTCACCGCGTCCTGACCGGTCATAGCATCGACCACAAGTAAAATCTCCGTGGGCTTGACGGCGGCCTTGATTGCCTTCAGCTCATCCATGAGCGCCTCATCGACGTGCAGGCGGCCCGCCGTGTCGAGAAAGACCATGTCGTTGCCGTGGCGCACGGCGTGCGCGATTGAGGCCTTTGCAATGTCGACGGGGTTTGTCTGGCCCATTTCAAACACGGGGATACCCAGCTGCGAACCCACGACCTGCAGCTGCTTGATGGCGGCGGGACGGTAGATATCGCACGCGACCAGAAGGGGATTGCGCCCCTGCTTTTTAAAAAGCCCTGCGAGCTTGGCGCCGTTTGTCGTTTTGCCCGCGCCCTGTAGGCCGACCAGCATCACGACCGTAGGCGGCTGCGAGGCGAGCTTCAGCTTCTGATTCTCGCTGCCCATAAGCGCAGTCAGCTCTTCATTGACGATCTTGACGATCATCTGCGCCGGGGTGAGACTTTCCAGCACATCTGCGCCGACGCAGCGTTCGGTGGTTTTTTTGATAAAATCCTTGACGACCTTATAGCTGACGTCGGCCTCCAGCAGCGCCAGACGAATCTCTCGCATGGCCGCCTTGACGTCGGCTTCAGAAAGGCGGCCCTTCCCGCGCAGCTTTTTGAATGCGGCAGACAGCTTTTCGGTAAGTCCTTCAAATGCCATAGCTTACTCCTTCATCCGCTCGGCGGCGGCAAGAATCGTATCAGCAAGCTGCTGCGCGCCCGGAAGCTGCCGCAGCTGCGCAGCAGCGCCGCAGATCTCGCGCAGCGCATCACGTACGCGGATATCGCGCGCAATGCAGCCCGTCTTTTGCTCGAAATGCTCCAGCAGCGCCTCGGCCCGGGCCAGCGTATCGTGCACGCCCTGCCGGCTGATGCCGGACTCCGCAGCAATTTCGCTGAGTGACAGATCCTGATTATAGTAAAGATCGAAGCAGGTTTTCTGTTTTTCTGTCAGCAGCTCGCCATAGTAGTCAAACAGGAGCGTCATGGAAAACTTGTCCTGTTTCATGCTGCCGCCTCCTGAGTGTCAAGATATTTCCCTTTACAGCCAGATTATTATACCCAACAGCGCACACGATGTCAAGAGAAAAACCTTGACAGGCAGAAAAATCCATTTACTTTTTTCCGGAATTATGTTACATTGGGTTACAGAAAAGAAACAATTCAGAAAAGTGAGGCTGAACGTATGAGAAAGACAATACGGCGGCTGGGTCTGATTGCGCTGGCGGCGTGTCTGCTTGCCACGACGGCTCTTGCTGCGCTCAGCGATCCGACGGACAAGTATACGCTGCCGCTGGCGGATAATGTATCGCTCGTCACAAGTGGTTGGGAGCTGACTGCGGATACAGGCGATACCGGCGGCACACGGCCAGTGGTGCGCGAGCATATCATTACATATACGCCCGACGACACAGTATGGCCCATGGTGGCCTACGGCAGCACGCTCTATGGCCGCAGCACCATGGCGCAGACGGCCAAATACCTGACGGACGCAGGGCTATCGGTCGTCGCGGCTGTGAACGGGTCGTTCTTTGATATGCTGACCGGCATTCCGTATGGGATCGTTGTGACAGACGGCGTGCTGCGTTCGTCCGGGGCGGGCTACGCCATCGGCTTTTTTGATGACGGCAGCGCCATCATCGGCGAGCCGGAGGCGGCAGTGTCGATCGTGATGCCGGATGGCACGCAGACTGGCGTGTTCTACAATAAGGCACTGACACTTACAAATGGTGTCGGACTCTACTCTCCTGACTATGACAGCAAGACGAAAAACACCATTTCAGCATATAATGTGGTGCTGCAACCGACTGACGGAAGTGTGTCTCTCAGCCTTAATGGCAAGCTCCGCGCCAAAGTCACCAGCGTCATGGCCTCCACGCCATCGTGTCCGATCCCCAACGGCTGCTTTGTGCTCTCGATTGCCGAGGGTACGGCGTATGCAAGCGTGCTGCAAAAGCTGCAGTCGCTCAAAACCGGCGATGAGCTGCTCATCGAGACAACGGTTGCAGACGATTGGTCGAATGTGGTCTATGCCTGCGGCGGCGGAGATCTTCTGGTGGAAGACGGCCGCGCACTGGATGATTTTACGCTGGACTCCGCCAAAGAGCGCAAGGCCAGAACGGCGGCAGGCCTCAAAAAAGACGGCACGCTGGTTCTGTACACGGCGGATAACGCCGTTAAAACCGACCGTTCCGAAGGTCTGACACTTTCCGAGCTGGCGGAGCGAATGGAGAAAGAGGGCTGCGTGATCGCGCTGAATCTCGACGGCGGCGGCTCGACCGCGCTGGGCGCGCAATATCCGGGCAATGCCTCCTGCACGACGGTCAATGCGCCTGCCGACGGCAGCTTGCGCCCGTGCGCAAACTTCATCTACCTGGTTCGCAAACAGACGCTCTCCCGCCAGGCAACGCAGCTGTATCTGTATCCATATGCGCGGCCGGTGCTTCCCGGCGCAAAGATCGCCATGACGCTCAAGGCTGCCGACGGCAATTACATGGCGGCAAGCCTGCCCGGCACTGCCAGCTATCGCGCAACAAACGGCACGATTACGGACGAAGGCGTGCTGACAGTCAGCAAAGATGCGCGCGGCACAGTCACAGTAAACGCCAGTGCGGGAGCTCTAGCGACACAGGCCTCGCTGCATGTGCTGCAGCAGGTCTCCGAGATCTCCGTCATGAAGGAGGATACCACCACGGCGCTGAAGACACTGACCGTGGCGGCCGGCTCAAAAACAGATCTGAAAGCCAGCGCAAGAAGCTATGGCCGCGCGGTCGCCGCACAGGACGCATGCTTTAGTTGGTCGTGTGACGAGCAGCTCGGCACGATCGACGCCGACGGCATCTTTACCGCTGCAAATGCCGCAGGCAAGACGACGGGGACGCTCACCGTCAGCTATGGCCAGACGTCGGCGGAACTCTCCGTGACGGTGGCCGCAGCCGATCCGTTCGCGGACATGAAGGATCACTGGGCCAAGAGCTATGTGAGCGAGATGTACTTTGACGGCGTGCTGGCCGGTTCGACCGGCGCCGACGGCAAGCTTTATTACCGCCCGGATGATTCGATGACCCGTCAGGAATTCGTTGTGGCGCTGATGCGCTTCATGAAGGTAGACACGAGCGGCTACCGTTCTGTCCAGCTTCCGTTTGTTGACACGGACAAGATTGCCGACTGGGCAGCAGACGCGATGAAAGCGGCATACAGTCTCGGCTATGTGGGCGGCGCAAGCTCGAACGGCAAGCTTTACGGCAACCCGACCTCCACCATCACACGGCAGGAAGCGATGGTCATTCTGGCAAGAGCACAGAATCTCACCGAATCGTCCGACCGGACAGCGCTCAGTCGCTTCTCGGATGCGGCTCTTGTCGCCGATTGGGCCGCAGAATCGGTGTCAGCAATGATCGAGCGCAACATCATCGGCGGCTCGAACGGCAAGCTCAACCCCACCGGTAAGGTCACGCGCGCGGAAGTGGCCAAGATGCTCTACGCGTTGAAATATCAGCAATAAAATCGTCCCGGCTGCTTTGAACTGAACAGCAGCCGGGACATTTTTTGATTTAGTTTTTCCGCCACGTGCCGGGCAGCATGAGGATCAGCATCGGATACAGCTCC
>JAEDFW010000082.1 GCA_016297855.1 Oscillospiraceae bacterium
CGGATAGAGTCTGCGCCCGTCAGCAGCATCACCGTGCGGTCGATGCCCATGCCCATGCCGCCCGTGGGAGGCATGCCGTATTCAAGCGCAGTGAGGAAATCCTCATCGAGCATCTCAGTCTCGTCATCGCCGCGCTCACGCTGCTCGACCTGCTTTTCAAAGCGCATTCTCTGATCGATGGGATCGTTCAGCTCGGAATAAGCGTTCGCCAGCTCACTGCGGCAGATGAACAGCTCAAAGCGCTCAGTCAGCCGGGTATCCTGCGGGCTGCGCTTGGTAAGCGGCGAGACCTCGACCGGGTACATGGTGATGAACGTCGGCTGAACCAACTGTTCTTCGACCTTCTGGTCAAAGCAGGCGTAGAGCGCATTTCCCCACGTCTTTTCCGCAGCGTCAGCCAGTTCCACGCCCACAGCGTTCGCGGCCGCAACGGCCTCGGCATCATCCGTGATCGCGCCGAAATCAACGCCCGCATACTCCTTGACTGCGTCGACCATGGTGAGCCTGCGCCAGCCGGGCGTAAGATCGATCTGCTCGCCCATCCACTGCACCTGGTAGGTACCCAGGATCTTCAGCGCCGCGCCAGAAATGATACCTTCGGCAATATCCATCATATCGTGGAAATCGGCGTAGGCCTGATACAGCTCGACCGTGGTAAATTCGGGGTTGTGCTTGGGGTCCATGCCCTCGTTGCGGAAGATCCGGCCGATCTCATAGACCCGGTCCATACCGCCGACGATCAGACGCTTGAGCGGAAGCTCGGTCGCGATGCGCATATACATATCGATATCGAGCGTATTGTGGTGCGTGATGAACGGACGCGCGGCAGCGCCGCCGGCGATGGTATTGAGCACCGGCGTTTCGACCTCGATATAGTTCATATTGTCGAGATACTCGCGCATGAACTTGATAAACTGCGAGCGGACGACGAAATTGCGCTTGACCTCGGGATTGACGATGAGATCAACATAACGCTGACGGTAGCGCAGTTCCTTGTCGGTCAGGCCGTGGAACTTCTCAGGCAGCGGCAGAAGGGCTTTGCTGAGCAGCGTGATCTTCTTTGCGCGCACGCTCATCTCGCCGCGCTGCGTGCGGAACACTTCGCCGTCAACGCCGACGATATCGCCGATATCGTATTTTTTGAAGCGGTTGTAGTCATCCTCGTCCATCTCATCCTTTCGGGCGTAGAGTTGGATGCGCCCCGCTTTGTCCTGAAGGTCACAGAAGGACACTTTGCCCATGCCGCGCTTGGACATGAGCCGCCCGGCGATGGAAACACGGCTGCCCTCAAGCTCGTCAAAATGATCCTTGATATACTGGCTGGTTGTGCTGACGTCAAATTTTGTCAGCACGAAGGGGTCGCGGCCCTCGGCCTGCAGCTGCGCGAGTTTCTCGCGGCGAACCTGGATCTGATCGCCCAGCGTTACTTCGTTTCTGTTCTCGTTCTCCATCCGTTAACCTCTCCCGAATCGATTCTTCACTCTTATTTTTCTACGGAAAGTACCTTGTATTTGAGGCTTCCGACAGGCGCTTCCACCTCGACGATATCACCGATCGCATGGCCGATCATGGCCCGTCCGAAGGGAGAATCATCCGAAATGCGGCACTCCATAGGGTTGGCCTCCTGCGAACCGACGATTGCGTATACTTCCTCGTCGCCTGTCTCAACATCTTCCACCTTGATGGTGCAGCCAAGGCCGATCTTGCCGCTGGACTGCTCCGTCTCGTCGATGATCACAGCATGGGCAAGAATGTTCTCGACCTCGGCAATCCGGCCGTAGAGCTTCGCCTGCTCGTTTTTCGCCTCGTCGTATTCGCTGTTTTCGGAGAGGTCTCCAAACGAACGCGCCTCTTTGATCTGCTCAGCGACCTCTTTTTCGCGGGTCGTCTTGAGATAAAACAGCTCCTGCTCCAGCTCCTTGAGCCGCAGTGTACTGATTTTATATTCCTTCGCCATGTTTACCATCCTTCCAAATTCGCGTTTTTCCTGCAAAATGGGCATTTCACGCATAATCAGTAGAGATTATATGCGGCAAAGTCCGGTATGTCAAGAGATTTTCTGCCGGAGCACATCGAGCGCCTTCTGCATCTGCACATCGTCCTCTTTTTCGAGCAGCCCGTAGTACAAATTGGCATAATCATCCTCCGACAGCTCGCAGGCAATGTCTGGCGTAATGCCCACGCCAGTAAGGCTTTTGCCCTCGGGCGTGTAGTATTTGCCGATGGAGATGTTGAGCATCGACCCGTCGGAAAGCTCAAAGCCCGTCTGGAAATTGCCCTTGCCATAGGTCTGTTCACCTACAACAGTGGCCCAGCCGTATTCCTGCAGCGCAGCGGCAAAGAACTCGGCGGCGGAATAAGAATCCAGATTTACAAGAACCGCCATCGGCATCTCAACGCAGCGCTTGTCCGAATAGTCTACCTCTTCTTCGCCCGCATAATCCACACTCCGGAACAAAACGCCTTCGGGCAGCAGATAGTCCAGCACCTTGACCATCTCGTCTTTCAAACCACCGCCGTTAAATCGCACGTCAAACAGCAGCGCCTTTGCGCCCTCGCTTCTCATCTGGTCAATGCAGGCAATGGTTTCTCTTGCGCAGCGCACGTCAAAATTATTGATGCGAATATAGCCGATATCGCCTTCGAGAAGCTCACAGGCCGCGACCTGGGTTTCGATGTTCGCGCGTGTAATCGTCAGCTCCAGCTGCTCGCCGTCGCGCAGAAACAGAAGCGTAACAGCCGTCCCTTCCTCGCCGCGTACCAGATCTCGCGTTCCTGTCATCCCAAGCGTGAGCGTGTCTTGTCCTTCGACCTGCAGCAGAATATCTCCCACCCGCACACCGGCCTGATCCGCAGGACCGCCCGGCGTCACGGACTCAATCCGCATGCCGCCTGCCTGCTCGTCCTCGGTAATGGTCACACCGATGCCGACATAGGCGTTATAAAAGCTCTCCAGATACATCTCGTATTCATCGGCCGTAAGATAATAGCTCCATTCGTCGCCGGTAGCCTCGACCATGGCCGCAGCCGCTGCGTCAGCAAGCGCGTCCTCGTCGTATTCATCGATGAAATACTCTTCCAGATATGACGAAATCTCCGCCGTCTTCTGCTCGACCGGCGTGAGCGACTGCAGCTCCAGCTCATACTGGTGTGTCAGTTCGGTATAGGTGATATAGAAGGTCGCGCCTGCGGCAAACACAAGCAGAGCGGCGATGAGCAAAATTTTCTGCAGCTTTTTCAATTGAGCACCTCATTTGCGGTTTTATTCTGACAAAATCTGACCCACAGCCCGTTTTCGGGCTGTGGGAGCAGATGGTTGCTACGTTACGGCGCACTGACGTAGTTCATAGGATTAACATAAGTACCGTTATACATGATGCCGAAATGCAGATGCGGACCGGTAGACCAGCCGGTGGCACCGACATAGCCGATCACGTCGCCCTGCGCGACATAGTCGCCGGAAGATACGGTGTAGTTCGTCATATGCGCGTACAGCGTGGAATAGCCGTCGCCGTGGTTGATGGTCACATAGTATCCCCAAGCCTCAGCATATGCCGCGGTCGTGACCGTACCGCTCTTCGAGGCGTAAATCGCCGTGCCCTGACCGGCAGCAAAATCCACGCCCGTGTGATTGCTGTAAACACCCGTCACCGGATTGGTGCGCGGTCCAAAGGCATCAGTGATGGATACCGCATAGGGCAGCGGATACAAAAACCCGCCCGAGGAGGATGTACTGCCGCCGGATGACGGGACTCGATTGTTGTTCTGCTTATTCAGCTCAGCCAGACGCGCTGCTTCCTCGGCGTTGAGGGCGTTGAAATAGTCGGTCTCAGCCTGCTTGATCTTCTCGGCCATCTCTTCCTCAGCCGCTTCGGCCGCTTCATACTCATCCGACAACGCAGCAAACTCCTTCGCCATCTGAATGATAAGCATGTCGGATTCGGCACGCTGTGCCTCCAACGCCGCCTGCTGCTCAGCCAGTTCCTGCTTGGCCGTTTCCAGCTCTGTCATCTGCGTTTCCAGCTCTGCTCGTTCAGCCTCGATCTTTTCCGACGCCTCAGCCAGTTTTCTGAGCATCAGCTGGTCGGCTTCCGCGATCTCGCTGATCATGTCTACGCGGTCGAGCAGATCAGAAAAACTGCTGGCCTTGAACAGGATCGACCAGTAGGAGACGTCCCCCGTCTCCTCCATAGCGCGCAGGCGCGTTTTGTACTGCTGCTGCAGCGCCTCATGCTCCGCGAGCGATGCGTCGAGTTCGTCCTGCTTCTGCGCAATCAGCAGACTGTACTGCTGGATCTGTTTATTCAGATTCTCAATTGTCTGGCGGGACAGCTCCATCTGCTGATCGATATCTGCCTTTTTGCTGACCAGTGTCTGTGTCTGCTGCTGGTTTTCGGCGATATCAGCCTCAAGCGCGTTGCTCTGTTCTTTCAGCTTGGCCTGCTCTTCACGCAGCGCAATCAACTCCTGCTCGATTTCCTTCGAGCTGGCGGCGTTGACCATGACGATGAGCGCGCCGGAAATGAGAGAACCGAGCAGTACAACGGCAAGCAGGATGCAGACAAGCCTGCGCACCGAGTTCTTTTTGCCTTTCATAAATTCCTCCCGATCATACCTTCAGGAACTTGCGGATGGAAAGCACGCTGCCGAATACACCGACGAAGAAGCCGGTAATGGCATACGCGATGGCCACAATCTCGATCACTTCGGTGAAGGGAACAACCGTCACGAGCTGAAGCGTATCGATGGCCGCGATCTTGTCGCCCACGAAGGTATACAGTCCCCATTCCAGGAAGAACGCAATGGCCGCGCCCAGCATGCCCAGAATGAAGCCCTCGACGACAAACGGCAGCCGGATAAAGCTGTTCGTTGCGCCGACCATTTTCATAATGCCGATTTCCTCCTTGCGGCCGTACATGGAGAGCTTGACCGTATTGGAGATGATAAAGAGTGAAACCACGAACAAAACCGCGATGATGGCCATGGATGCGACGTTCAGCACGCGCTGCACCGTCTGAAAGCCGTTCGTGATCTCATAATGCACACTCACATCGGCCACGCCCTCGATCTGTCTGATATGCTCGACCGTCTGCATGGTCAGCGAGCTGTCCTCCATCGAGACGACATAGCGGTCACGGAACGTGCTGGCGTCCAGGCCGGCAAAGGTTTCCTGATTGCCCTGCTCTTCGATGAAGTCGTCCAGCGCCTGCTGGCGCGAGACGAATGTGGCTTCGTGCACGTTGGAGATCATATTGATCTGCGATCCGACGCTCTTGGCCTTGGCCTCGGAGTAGTCCTCGTCGATATAGACAAGCACCTGATTCTCCTGTTCCAGATCCAGAATCATCTCGTGCAGATCGTACAGGATCAGGCTGAAGCTGCCCATGATGATCAGGCACGCGACCGTCACGCAAACCGCCGCAAAGGACATGAACCCGTGCAGAAACACGCCGCGCACGCCTTCCCGAAGCAAATATCCAATATTATTCTTCTTCATTCAAGTAGTACCCGTCCATTCCGTCACTGATGATCTTTCCCTCGTCGATGGCGATCACGCGCTTGGTAAAGCGGTTGACCAGCTCTTTTTCGTGCGTGACGACCATAAGTGTGGTGCCGAGGGCATTGATCTGCTCGAGCAGCATCATGATCTCCAGCGAGCGCGCAGGGTCAAGGTTGCCTGTAGGCTCGTCGGCGATGATGACGCTGGGATTGTTGACAAGCGCGCGGGCAATGGCCACACGTTGCTGCTCGCCGCCGGAGAGCTCATTCGGAAGTCGGCGGCCCTTGTTTTCCAGACCCACCAGTTCGAGCACATACGGCACGCGCTTTTTGATTTCTTTTTCCGCCGCGCCGATGACGCGCATGGCGAACGCCACGTTTTCATAGACCGACTTGTTGCCGATGAGGCGGAAATCCTGAAAGATGACGCCCAGCGTTCGGCGCAGATACGGAATCATGCGCGTGCGGATCTTCTCAACCTCGAAGCCGTTGACGTGGACGCTGCCGGCGGTCGGCGCAAGTTCGGCGGTGAGGATCTTGATAATCGTGGATTTGCCCGAGCCGGACGGCCCGACCAGAAACACGAACTCGCCGTCCTCGATCTTCATCGATACGCCGTTCAGCGCCTTGGTGCCGGTGTCATAGGTTTTTACAACGTTTGATAATTCGATCATGTTTTACCCCGATACGGATGTCCAGCGCTTCAGACGATTCTGTTCTCTCTGGACACCAGATATTTTTTGACCATGAGCGCCACCTTGAAGATGATGGCGTCGTCGAATTCGCGCAGATCGAGGCCCGTGAGCTTTTTGATCTTCTCGAGCCGGTAGACCAGCGTGTTTCTGTGTACAAACAGCTTTCTGGACGTCTCGGACACGTTGAGGTTGTTCTCAAAGAATTTGTTGATGGTAAACAGCGTCTCCTGATCGAGCGTATCGATGGAGTTCTTCTTGAACACCTCGGACAGGAAGATTTCACACAGCGTGGTCGGCAGCTGGTAGATCAGCCTTCCGATGCCGAGATTCTCATAGTTGATGACACTCTTTTCCGTGTCAAAGACCTTGCCGACCTCAATGGCGACCTGCGCCTCCTTATACGAGTCGGCCAGCTCGCGCAGATGTCCCGCCACGGTACCGATACCGATGACCGTTTTGACAAACAGCTCGGAGCGCAGGGTATCTTCAATGTGCTGCGCCATCTTGATGAGGTCGGCCTTTTCGGTATTTGGCGCAATCTGCTTGACGAGCGCAATATCCGTCTCATTGATGCTGAGCACAAAATCCTGCTGTTTGTCGGTGAACATGCCGGAGAGCACGTCGACCGCCGCCACGTCTGCACGACCCACCTGACGGATCAGGAACACGGCGCGCGGCACGTCGGTGACAAAATGCAGTTCCTTTGCGCGGATGTACACATCACCCGGCAGGATATTGTCGGTGATGATGTTCTTGACGAACGTGCCCTTGTCGTGCTTCTCCTCGTAATAGGTCTTTGCGCCGTTGAGCGCAACATATGCCATCACGCAGAGGCTGCGCGCAGTCTCGTCGTCACCCTCGGCAAACACTGCGTAGTCAAAATAGGCGCTCCAGCTGATGAGCGGCTTGAACGTCTTTTTATCCACCACAACGATGGAATCGGGTGCACTGTTGAGCTTGATGACTGCCTCCGGCCATTTCTCGCCAATCATGGAGGTATCACTGCAGGAGATCACGTTGCTGTCGGCATCGATCACGCCAATCACGCGATCGGTTGCCTCCTTCATCTGGACAATGACGCTTTGAAAAACACGACTGGACATAGAATGCCCTCCCTATCATAAAGCTTTTTACACAAACAACCATTGACATAATACTACGTTTTCAGCAGTATTGCAAGAGGTATTTGACATTTCTTTTCAAAAACCGACTGCGTTTTTGTGCCATTTTCATAGTTTTTCGTCATTTGCCCCAAAACTGGCGTGTTTTTTTCGCAAAAACGTTTCTGTTTTCGTTTAAAAAAGTTCCGGCAATTTGTCCAGTGCAGCCTCTGCCGAAGCGATATCCAGCTCGCGCACGGCGCCCTTTTCCAGCGTACCGAGCGACAGTCCGCCCTCCGCCAGACGTTTGAGATAGCTGACCGGCATCGCGCGCGCAGCCATCATGCGCCGCACCTGATGATACTTACCCTCCTGCACAAAAACGAGGCTC
>JAEDFW010000083.1 GCA_016297855.1 Oscillospiraceae bacterium
CGAGCATCGCAATGGCGCTGTTGCGGCAGTCGTTTTCGATGACGAGATCTTCGATCTTATCGCGGTTGGCCTCCAGAATGGGCTTCAGCGCATTCCACTCGCCGAAGACCACCTTGTCGCCCGCGCCAAAGACCTTCGCATTTCCGTAATCGATGGCTTCGCGCTCTTTGACATAGAGCTTAACGGGCGTTTTTTTCTGTGCGTTTGCGATATAGGCGATGATTTCCTGTGCGTTCATGGCGTTATCCTCCGATCAGGTCGCGCATGGCGTACAGCCCTGCGGGCTTACCCATGAGCCAGCTTGCCGCGCGCAGCGCACCCTCGGCGAACAGCGCCCGGTTTTCCGCCCGGTGCGTGAGCGTGAGCGTCTCGCTGCCGGTGGAAATCAAAATTTCGTGCGTGCCCGTCTCGCTGCCAAGGCGCAGCGAGTGGATGCCGATCTGCTGCTTGGTGCGCTTGCCGTTTTCGTGCCGGCCGATCACAAATTCGGCCTCCGGCCGCACGGCCTTGATTCCGTTCGCCAGCAGCAGCGCCGTGCCGCTGGGCACGTCTAATTTCTGGTTGTGGTGCGTCTCGACAATCTCGATATCCGCGTCCGGGAACATCGCGGCCGCCTTCTGCGCCAGATCCGCCAGCACTGCGATGCCCAGCGAGTAGTTGGCCGAGAAAAAGACGGGGATTTGCTTCGCCGCTTCCACAATCGCGGCCTTCTCCTGTTCGGTCTGACCCGTGGTGGCGATGATGGCGGGAAGATGATGCGAAACGCAGTAATCAAGCAGCGCATTTGTCGCCGCGTGGTGCGAAAAATCCACCACGCAGTCGGCTTCGCCGGTAAAATCCGTCAGTTTCGTGTAGCAACCGTTCTCACCCGGATTCGGGCAGTCGACGCTCACGCGCGCAGAGATCGCTGCGCCCGCAAAGCCCTCGTCCGCCAGACGGCAGATTGTCTGCCCCATACGGCCCGTATAGCCGTGTACGATGATCTTCATGGCGCGCTCCTTACAGAATATGCTGGCTGCGCATCAGCGCGAGCAGCTTTTCTTCGTGCGCGGCTTCCATCTCGGTCAGCGGCAGACGCAGGAAATTCTCGCACCAGCCCTGCGCGGCCATGCCGGCCTTGACGGGAATGGGGTTGACCTCGCAGAACAGGGCGCTGATGAGCGGCAGAAGCTCCAGCTGCAGCTTCGCGCTGCCCGATACGTCGCCCGCGAAGAAGCGGTCGCAGATCTCGATGGTCTGTCTGGGCGCGACGTTGGACAAAACGGAAATGACGCCCGAGCCGCCGAGCGACAGAATCGGCACGATCTGATCGTCGTTGCCGGAATAGACATCCAGCTTGTCGCCCACCAGCGCCATCGTCTCGGCGATGGAGGAGATGTTGCCGTTGGCCTCCTTGATGGCGCGGATGTTGGGATGCTCGGCCAGACGCGCGTACGTCGCGGGCTGGATGCCCACGCCCGTGCGCGACGGGACATTATAGACGATGATCGGCTTTGTCGATGCGTCGGCGATGGTCTCATACATCTTCACCAGGCCGTTCTGCGTCGCCTTATTATAGTAAGGCGTCACGACCAGCATCGCGTCTGCGCCGACCTCGCAGCAGAATTTCGTCAGCGAAACGGCGTAGGCCGTGTCGTTGGAGCCTGTACCCGCGATCACGCAGGCACGGCCTGCCACACGGTTCACCGCGTATTCCACAAGCGCGCGGTGTTCTTCGTCCGAAAGCGTTGCGCCCTCGCCGGTGGTGCCGGCAATGACGAGCGCGGGAATGCCGTTTGCGATCTGGTCGTCCAGCAGGCGGCCGAACGCCTCATAGTCGATGCCGTCTGCATTGAGCGGTGTGATCAGCGCCGTTGCCACGCCGCGGAAAATGGGGTTGGAAGTCATGATGTACGTCTCCTTTTGATTCATACAAAAACAGCCAATGCGCGCGGCATCGGCTGTGTAAAATCGTTCGTTGCCACTGTGCGCTTCTGGCGCACCGGCACGCGCAATCAATCCATAGCTCTCCGCAAACGCGACAGTCATACGCATCTTATGCGCATAACCAGACGGACTTCGCCTCGCCCGTCTTCGGCGGCAGCCCCTTTCTCACGCGGCAACGGTGCTGCGAACACCTTACACCGCGCGGTACTCTTGACGTCCGCGCCTCTATCCTTTAACTGCTGTATGAAGTTTTTAACATTTTATCACTCTGCACATGGGTCTGTCGATTGTGGGAATCCACAAATTTTTCCGAATTTCCCGCTGCTTTTTGTCGTTTTTCCCGTCCGCGCCTGCCGTGTAGCTCGTTTTTGGGCGGAGAAAACGGCAGAAACCGGCGCGCAAACATTCCTTTTTTGTCTGAGAGCGAAAAAATCGGCAGGAAATGTTGGCTGGTTTGCACAATGATAAACCCGCCAAAAAAAGGTATAATGAAAGTACTGGTTATCGGCATATGCACTTGGGAAGGGGCGATCGGATGTATCAGATCATGCTGGTGGAAGATGAAATCCTGGTGCGCGAGAGCATGGTGCAGAACACGAACTGGCACGCACTGGGTTTTGAAACGCCCATCGCCTGCGCCGACGGGCGTGAAGCGATGCAGATGTTGGAAACGGCGCATCCTGATGTGGTCATCACGGATATCTGTATGCCGTTTGTCGACGGGCTGGAGCTGGCCGCGCACATCCGCGCGCGTGATCCGGCCACCATCATCGTGGTGCTGACCGGATTCAGCGAATTTTCCTACGCGCAGAAGGCCATCAAGTACCACGTCAACGACTACATTTTAAAGCCTGTCAGTCCGCGCGATTTTGACCAGCTGCTGCAAAAGCTCGCGCAGGAACTGCGTGAACGCGAGCAGCAGCAGGGCGTGTTCAGCCGCGCGCAGTACGCGGGCGAGCTTTTGAAGGATCATGTGTTCCAGAGCATCCTCTCGCCCGATACGCCCGAGGAGGATCTGCAGGCCGCGGCAAGAAACGCCGGCATCGTCTTCGGCGGCGAGCTGCACATCGCTGCGCTGGCCGAGCTGCAGCAGCCGGATGCGGCGTGGCTTTCGCGTGTGGCGGAGCAGCTGGCGGGGCGCTTTGCTCCGTGCCAGTGGCGCGTCACCGGCGATGAGACGCTGGTGCTCATTTTCAGCGGCGATGAAACGGCCGAACTGCGCGTGCGTGCGGTCTCGGCCTGCCGGCAGCTGGCGCAGAAGCTGGACGAGGACGTGCAGGCGGGCGTGCTGATCGGCGTTTCCGGTATCCATGCCGGCCCCAGCGGTCTGCGTGAAGCCGCTGCGGATGCGCGCCATGCGCTGGGCTACGCGTTCTCCAGCGGCCAGCGGCTGCTGTTTGACCCGGAACTGAGCAAATCCGCCGGCTCTTTGCACGCGCCCGACTGTCCCGCCGTAAGCGACATTGCCGCCGGCGTCCATGCCGGCGACGGCACGCGCGCGCTGGAGCTGACGGGGCAGTTGTTTGCGCTCATGCGCAAGCGGCAGGTACATTTCAGCGAATGCGCCGGTCAGCTTGAGCAGCTGCAGGTGCTGCTGACCAGCCCGCTCTCCCGTGAGGAGCTGGCTCGTGCGCCGCAGGTGATGCCCATCTCGTACCGCGACACGCTCGAGGCCGTGCGCTTACGCTTTGAACGGCTGGAGGGCTTTTTGCTGCAGCGCGCCGCGAGCGGCATGGACAGTCCCGCCAACCGCTGCGCGACGATGGCGGTGCGGTATCTGCAGGAGCATTACAGCAACTGCGATCTGAAGTTGGCAGAGCTTCTGGATTATCTCGGCGTGAGCCGCAGCTATTTCTCCACCGTTTTCAAGGCCCACACGGGCCAATCGTTCGTAGAATATCTCACAAACCTGCGCATGGAAGTGGCCAAACGCCTTCTGCGCGAAACGGGGCTGTGCACCTACGAAATCGCCGAGCGCATCGGCTTTGTTGACCCGCACTATTTCTCCGTCAGCTTCCGCCGCCGCACGGGCATGACCCCGCGCGAGTACCGGGAGGCGAATCAATGACGCACCGCAAATCCGCACGGCGCAGCCGCAGCATCGGCAGCTATATCGTCGCCTCCTTCATGCTTCTGATCCTGCTGGTCACGCTCGGCATGATGCTCGTCTCCATTTCCACCTCCTCGCGCGAGCTGCAGGCCAACGCCATGGACTATACCGAGCAGCTCGTGCTGCGCGTCAACGCCGATATTGACCTGTATGTACAGTATATCAAAGACATTTCCGACTTTCTTGTCGACAATACCGCCATCATCTCCTATCTGCAGGCCGCGCGGAACGGTGAACTGACCGAACGCACCGAGGCTGACGCCACCGGCCAGCTGGCCGCGGCCATCAGCATCCGCAGCGAATTTTCCGCCATTGCGCTTGCCTCACCCACGGGAGATGTGATTTTCGGCGCGCCCACTGCCGAGCGCAACACGTTCATCGACTATACGCAGGCCGACTGGTATCTGGACGCTGCTGCAAATCCCAAAGAAGTAATGGTGTCGTCGTCGCGCGTGGAAAACCTGATCGCCGACCAGTACACCTGGGTCGTATCGTTCTCCAAGGCAGTCACGAACGCATACGGAGAAGTGCTGGGGGTGCTTCTCATCGACCTCAACTACAACATCATCGACAGCATCTGCGCGGCCATCGAGCTGGGCAGCCGGGGCTATATCTTCCTGCTCGGCTCCGACGGGGAGATTCTGTGGCATCCGCAGCAGAACCTCATCTACGCAGGGCTGAAGGCCGAGAACGTCGGCGATATCATGGCCGCCGGGCAGGGACGGCTCTCATCCGGCAGCGGCAGCGCCGCCAAGCAGTACGTCATCTGCCCGTCCAGAGACACCGGCTGGACGGCCGTGGGTGTGGTCTACACCGAGGAGCTTCTGCAGATGCAGGGTGAGTTGATCCGTTCCTATGCGCTCATCGGCGCGGGCGCGCTGATTGCGGCGCTCATTCTGGCGTTTTTGCTGTCAAACTCCATCACGCAGCCCATCCACGCACTGCAGCATACCATGCATCAGGTGGAGCAGGGCGATCTGAGCGTGCGCTGCGGCGTGACGGCAGGCAATGAACTCGGCCAGCTCTCCGACAGCTTCAACCACATGATCGCCACCACGCAATCGCTCATGGACGAGACGGCGCGTGTGGCCGAGCAGAAGCGCATCAGCGAGTGGCGCGCGCTGCAGGCGCAGATTCAGCCGCATTTTCTGTATAACACGCTCGATTCCATCATCTGGATGAGCCACGCCGGGCGCAATGAAGAGGTCGTGGAGATGACGAGCGCGCTGGCGTCTCTGCTGCGCCGATCGATCGGCACGGGCAGCGATACGAATACGCTGGCCCAGGAGATGGACCACGTCAAGAGCTATCTCACCATCCAGAAGATGCGCTACAACGAAAAACTCCGGTATACGCTGGACATGGATCCGCAGACGGCCGATTGCCTTCTGCCCAAGCTCATTCTGCAGCCGCTGGTCGAAAACGCCATCTACCACGGCATCAAGGTCAAGCAGACGGGCGGTACGGTGCGCGTGGAGTCGCTTCTCGAGGAGGACCGGCTGCTCATCACCGTGGAGGACGACGGCGTGGGCATGACCGAAGAGCAGATCGCGCGCATTTTTGAACCGAAGCAATCGGACGCCGAATCGACCAAAATCGGCGTCTGCAACGTCAATGAGCGGCTGCAATACTACTTTGGCAGCGAAGCCAGCATGCGCTATTACTCCACGCCCGGCAAGCGCACGATGGTCATGCTGGTGCTGCCGATCGTGCGGGAGAAGGAGGCCGGCGGTGATGAAGCATAAGAAACGACTTGCAGCGCTGCTGGCTGCCCTGCTGCTGGTGTCGCTTTTTTCCGGCTGCAGCGCCGGCGCAAATCCCGTCCGCGTGACGCTGGTTCTCAAAACCGAGGCCAGCGTGGCCGAGTTCTGGGAAATGCTGCTCTCGGGCGTGCATGCCGCCGCCGAAGAATACGGCGTGGAACTTGCCACCGTGACGTCGTCCACCGAGACGGCCATCGACGAGCAGATCGCATTGATCGAGACCGTCATCGCAGACAAGCCCGACGTGATGATCCTCTCAGCCGCCGACTATGACCGCTGCGCCGCCGTGACCGAGAAGGCCATTGCCGCCGGCATCAGGGTCGTAAGTCTGGATACTGACGTAAACGCCGAAGGCCGCAGCTGCTTTGTCGCCAGCAACAACTACCAGATCGGCGTGGACATGGGCACGCAGCTGGCGCAGTACCTGCCCTCCGGCGGCAAGGTGGCCGTCATCCAGCACATGCAGACCACCACCTCCGGCACCAACCGCACGCAGGGCGCGATGGACGCGCTGTCGCGCTATCCGAACATCGAGGTGCTGGGCGCGTACTGCTGCGAAAATAGTCTGGAAAAGGCGCAGAGCATCACAAAACAGCTTCTGGCCGAGCATCCGGATATCGCAGGCTTTGTCTGCACCAACGAGGTCTGCAACGTCGCGGCGGCCAATACGCTCGTCGAGCTCGGTCTGGGCGGGCAGGTGTATCTGGTCGGCTGTGACAACTCGCAGCGGCAGATCCAGTTCCTTGAGCAGAACGTCATTCAGTCCATCGTGGTGCAGCGGCCGTTCAACATGGGCTATCTCGCCGTTGAGCAGGCGGTGCTGCTGGCCTCGGGCGAGCATGTGGCCGAGCGTGTTGAGGTGCCGTGCGTGACCATCACGCAGCAGAACATGTACACGCCGGAGAACCAGAAGCTGCTGTTCCCCGTTACAGAGCGGTAAAAATCGCCGTGCCGGAAGATCCGGCACGGCGATTTCAGGTTATTCGTCTCTTGGTATGGGGCTGCGAACGGGATTGCCCTGCGCATCCAGCAGCGGCGTGAGCCCTCCGGCATACCCGGACTGGAAAAAGACGTAAGTCACGCCGGTCATCCGGTCGACCCAGAGCTGGCGAATGGTGCCGAAGCTGTTGCCCTCGGAGCAAAGGCGCACAAATCGGTCGTTATCCTTTGCCATGTTACGCCTTCACATCCTTCACCGACTCGACCACGCCCGCGGCCAGACCTGCAAGGCCCTGCAGCTCGGACGGGATGATAATCTTGGTGGCCTTGCCGTCGGCGATCTTCTGCATGGCCTCGAGCGCCTTGAGCTTGACGACCTGATCATTGGGCGCGTGCTGGTTGAGAAGCTCCAGCGACTCCGCCATGGCCTTCTGCACAGCCATGATGGCCTGCGCTTCGCCGTCGGCTCTGAGAATCGCAGCCTGTTTTTCGGCCTCCGCCTTCAAAATCGCGGCTTGCTTTTCAGCGTCCGCCTTCAGAATTGCCGCTTCCTTCTCACCTTCGGCCACCAGCACCTGCGAGCGCTTGGTGCCTTCGGCCTGCAGAATGGCCTGCCGGCGGTCACGCTCGGCCTTCATCTGCTTTTCCATCGAGTTCTGGATGTCCTGCGGCGGCAGGATGTTCTTGAGCTCCACGCGGTTGACCTTGATGCCCCAGGGGTCGGTCGCTTCGTCGAGGATCGCGCGCATCTTGGTGTTGATGACGTCGCGGCTGGTGAGCGTCTGGTCGAGCTCCAGATCGCCGATGATGTTACGCAGCGTTGTGGCCGTCAGCGTTTCCATGGCGACCATCGGCTGCTCGACGCCGTAGGCGTACAGCTTGGGATCGGTGATCTGGAAATAGACGACGGTGTCGATCTGCATGGTGACGTTATCCTTGG
>JAEDFW010000084.1 GCA_016297855.1 Oscillospiraceae bacterium
CACCAGATAAGTTTCTGCTGAAAAACTCTGTTTTGCACAAAACCGGCCGCCCCGATGGGTGGCCGGTTTTTTTATAGCATAGTTTCATCGTATCTTGCCCGCACGCCGCCGATGAATTTGGGCCTTGTGCGCGCGGCCAGCACGATCGCCTCGCCAATGTGCTTCGTCTGCAGCCGCACCGGCACGGCCACCTGCTTCAAGTGCATGCCGATGAGCGTGCCGCCGATGTCAAGTCCCGCGTCGGCGCGGATGTGTTCGACGGCCACGGGGTCATCCAGATACTTGTACGCCGCCGTGGCAAACGATCCGCCCGCCTTCGGCTGCGGCACAACGTTCACGATCTCCTGTCCCGGCACAGCCGCGCGTGAGACGATGATCGCCCTGTTCAAATGCTCGCAGCACTGCGCCGCAAGATAAATCCCCTTGCTCTGCAATACGCCCGCAATCGCCTGAAACAGCACCTCCGCCGTCTCCGGCGCGGAGTCGGTGCCGATTTTGCTGCCACGCACCTCGCTGGTCGAGCAGCCCACGACAAGAATATCCCCTTTTTTCAGCTTTGCCGCCTCGCACAGCTCACGCACTGCCGCAGCGGCCTGTTCGGCAATCTGCTGCATCATGATAATCCCCGCTTTCTTTGATGTTGTACCCTGACCTTACCACGTTTCTGGTCTTATCTCCAGTGCCAGAAACCTTCTGGCTTCATAAGGTCAGTTTGCGCAGTTGCGTTGTGTCCGCTTTTGTGCTATGATTTTCACAACAATACCGGAAGGAGCGTTCGTATGGACGTTGTAGAACTGTTTTTAAAACTCGTGTCGTTTGACACGACCTCGAATGAAGAAAGCGAAACCTGCCCCTCCACGCCGAACCAGCGCGTGCTTGGCGAAGAGCTGGTGCGTGTGATGCAGTCGATCAGCATCGCGGACGCGCACATGGACGCAGACGGTTACGTCTATGGCACCGTACCCGCCAACACCGGCAAAAAACTGCCCGTCATGGGTCTCATTGCGCACATGGACACCTCGCCCGACGCGTCGGGCGCAAACATCCGCGCGCGTGTAACCGAACCCTACGCCGGCGGCGATGTCGTTTTGAACGAGGAAAAGAATATCCGCCTGTCGCCGAATGAATTTGAATCGCTTGAGCACAACATCGGCAAGCGCCTGATCGTGACCGACGGCACAACGCTTCTGGGCGCGGATGACAAGGCCGGCGTGGCCGAGATCCTCTGCGCTGCCGAGCTGCTGCTCAGATCCGACCGTCCGCACGGCACGGTGAAGCTCGCCTTCACGCCCGATGAAGAAATCGGCCGCGGCGCGGACCGGTTTGACGTCAAGGGCTTTGGCGCCGACTACGCCTACACCGTCGACGGCGGTGCGCTGGGCGAGTTGGAGTACGAGAACTTCAACGCCGCCTCCGCCAAGATCACCATTCACGGCAAGTCCATCCACCCCGGCTCGGCCAAGGACAAGATGGTCAACGCCAGTTTGCTCGCCATGCAGCTGCACGCGCTGCTGCCGGAGAACGAAACGCCCGCGCATACAGAAGGTTATGAGGGCTTTTACCACCTGACCGATATCCGCGGCGAGACGGAGACAGCCAGCATGCACTACATCATCCGCGACCACGACCGCGAGAAGTTTGAAGCGCGCAAGGCGGTCATGCAGCATGCGGTCGATACCATCAACGCCCGCATTGGCGCGGGCACGGCAGAGCTCGAGCTCAAAGACAGCTACTATAATATGAAAGAAAAGCTGTCGGATTGCATGTTCCTGATTGAGGACGCGAAAACGGCCATGCGCCAGCTCGGCATTGAACCCATCGTCGTGCCCATCCGCGGCGGCACCGACGGCGCGCGCCTTTCGTATGAGGGCATCCCCTGCCCGAACCTCTGCACGGGCGGCGAGAACTATCACGGCCGGTTCGAGTATATCCCCGCCGACGATATGCGAACAATCGTACGGCTGCTTGCCACAATGATGTGGAACATTGCCGAGAAATAAGCAAATACGCGCTGCCCGGGATTTGGGCGGCGCGTAATCGCTATGGAGAATCGGGTCGTTTAACCGGCGCTGCTGCAGAAGTCTGCAACCTGCATCGCCTCAGTCAGCGTGATGGGATGCAGGCGCATGTCATAGCGCATCAGTTCGAACGCGCGCAGACCGGCGTTCTCACTCTCAAGCGCGGGCGCAAGATCGATAAACGTGCAGCCGTCCTCGGCAGCCAGCGCCTGCAGGCGCTTGTTGAACGCCACGGCCGACGGCGAACGCTGCATAATGCCCGTGAGATACAGTTTTGCACGGCAGTGATTGTGCAGCGTGTACAGAAGCCACTCGTACTGCTCCATCAGCTCGTCCAGATCGCCGTTCAGATCGGCCTCGCCGAGATTGAGGAACACCTTTTCCGGATGCAGTGCCAGCACGCACGCATCCAGTGCCGCAGCAGCGTCCGCCAGGCGCAGACCCGCGATGCTGCGGTTGTGCACCATCACGTCCATGCCGCTGTTTTCCGCCAGTTCGGCAAAGGGGATCTCCGCAAAGCTCTCTCCACCGAATACGGCCACGCCGCCGGTCGGCTCGATCGCGTCCATCTGGGCAAAGACCGTCAGTGCGCGGCGCACATCAGCCTGCTGCACCTGCGGTTCGGTCTGCACTGCGGCGGCCGGGATCTGCGCTTCGGTCGTGGTATGCTGCGCTGCGATTTCGTTTGTCGTATTGTTCTGCATAGTCTGCTCCTGTTCTGCCTGCCGGTCATAGCGGCGGTTGACGAAATAGACGACCACGTTGGCCGAAACGATCACGAGGTTGATGATGTACATTACCAGCACATAGCTGAAATTGCCGCGCAGGATCTTCGCGGTGATCCCCGCGACATAGCCTGCGATGATGAGCAGGATGAACTGCAGACTCATCGCCTTGGCGCTGCGCGCCTTAATGTTTTTATACACGGACAACGGCCACGAGCAGCCGAAGCAAACAAGCATCACTGTTTCCAGAATATCCGCCATTTCCAATTTCTCCTTTTTCTGTTTCGATACTCTCCCGGGTGCGGTGCCTATGATACGCTTGACTTTGAATAATTTCAAATATATATTTTTTATAGAAACAATAATATTAACGTTATGAATTGGAGGCCGCCATGGAGCTTACGCAGATTCGATATTTTCTCGAGGTTGCCGAGTCGCAGCACATTACAAAAAGTGCGCAGAAGCTGCACATCGCCCAGCCCGCGCTGACGCAGGCCATCCACCGCCTGCAAAACGATCTGGGCGTGCCGCTGTTCATGCAGAGCGGCCGGAATATTGTGCTCACGCAGTACGGCATATTTCTGCGCGACCGTCTGCGTCCCATCCTGTCGCAGCTCGACCGCATCCCGGAAGATCTGGCCGCTCTGGCCCAGCAGCAGTCGCAGTCCATCCGTCTGAACGTGCTGGCCGCGTCGAGCTTTATTACCGAGGCGGTCATCGCCTATGAAAAAGAGCATCCTGAGCTGCACTTTCAGATGCTGCAGAACCCACAGGAACAGTTATATGATATTTCCGTCACGACAAAGATGTTCTACCAGTTGTCCGAAGAAGCCTCAAAGCACGAGTTTGTCTGTACCGAAAAGATCTTTCTCGCCGTACCGGAGCGCAGCCGCTACGCCCAGCTGAGCAGTATCCGTCTGGAGGACGTGAAGGACGAAGGCTTTATCTGCCTGATGGGCTCGCGGCCTCTGCGATGGATCTGCGACAAATTCTGCGCGCATGCGGGCTTCACGCCGCAGATCATCTTCGAGAGCGACAACCCCACAGCCGTTCGCAATATGATCGCGTCCAACATGGGCGTTGGCTTCTGGCCGGAGTTCACCTGGGGAAAGCTCGACAGCGAGCATGTGAAGCTGCTCGAGATTGAGCAGCCCATGTGCCGCCGCGACATCATCTTCACCTGCCGCTCACCGCAGCCAATCAGCCCGGCAGTGACGGACTTCTTTGCGTTCTTAAAGCAGTTTACGCTCTCGCAGCAAACCATCAAGATATGATAAAAAAACGCGCCCTGCACAGACTGTGCAGGGCACGTTTTTTATCCGTGTGTCAATTGCTCGTGCAGCGCGCGGATATACACCGGCGTCGTTCCGCAGCAGCCGCCCAGAATCGTTGCGCCCGCCTGATGCAGCTTCAGCATATGCCGGGCGAACGTTTCCGCGTCCATGCTGTAGCGTGCCTCGCCGGTGATTTCATCAATGACCGGCAGCCCCGCGTTGGGCTTTGCCACGATGGGAAGGCCGCAGGCTCGATGCATCATCGCCACCACGCTCTCGAGCTGGTCAGGCCCTGCCGAGCAGTTGATGCCCACAGCGTCGGCGCCCAGTGCCTCGACAGCCGCTGCCGCCTCCTCTGCCGAACCGTCAAAATACGCCTTGCCGTCGCTTTGCAGGCTGAGCGTGCAAAGAACCGGCAGATCACTCACACTGCGAATGGCCTCGACGGCGGCCATCGTCTCGCTCACGCCCATCATCGTCTCCACGGCGAACATCTCCACGCCCGCGGCTGCCAGCGCGAGTGCCTGCTCGCGATAGAGCGCGATGCGCGCTTCATAGTCGCCCGGATCGTCCGTGACGGGCTTTCCCGTCGTGGTCAAATCGCCCGCAACCATCGCACGTCCATCTGTCGCCCGCTTTGACAGCGCAACAAGCGCCCGGTTGAGCGCCGTCAGCTCGCCTTCGAGTCCAAATTTCGCCAGCGAGTCGCGGTTCGCCCCGAATGTCGGCGCGTAGACAATTTCGCTGCCCGCTTCCACATACGCACGCTGCAGCGCGAGAAGCGGCTCGGGATGCTCCGCGATCCACGCCTCAGTACATACGCCCCGCGGCAATCCCGCCTTTGCCATATTGGTGCCCGTCGCGCCGTCGAGCAGACGCACACCGCTGGCACACCATTGTGAAAATTCCTGTCGTGTCATGGTTCCCTCAATCGATGTCGTGTACGACTTTCTCCGGCGGCGTGTCGAGCTGCTCGGGATGCATCATCAGGCGCTTCATGTATTTCAGCGCCGTGGCATAATAGAAGCCATCGACGATCCGCTCGTCGGTGTTGACCGAGTAGTCGATGTACTTGCGCTGCACCACGGTACCGTCGGCAAGCACCTCGTTGGTGCGGCGTTTGCAGCCGAAGGAGACAAATACCGGCATGTTGCCGAAGTTATACAGATGGTGCACAATGGGCGGAATGCCCAGAGAACCCATGGATGTAAAGAAGATGGACGCGTGGAACGGGCTGATCTCCAGCAGGAACTTCGGGATCAGGCCGAAATAGTCCATCACGCGCAGCAGCCACACAACGAATTTGAACACAACGCCCGGAATGAGCGAAAGCGCCTTGGCCGTCTTGTCAAAATCACTGCCGCCCGTTTTCTGACCCTGAATGCTGTCAAAGCCGGCCTTCAGCTTCTCATACACATCATAGCTCGTATCGGTAGGCTTCAGATGAAGCTTTGTGATGCTCTCATTCGCATCTGTCGACATCTCCGTTTTCACGACCATGCAGAACTGAATATCGTCGTCGCGCGAGTAAACCTGCTGGCCGGACAAAAACCGGTTCAGACCCGGATATTTTGCCACCACGCGCACATATGCCGCCAGAAACACATGCGTGATGCCGAAATTGGTCAAGCCCTCGCGCCGCTTTTCGCGGATGTAGCGCTCGACGCCCGTGATCTCCACCGAATCGTAAATGCAGTTCGATGATTCGCAGCGGGTAGGCATGATGTAGTTGGCCACGATCTGCATCGGATCGAGCGACCGCAGCTTGCGTCCGTCCGATCGGTCGCCCCAGGTGGGATGGTACGCGTTGTCGAGATGTACCTGCATCGCCAGTACCGCGCAAAGCCCACCCAGCAGAAACAGCAGATCCGGCATTACAGGGTAGAGCGCCGCCCAGTCTGTGCCGCGGATCTCAACGCGATGGCTGTAGAGCAGCACGCAAAGCGCACCCGCCATCAAAATGACCAGCAGCCAGTTGTTGCGCACATGGCCCGAGACCGTGACCATGTAGAACGTTGCGATGGCCAGATACGCAATCCAGAACACAAACGAGAGCCGGATATCGATTGCCGCCATGGAGATCTTGATCCCGTAATAGATCGCCAGCAGGAAAACCGGCACAGACGTGCGGTAGAACCGTTCGTCTCCGTCTTTGAGCAGAATATACACATAGATCAGACAGCTTATGACCGGCAATACGATTTGCAGCCACACCGTCGTTGCATCTGCGCCTTTCCCGCAGGAATATGCGATGCGGACGATTGCCGAAGCCACCAGAGCCAGTGCCGCCAACCAGACAAGAACGCTCTTCCGGTTGACATAATACGAAACTCTCTTTTTCATGTGTTTATCATACCAGTCTGAATTTTGAAATGCAACGAAAAAATTCACAGCCGCCTCCGGCGGCTGTGAATTTCTGTCTTACTCTACGATGACGCCGCGCTTGGCGAATTCCGATACCATGAGATCAAGGTCTGGCTCGATGTGGATCGGTTCGCCGGCGGATTTGATGGCGTTGGCCACGTCCTTGAGGCCGTTGCCCGTCACGACCGAAACGACGGTATCGTCTTTGCCGAGCAGTCCCATCTCACACGCTTTTTTGACTGCCGCCGTGCCGGTCACGCCGGCGGGTTCGCCGAATACGCCGCAGGTCCTGCCGAGCAGGCGCTGCGCGGCGAGGATTTCCTCGTCCGTCACGTTGATGGCAAGGCCGTTCGACTCGCGGATCGCCATGAGCGCCTTGTCAGCGTTGCGCGGCACGCCGACGGAAATCGAGTCAGCGATGGTGTTCTCCTCCATGGGCTGCCACGGCGCATTCTCCTGAATCGCGCGGTTGAGCGGATAGCAGCCCGTCGACTGCGCGGAAATGAGTCTCGGCAGCTTGTCAATAAAACCGATGGCATACAGATCCTTTAATCCCTTCCACACGCCCGCGATGGTGCATCCGTCGCCGACGGAGATGGCCAGATAGTCCGGCATCTGCCAGTCGAGCTGCTCGGCAATCTCCAGCGCGACGGTCTTCTTACCCTCGGACAGATACGGATTGATGGCCGCGTTGCGGTTGTACCAGCCATACTTGTCAATGGCCTCGGCCGAGAGCTTGAACGTGTCCTCATAGTTGCCCTTGACGGAGATGACGTTCGCGCCGAAGATCATCAGCTGCGCAACTTTTCCCTTGGGCGCGCGCTCGGGCACAAAAATGTAGGTTTTGAGGCCCGCTGCAGCGGCGTTGCCTGCCAGAGATGACGCGGCGTTGCCGGTCGACGAGCAGGCGATGATCGAAGCGCCCGCTTCTTTCGCCTTGGCAACCGCCATAGCCGACGCGCGGTCTTTGAGCGACGCTGTGGGGTTCTGGCCGTCGTCCTTCACCCACAGCTTCTTGATGCCAAGCTGCGCGGCAAGACCCGGCTCTTCGTACAGCGGCGACCATCCCACGCGAAGCGGCGTGTCGGGCGTAGTCTCCTCCACCGGCAGCAGCTCGCGATAGCGCCACATCGAGCGGTTGTCGCGGTTTTTGAGCACATCCTTGGTCAGCTTCGTTTTGATGTAATCGTAGTCGTAGACGATATCCAGAATGCCGCCGCACTCGCAGTTGGTGAGGTCGGGCACGGCCTCGTAGGTCTTGCCGCAGCGGAC
>JAEDFW010000085.1 GCA_016297855.1 Oscillospiraceae bacterium
CTCGCACTCCGCGTGCGAAAGCAGGTCGTCATACTCGTGCGACAGCGGGATTTCCAGAATATTCTCCGGAACGTTCGCCATTTCCTCGCGCCGTTCGGCGTTGACCTGCTCGCGGAACGAGTCATAGCTCAGAGGCTTTTCCTGCGGCTGGGCGGTGTACTCGTCCATGGCCGCGCTCAGCTGCGCAAGCGTTTCCTTTGCCACGCCCAGCCGCTCGCCCAGCGTCTGGCCAGAGTCCTTACACTTGCACAGCAGCGCGTCACAGCTGAGCAGCACCATGTCCGCGCGTGTGAAAATCTCCTTCGCGCCCAGCTCCTCCGCCGTCCGGAAGCCCGCCTGCTTCGCAAACGCATACGGCTCGGCATAGGTAAAGTCCGTCTTTGACGAATAGCCCAGCGCCCGCAGACAGAACGTCAGATACTGCTGCGCAGAGACGTCCGCGTTCGAGCCGAATGTTTTTGCCGAGGTGCCGTTGGTCAGCTTTTCGGCGTAGGCATAGCCGACATAGCCCTCTGCCCACTTCGGCACGTCAGTAAACGGCGTTTTGTACGACGCGGCGTTCTGCTTTGCCTCCGCCTCTTTTCCCAGAATGCGCACCAGCATCGTCACGGCCTGCACGCGCGTTGCGGTCTGGCCCAGCTGATACTGCGGCTCGCCGCGGTCGTTCGTGCCCGCGCCAAGAAACAGCTTCGCCTCATACAGGCTGTCCGCCATCTGCTCGATTGTCGTGCGCGTCTTTGCCGCCGCCGGCACGGCCAGCATTCCCGCCAGAATGCAGACGGCCAGCAGCATTGTCAGAATTCTTCGCCTCATTGTTCTTTCCTCCCTTTATTCTACAGCACCTGCGATTTCGCAAGCGCCTTGTTCTTGAATTCCGGCCGGCCCGTGACCTCCTCAAGAATGGTCAGCTCCGGCGGGAGCTTTACCGTCTCCTGCCCCGACGGCAGCGCCGCGCGGCGGTTTGGTTGCAGGCCTTAGCCCCACAATGCCGAGAGCATCGGGATGATCTGCTTTTTTCTGGACACAACGCCCGGCAAAAAGCAGGTGTGATCCTTGAGCTGCATATTGAATGCCTGCGTGATAATGTCCTCGTCGCCGAGATACAGGATCTGCGTGCCCTCAATGAGAACGTCCGTCAGCATCAGCATGATGAGCGAATACCCGCGTTCCTGCATGGTCTTTTCCATGAGCGCGAGGAACGCATCCTTGCGGTTGAGCATTCTCGTATAGTCCACGCACATAATCTGGCTGACGCCAAAGTCGTGGCCCGCGATATGAAAGTCCTTGAAGTCGGCGAACAGCAGCGATTCCGCGGGCTTGTCGTCAGAATTGGATGCCGAAAAGATCTCTGTGCCCAGATCCTTGAGAGAGACATTGGCAATCCGTGCCATACGTTCGGCCATGCGCTGATCCCGATACGTTGCAGTAGGGGATTTGAACATGACGGTGTCGGCAACAATGGCGGCTGCAATCAGTCCTGCCAGCTTTTCCGACGGCATTAGACCTTTTTCCTGATACATGCCGGCGATGATTGTGGCAGTAGAGCCGACCGGCTCATTGCGGAAATAGATGGGGTTCAGCGTCTGGATATCAGCGAGCCTGTGATGGTCGATGATCTCCAGAATTTCGGCCTGCTCCAGGCCCGGAACCGACTGCGCGGCCTCGTTGTGATCGACCAGAACCACGCGCTTGCGCCGCGGCTTGATGAGATGGTACCGCGAGAGCGTGCCCACAACCTTGTCGTTTTCATCGAGAATGGGGTAGCTGCGAAGGCGGCTTTTGAGGACGATTTCCTTCACGTCGTCAACAAAGTCCGTCAGATGGAACGCCTCAAGATCTTCCGTGCGGCAGATACGCTGTACGGGAATGGCGTGATAGATCATACGCGCGGCCTTGAACGCGTCAAAGGGCGTGGCGACGATGCAGGTTTTTGTGGGTATCTGGCGCAGTTCGTCTGAGACCTCGGCCTGACAGACGATGAGGCAGCTTACGCCATGCTCGACCGCACGCCGCGCCATGTCCGGCTGGTTGCCGCAGATGACGATGTTATTCTTGCCGGAGAAGAGCAGGTTCTCATTGCTCTGCGGCAGGGCGATGGACACCTCACCGCTGATGGTGTCAACAAGATAGCCGGATTCGTTGAGAATCTTGCCGTCCAGCACGCTGAGCAGATTGAACACGGGAATCTGATCGACAAAGGTATCGCTGACGGTCTTCATATCATACGCCGCGATTTCTGCGGAGGACAGCATTCCGTACAGCGTGCCGTCTTCCTTGGTCACGGGAATGGACGGAATACTGCGGTCGGACTGCAATGCATCCCACGCGCGGTTGATCGTGACTGCGCCGGAAAGCGCGGGCGGCGTGTCATAATCGAGGTCGCGCACCTGTGTGCGCATGGTCTGGATCCGCACAGGCGGCTCAAAGCCAAAGCGGTCGAGCACAAGCTGCGTTTCGTCGCTGATATGGCCAAGGCGTGCCGCGACAAATTCACGGTCGCCCAGGGCGTTTCGAAGCGCGGCGTACGCCATAGCGGAGACGATGGAGTCGGTATCAGGATTGCGGTGGCCGGTGACATAGATGGGGTCCATATTCACACATCCTTTTTATCATGCGATTGGGAATTCTACACCGTGAAAGCGCATCAGAAAGCGTACGGGATAATACTTGTCGAGATAGTTCTTACAGTACCATTGGTAGGTGGCGTCGGGAAGATGTACAAGCTCAGGCGCCTGTGTGCGGAAGAGGCAGAATGTTGCTTCATCGCCTGCAAGCAGCGCGGCCAGAAGTTCCAGCTGCCCTTCGCGCCGGAGCCGTTCGAAGCAGCCGTCCATGATGCAAGCGCAAGCGCGCTCATCTTCGCCTGCGAGCAGCTCCTTGTTGCCGAGCCACGCAAGAAAATCGTCCATATCGAGGATCGTGCGCGCTGCGGCGTGCGAGAGCGTTTCAAACTCGTCGCGCGCACCGCGCTTGACAACATCAATCAGATACTGCACCAGTGCGTCGTCCAAGCACACGCTGTCGAGAAACACTTCATAGATGTCCCGAATCTCAGATTTGACAGGCGCAGCAGGCGATTCAGCCTCCGGTTCCGGTTCTGCTTCCGGCTGCGCGAGAAGCGCTGCCAGCTGCCCGGGATCAAAGCTGTCATATTCCTCCTGTGGAATTTGCGTGCCTTCCGCTTCGGCGCACATGCGCACAAAGGCCGGTACGCCTGTTTTCTCGATCTGCGCAAGCAGCTCGGCTGCCCGGGCATTTGCATCCTGCGCCGTCAGTGTGATGCTGGCAGGTGCTTGGCGCGTACCCTCGCACAGTTCGGAAAAATAGCGCAGATAAGATTCGATTAGCATGCAAAACCCTCCCTTCCAAGTATGTCCTTTCTGAACCAGTGTATCACGCTTTCTAAATTTCGTCAAAACAAAAACGAGCCATTTTCTTGTGGAAAAACGGATTGCCAGGAAAACGGCTGTGAATTTTCCGGCTCTACCAGTCGTATTTTGTCGAGAAGAATGGGTAGGTAAAAACCGGGTCTGGATCAGAAAATCCAGACCTGGTTATTTTACTGCGGATTGACAAGGCTTGTCCGGACGAGAGCGCGCTTCAACTCGGCCTCGGCCAACGCCAGCTCCTGCTTGCTGAGCTGATCCGGCGCGGCCAGCTTCTGCTGTGCGCGTTCGAGTGCACGCTGTGCGCGCGCAGCATCGATCTGCTCGACCCACTCAAACGTGGTGGCGATGACGCGTACCTGGCCGTCGGTCACGGCGAGCATACCGCCGATGCACGCAGCCATGCGCGGTTGGCCGTTCGTCACAACCTTTGCTGCACCCATGCCGAGCGGTGTCACAAAATTGATATGCCGCGGCAGGATCGTCAGATTGCCGGTCACGGCGCGCACGCTGATGCTTTCAGCCTCACCGTCGTAGAACAGCCCATCGGGCGTTACGATCTGCAGATGGAAGCTGCTCATACCGTCTCACCCTTTGCCTTGGCGACCACGTCGTCGATGCTGCCGGCGAACAGGAACGCAGACTCAGGCAGATCGTCGTGTTTGCCTTCAACAATCTCCTTGAAACCACGGATGGTTTCAGACAGCGGGACGTATTTTCCCGGCATGCCGGTGAACTGCTCTGCAACGTGGAACGGCTGCGACAGGAAGCGCTGCACCTTTCTTGCGCGGCTGACGGTCAGCTTGTCAGCCTCCGACAGTTCATCCATACCCATGATGGCGATGATATCCTGCAATTCCTTATAGCGCTGCAGAATCTGCATGACCGAACGGGCGACGTTGTAATGCTCTTCGCCCACAATCTCAGGCGCGAGAATACGCGAGGTGGAATCCAGCGGGTCGACGGCAGGGAAGATGCCGAGCGATGAGATCGCACGGTCAAGCACCGTCGTCGCATCCAGATGCGCAAACGTCGTGGCAGGCGCCGGGTCAGTCAGATCGTCGGCCGGAACGTAGACCGCCTGCACGGACGTGATCGAGCCGTCCTTGGTGGACGTGATGCGCTCCTGCAGCGCACCCATTTCTGTAGCCAGCGTCGGCTGATAGCCAACGGCCGACGGCATACGGCCCAGAAGCGCGGACACCTCGCTGCCGGCCTGTGTAAAGCGGAAGATATTGTCGATGAACAAAAGCACGTCCTGATGCTTGGCGTCACGGAAGTATTCAGCCATCGTCAGACCCGACAGACCCACGCGCATACGCGCTCCGGGCGGTTCATTCATCTGGCCGTAGACCAGCGCGGTCTTCTCCAGAACGCCGGACTCTTTCATTTCATAGTACAGGTCGTTGCCCTCACGCGTGCGCTCGCCGACGCCGGTGAAGACCGAGTAGCCGTTGTGTTCGGTGGCGATGTTGTAGATGAGCTCCTGAATCAGAACGGTCTTGCCGACGCCTGCGCCGCCGAAGAGGCCGATTTTGCCGCCCTTGGCGTACGGGCAGATGAGATCGACGACCTTGATGCCGGTCTCGAGAATCTCGGTTGTGGACTGCTGCTCTTCATACGAAGGCGCAGGGCGGTGGATGGGCCAGCGCTCGACATGTTCCGGCGCGGGCTGGTTGTCGATTGGTTCACCGAGCAGGTTAAAGATACGGCCCAGGCACGCCTCGCCGACCGGAACGGTGATAGGACCGCCGGTATCCACGGCCTTTTCGCCGCGCTGCAGCCCATCGGTCGAGCTCATGGCGATGCAGCGCACCAGATTGTCGCCGATGTGCTGGGCGACCTCGCAGGTGAGCTTCACGCCGTGGTTTTCCAGCTCGATGGCATTTAACAGATTGGGCAGCTGACCGTCTTGAAAACGGATGTCGAGGACAGGGCCAATGACCTGCACGACGGTTCCGATGTGTTGTTCTGACATGAGGTCAACTCCTTTCAAACTTTTTCCGCGCCGGCCACGATCTCGGTGATCTCCTGCGTGATCGCACCCTGGCGCGCGCGGTTGTATTTGAGACTCAGATCGCTGATGATATCATCGGCGTTCTTGGTGGCGGAGTCCATTGCGGTGCGGCGCGCCGCCTGCTCAGAGGCGACGGATTCGCACAGCGCGCCGTAGACAACGCCGCCGAAATATTCGGGCACGATAGCGTCAAACACGGCTGCAGGCCCCGTCTCATAGAGGATGAACGAATGTCCGTTCGTTTTCTGCTCGGATACGCGCAGCGGCAGCAGCGGCAGGCTGCTTGGCGTTTGCGCCAGCACAGACGCAAAATGCGTGTAGAACAGAAGCACCTTGCTGTACTGCCCGGACAGGAAGCTGTCGCAGAGCACGCGCGCGATGGAAAAACAGTCGCCGATTGTCATCCCGGCGGCCTCGGCATACTGCTCGGTCACAAGCGGTACGCCGCGCATACGGAAGAATTCGACTGCCTTTTTGCCGATGGGCAGCACTTCGGCGTCGGTATTCTGCATTTCGCGGTACGCCATGCGCAGAATATTGCCGTTATAACCGCCGGCAAGGCCGCGGTCGCCGGCGATGACGATGCACAGAAGTTTTCCTTCCCTGCGCGGACGCAGATACGGCGAGTCAAAATCGCGCGTAGAGTCGGCGATGTCGTTCATCGTGGCGTAGAGCGTTTCAAAATAAGGACGGCTGGAGATGGCGCGATCCTGCGCGCTGCGGAGCTTGGAGGCAGCGACCATTTCCATGGCCTTGGTGATCTGCCTGGTGGACTGCATGCTCCGGATTCGGGTTTTGATGTCTTTCATGGACACGCCGGCCATGCTTGCGCGCCTCCTTCCTTACTTCTTTCCGACAAACTCGGCAGTATACGTCTCGAGCGCCTGCTTGAGCAGCTGCTCGTTTTCCTCACTCAGCTGGCCGGTGGTACGGATGGCGGTGAGCACGTCATAGATGTGGCTGTCGAGCCACGGATACAGCTCTTTTTCATACCGGCGGATGTCCGCAACGGCAACGTCCTTGAGATACCCGCGCGTAACGGCGTAGAGGATACAGACCTGGTGCGCCACTTCAACCGGTTCGTTGCGGCCCTGCTTGAGGACTTCAACGATGCGCTCACCCTGATCCAGACGCTCACGCGTATCGCGGTCAAGGTCGGAGCCGAACTGCGCGAAGCTCTGCAGCTCGCGGTACTGCGAATACAGCAGCTTCAGACTGCCTGCGACCTTTTTCATCGCCTTGATCTGCGCGTCGCCGCCGACACGCGACACCGAGATACCGGGGTTCACGGCCGGCATGACGCCTGCGTGGAACAGCTCGGTCTCGAGGAAGATCTGTCCGTCGGTGATGGAGATGACGTTGGTGGGGATATAGGCCGACACGTCACCAGCCTGCGTTTCAATGATGGGAAGCGCGGTGAGCGAGCCACCGCCGTATTCCGGCGCCATTCTGGCCGCGCGCTCAAGAAGGCGCGAATGCAGATAGAATACGTCGCCGGGGTAGGCCTCGCGTCCGGGCGGACGGCGAATGAGCAGCGAGAGCGTGCGGTACGCCGTGGCGTGCTTGCTGAGGTCATCGTAGATAACCAGTACGTCCTTGCCCTGCTGCATGAAATATTCGCCCATTGTGCAGCCGGAGTAGGGGGCGATATACTGCAGAGGAGCCAGCTCCGAAGCCGTGGCGGAGACGACGATGGTATAGTCCATCGCGCCGGCATCCGTCAGCGTCTCAACGAGCTGCGCCACGGTCGAACGCTTCTGGCCGATGGCGACGTAGATGCAGATGACGTTCTGGCCGCGCTGATTGATGATGGTATCGGCGGCGATGGCGGTCTTGCCGGTCTGGCGGTCGCCGATGATCAGCTCACGCTGGCCACGGCCGATGGGGATCATCGAGTCGATGGCCTTGATGCCGGTCTGCAGCGGAACGCTGACGCTTTTGCGTTCGATGATGCCGGGAGCAGGGGATTCGATCGCGCGGTATTGCTTGGTGTCGATGGGGCCTTTGCCGTCAATGGGCATGCCCAGCGCGTCGACGACGCGGCCGATCATGGCCTCGCCCACGGGTACGGACACGACGCGGCCCGTGCGGCGGACGGTATCGCCCTCGCGAATACCGGCGTCGGAACCGAGCATGACGATGGAGACGGAGTTTTCCTCCAGATTCTGCGCCATGCCGTATGCGCCGTTGTCAAACTCGACCAGCTCGCCGGACATGCAGTTATCCAGTCC
>JAEDFW010000007.1 GCA_016297855.1 Oscillospiraceae bacterium
AGCAATTCATCAATCTCATTGAAGTATTAAAGCTGTCCAAACACATGAAAAGCCCTGCCAACCAGCGCGGTAAGGCAAAACCATACCAACCGCATGGCAAAGGAAAGCGGAAACGCAAATAAGCAGAAAAACACGCCATACCCAGCCTTTGAAGCTGAATATGGCGTGTTTTTTCGTTGACCAATCCCGTCTGACAGATGCTCATTTCGTGTTATTTGGATAACACTGTTTTACGAACACCTGCCATTCGGCGGGCGCGATTTTTTGCGTTGTGTTATACGTTCAGTTCTTCTACCTTGAGGTCGGTATTTCCGATCAGGCTGCGTACCTTTTTGGTAAAGGAGGCCACCTGCTGCGGGCACCTTCCGGTGTAGCGTTCGGGCTGCAGCTCGGTGCGGATCTCTTCTTCCGTCAGGCCGAAGGCGGGTTCGGCGGCAAGCATAGCGATGAGGTTCATTTTCTCACCGTTTTTCATCTGCGCGGTGGCCTGCATTGAGGCCTCGCGGATGATTTCGTGTACCTGCTGGCGGTCGCCGCCGCGTTTCACGGCGAGCATCAGAAGATTCTCCGTCGCAATGAACGGCAGATATTCGTCCACAAAGCGCGCGACGATTTTCTCGTTCACGTGCATGCCTTTTGTGACATTCTGCATGATGCGAAGGATACCGTCCACGGCCAGAAACGCTTCCGGAATGCTGATACGGCGGTTGGCTGAATCGTCCAGCGTCCGCTCCAACCACTGGGTCGAGGCTGTCATAGGCGCGTTCATCGCGTCGGCCATCACATATCGGGCCAGCGAGCAGATGCGCTCGCAGCGCATGGGATTGCGCTTGTAGGCCATGGCAGACGAGCCAACCTGCTTGTCCTCAAACGGCTCCTCCACCTGCCGGTCATGCTGCAGAAGGCGCATGTCGTTGGCAAAACGGTAGCAGCTCTGCGCAACAGAACTCAGGACGTTCAGAATGCGGCTATCAAGTTTTCTGGGATAGGTTTGGCCGCATACGTCGTAAAGCCGGTCGAAGCCGAAGTCGGCTGCGATCATGCGGTTCATTGCATCGATTTTCGATTCATCACCGCCGAAAAGCTCCATGAAACTGGCCTCGGTGCCGGTCGTGCCGCGGCAGCCGAGGAAGCGGATGGCGGCGATTACGTCATCGAGTTCTTCCAGATCAAGCATCAGATCCTGCAGCCAGAGCGTGGCACGTTTACCCACGGTGACAAGCTGTGCAGGCTGATAGTGCGTGTAGCCAAGGCAGGGCATGGATGCAAAGTGATCGGCAAAATCACACAGGTTCTGCATCACACCGGCGAGCGCCTTGCGCAGATGGCGCAGTGCGTCGCGATAAATGATAAGGTCTGCATTGTCGGTGACGTAGCAGCTTGTCGCGCCGAGGTGGATAATCCCCTTCGCGCCGGGAGCCATCTGGCCGAAACCGTAGATGTGCGCCATAACGTCATGACGGATCTCTTTTTCTTTTGCGGCAACCACATCGTAATTGACGGGACTGATGTTGGCGGCAAGTTCTTCGACCTGCGCTTCGGTTACAGGCAGACCCAGCGCGTGCTGCGCCTTCGCCAGACTGACCCAGAGTTTGCGCCAGGTTTCATAGCGCGTATCCGGAGAAAACAGACGCAGCATGTAATTGGATGCATAACGGGAGGCCAGCGGGCTTTCGTAGGTAGGCTTCATCGGTCTGACGCTCCTTTATCTGTAGATGATTTCATCACGACTTGCACCGACGGAGACATAGCTGATGCGGCAGCCGATATTCTTCTCAATAAACTCAATGTAATTTTTTGCCTCTGCGGGTAGATCTTCATACTTGCGTACGCCGGAGATATCGCACTTCCAGCCGGGCATGGTTTTGATGACAGGCTTTGCTCTGCCAATGACAGCCGGGAAGGGGAAGTCGTCCGTTACCTGACCATCCAGCTCATACTGCGTGCAGACGGGAACCTCGTCCATGTAGCTCAGAATATCCAGCTTTGTCAGTGCGACTTCGGTAGCGCCCTGAATGCGGCAGCCATAGCGTGTAGCAACGATGTCGATCGGGCCGACACGGCGCGGACGGCCGGTGGACGCTCCATATTCTCCACCTGCAGCGCGGAGCTTCTCCGCTTCTTCGCCGAACCACTCGGCCGTGAACGGGCCTTCGCCGACACAGGTGGAGTAAGCCTTCACGATACCGACCGTGCGGTCAACGTGGCTGCCGGGAATACCGGCGCCGATGCAGGCGTAGCCTGCGATAGAAGAGGATGAAGACGTGTAGGGGAAGATGCCGAAATCAATATCGCGCAGTGCGCCGAGCTGCGCCTCGAACATAATGTTCTTACCGGCCTTTTCGGCCTCATAGAGGAACTTGCTTGTATCGCAGAGGAAAGGCTTGAGCTTTTCGCCGTACATCCGGCACCACTCCATCAGATCTTCCAGCTTGTACGCCTCTGCGCCGTAGACGTTCTGAATGGTGAGGTTCTTCCACTCAAGGATCGTCCCCAGATGCTGCTCAAGATACTCGGGGTAGAGAAGCTCGCCCATCATGACGGTCTTTTTCTGGTATTTGTCGGAATAGACCGGCGCGATGCCGCGCAGGGTGGAGCCGTACTTTTTGTCCTTCAGACGTGCTTCTTCCAGACCGTCGAGCGCGCGGTGATAGGGGAATACGATGGTGGCGCGGTCGGAAATCTTGAAGTTTTCCGGCGTGATGGAGATGCCAGCTTTCTGTAGGCTTTCGATTTCGCCCCACAGGCTCTCAAGATCGATGACCACGCCGTTGCCGAGCACATTCACAACGCCGGGCAGGAAAATGCCGGACGGAATGAGATGCAGGGCAAACTTGCCGTATTCGTTCACAACGGTGTGACCGGCATTGTTGCCGCCCTGATAGCGGCAGACGATATCATATTCCTTGGCGATCAGATCGACCATGCGGCCTTTTCCTTCGTCGCCCCAGTTGATGCCAACGATTGCACAATTGCTCATAGACCAGACTCCCTTTCGAGATATAATTTCATACCGTGTGTCATTATAGCACGCATGTGGCATTAGTAAAACAGTTATTTTCAATGGGATCTATTAGATTTGCTAATAGAAGTTGGCGCGGGATTGTGATATACTGAAAAAAAGGAGGCGGACGTATGACAAGGCAGGGACTCATTGCGCTGTGCCTGATGTATCCCGATGCGTTTGAAGACTATCCGTTCGGCGGCAAGGAGGCTGGCGGCGTGGTATGGACAGCAATACGGCATCTTTCCAATAAAAAGACCTTTGCGTTCATCTATGAGCGAGACGGACTGTGCGTCAATCTCAAGTGCGAACCTGCGCAGGCCGACATGCTTCGGCAGCTGTTTGATGGCATAACGGCGGCATATCACATGAATAAGACGCATTGGAACACTGTGCGTGTTGATTCTGACGTTCCGCTCGATGTGCTGCAGGATATGCTCGATGAGAGCTACCGGCTGAGCGCACCGAGACTCAGGAAAAAACTCAATACAGAGGAATCATAAAGCGGAAGACAAATGTCTTCCGCTTTATGATTTATGCATTTGTCAGATGTTCTTTTGCTTTGATGAGCGCATTTGCAAGCTGGTCGGGGCAGGAGGTGGGCTTCATGCCGCAGTGGATGCCCTGCAGGCGCTGGATAACAGTATCGACGTCCATGCCCTCAACGAGCTTGGAGATGCCCTGCAGATTGCCGTTGCAGCCGCCGGTGTACTCTACGTTCGTGAGCTTGCCGTCTTCAATTTCAAAGTGGATCATGCTAGAGCAGGTGCCTTGGGTTCGATATTCAAACTGCATGGTAATGGTTCCTTTCTATTGTGTCAAATCGCACGGCGTAAGCTGTGCGTAGTGGATCAGGTCGTCCGGCTGCAGCAGAATCTGGCAGCCGCGGCAGCCGGCAGAGACGCCGATTTCGTCGTAGAGCATGGCCGTCTCGTCAATAAAGGTGGGGAAGTGCTTTTTCATGCCGATCGGACTGCAGCCGCCGCGGATATAGCCCGTGACAGAAAGCAAGTCTTTGACGTGAATTAGTTCGATCTTCTTTTCGCCTGCGGCCTGCGCGGCTTTTTTGAGATCAAGCTCACAGCACACCGGGATACAGAACACGACATATCCGCTTTTTCCGGCGTGTGCCACGAGCGTTTTAAAAATCTGTTCCGGCGGCATCCCGATTCCTTCAGCTGCGTGCATCCCGTTCAGATCGTTTTCGTCAAATGCATATTCCGCTGCGCGATAGGGGATCTTGGCCTGATCGAGCAGGCGCATCACATTGGTTCTGGTCATGCTTTCGACTCCTTCCTGTGGCAGTATACAATATTTTCTCGAATCTTGCAAGAACCAGTCTTGTTTGCTATAATACACAAAATTTTGTATTCCTGCGTTTCGAACCTGACCATGCAAACGAGCAGGGAACACTGGGAGGCACCCATATGTCGATTGAAAAAGTACGCGCGTATTTTACGCAGCTTGGCCTTCAGGACAGAATTCTGGAATTTGACGTATCCAGCGCCACGGTGGAGCTGGCCGCGCAGGCGCTGGGCGTGGAGGCGAAGCGCATTGCAAAAACACTGTCGTTTCTTACACCGGACGGCTGTATTCTCATTGTCGCAGCCGGTGATGCGAAGGTGGACAACAAAAAATACAAAGCCCTGTTTGGCACAAAAGCTAAAATGCTTGCGCATGACGATGTGCCGGAGTATATCGGACACGCGGTGGGCGGCGTCTGCCCATTCGCTGTAAAACCGGGCGTGAAGGTCTATCTGGATGAATCGCTCCGCCGGTTCGAAACGGTCTTTCCTGCCTGCGGCAGTTCCAACAGCGCCATCGAGCTGACAATCACAGAGCTGGAACGCTATTCGAATTTCACCAGCTGGGTCGACGCCTGCAAGGACTGGCAGGAAGAGGGATAGCAACTTTCTGCGAATGGGTTTTTCATTTGTGTCAATACTAAGAAAAAACCATTCGCAGGAGGAATTGTACATGGCGCAGGAGAATCAGGATAAGCTCTCGCAGCAGGAGCAGCAGGCCATCGACCTTGGCGCTGCAACCACACGTACAAGCCGCGGCACCATCTACACACTCACCATCGTGGGCCAGATCGAAGGGCATCAGGTTCTGCCCGAGACGGTTAAAACAACGAAGTATGAGCATGTTCTGCCGCTTCTGGCAGCAGTGGAGGAAAGCGAGGATATCGACGGGTTATTGCTGCTGCTCAATACCGTGGGCGGTGATATTGAAGCAGGACTTGCTATTGCTGAGCTCATTGCGGGCATGACGAAGCCAACGGTTTCACTGGTGCTTGGCGGAGGTCACTCGATCGGCATCCCGCTGGCGGTCTCGGCCCGGCGCAGCATGATCGTTCCAACAGCCAGCATGACCGTGCATCCCGTGCGAATGACGGGCATGGTCATTGGTGCGCCGCAGACGTTCCACTATTTTAACCGGATTCAGGATCAGATTGTGAATTTTGTGACAAAAAATTCAAGGATTTCCCGCGAGCAGTTTCTGCGCTATATGATGGCTACGGACGAAATCGCAAATGACGTCGGCACTGTTGTCTATGGCCGCGAAGCGGTGGAGTCCGGCCTTATGGATCAGCTCGGCAGTCTGGGCGATGCATTGGGATGGCTGCACAAGCAGATCGCGCGGGAGAAAAAACGTAAGACTGGGCGTAAAAGCTGAGTATCCGCTTTTGGATGTGCGGATTTGACACTTCATGGTGGAAATATTCTCCGATTTGTGATAATATAGTTTTGTGTGGCCTGATTCATGGCTGCAGTTGATGTGCCGGTTGTTTCATGGCGCGCCGCAGGCAAACCATGAAGCTAAGGTTTTTTCTGAGCGGATCAAATCGGAGGGCTATGTATGACCTACCTGACTGCGATTGTTCTGGGGCTGATTCAGGGCGTGGCGGAATTTCTGCCAGTCTCCAGCTCCGGGCATCTGGCCATTGTACAGAATTTTCTGAACATCGGACAGACGGAGGAGCATCTGTTTTTTGACGTACTGCTGCATCTGGGCACGCTTGCAGCGGTTATCATTGCATATTGGCGCGATGTGCGCAGCGTGGTGCGTGAAGGGCTCTGCATGCTGCACCTGAAGAAGCTGCCGCGCGGACAGAAGCCGGACCGGCTGACGCGGCGTATGATTATGTTTCTGATCTTCGCCACGCTGCCGCTGGTATTTGTGGTTTTCTTCAAAGATCCGGTGGAATCTCTCTACTATAATACGTTTTTCATTGGTTTTGCACTCGTAGCCACAGGTTTTTTGCTGTTTGCCGCAGACCGGTGGGGCCACGGCAATAAAACCGTGCGCAGCGCGACCATCTTTGACGTACTCATCGTGGGCGTGAGCCAGATGATCGCGGTAGTTCCGGGATTGTCTCGCTCGGGCACGACAGTTTCTGCCGGGATGCTGCGCGGTTTTGACCGGTCGTTTGCCGTGCAGTTTTCGTTTTTGCTGTCCATTCCTGCGGTTCTTGGCGCGAATCTGCTGTCGCTTGTCGACGCAGTTCAGGCCGATATCAACTGGTCGTATGTGCCGATGTATCTGGTGGGTGTTGCTGTTGCGTTCGTGAGCGGTTATCTGGCTATCTATTTTCTGCGCATGATCGTTCAGCGAGGCAAATTCGGTGGTTTTGCCTACTACTGCTGGGGCGCGGGAATTGTCACGCTGATTTTATCGCTTGTATCGTGAGGTGAAACATATGGCGCAAAAAAGCAGGCGCAGTGCGCCGAAATCCGGCGCGCGCGGCAAAAGTGCTGCTGCAAAAAAACAGCGAAAACCCATCCGCAGGGAGGTGGGCGCGTTCGTATGCCTGTTTTTGGCGGTTGTTACCGTGCTGGGGTGCTTTCAGATTGAAGCGGCGTTTCTGAATTTGATCGCATCGTTGTTTCAGGGACTGTTCGGCGCGGGCTTTTACATACTGCCATTCGCGTTTTTAATGAGCTTTTTGATTTTGCTGCTGCACGACGGCCGGCCTGTTGTGCTGCGTGTGGTTTGTACGTTTTTGATTGTCGTGACGATCGGAGCACTTGTGCAGCTGGTTGGCGGTCAGGACGGCGCGCAGTGGTCTGCTTCGATGCTGCCGGAGCTTTGGAGGGGCGGCATTGATGGCACGGCGGGCGGCGTCATCGCCGGGCTTCTGGCGCAGGTGCTGGAACTGATGATCAGCCGCGCAGGCGCAGTGATCGTGTTGCTGGTCGCGCTGGTGCTGCTCCTGCTCACGAGTCTCAATATGACTGTCATGGGGATCATCACCGCCATTAAAAACCGGCCCAAGGTTGAGTATGACCCGCCTAAACGCGAGCACCGCGACCCGGCAGAGGTCATTGTAAATCATGTGGCGGAAAAACACATCGAGCGCACCGAGCGCAGGCGATCAAAAGCAGCGGAATTTGATCTTCCGGTGGACGAGCCGCCGCTGCCGGTAAAAGAACCTGCTGCGAAGGAAAAGACAATCATTCGCCCCGATGAGTTCGTTGCGCAGAGCCGCAGCCAGAAGAAACAGCCGCAGCAGGAGCGGCCCGCGCCGGAACCTGTAAAGATGCAGGAGGCGGCGCAGGATGACGAGCGGCTGGATTATAAAGAGCAGTTTGACAGCCTGATTGCGGAGGCGAATGGCGTAAAATCTGCGCCGCCGGCGAGCAAAATGCCGCCGCTGATTCTTGATGCGCAGCATGAAGCACCGATGGCTGCCCCGGCAAAACCGGCGCAGAAGCTGCCGGAAAATGAGCCTGTGCAGCAACCGGAACCTGCACGTATCAAAAAAGAGGATGTGCAGCAGGAAGCGGCCAAAATCGCACAGCAGATCGAGGAAAAGCCGCCTGAGCCCGCGTATCAGTATCCTCCGGTCGCGCTTTTAAAAGCTGGAAGCGGCGCGAGCGTCGACGGCACGGACGAGATGCGGCAGAACGCCGAGCGGCTGAGCGATACGCTGACCAGCTTCGGCATTGAGGCGCATATCATCAATGTCACGCGCGGCCCGTCTGTCACACGCTACGAACTGGAACTGAACCGCGGTGTCAAGCTGTCCAAGGTTACAAATCTGGCCGACGATATTGCGTTGTCGCTTGGCGCTTCGGGCGTACGTATTGCAGCCATTCCGGACAAAATCTCCGTCGTTGGCATCGAGGTGCCGAACCGGCTGGTGTCCACAGTGTTTGCCCGTGAAGTCATTGATTCGCCGGAGTTTTCAAAAAGCAAATCAAAGATTTCCTTTGCCGTGGGCAAGGATATCGGCGGCAATCGCATCATCGGCGATATTGCAAAGCTGCCGCATATGCTCATCGCCGGTACGACCGGTTCCGGTAAGTCGGTGTGCATGAACAGCCTCATTATTTCGCTTCTGTACAAGGCCAGTCCGGATGAGGTCAAGCTCATTATGGTTGATCCGAAAATGGTCGAGCTTGGCGTATACAACGGCATACCGCATTTGCTTATTCCTGTTGTGACCGACCCGAAAAAGGCGGCGGGCGCGCTGCAGTGGGCCGTGACGGAAATGATGCGCCGTTACCGGCTGATGGCCGATGCCGGCGTGCGCGATCTGGATTCATTCAACAAGATGGCCGTTTCAAGCGACGAGTTTGAAAAACTGCCGCAGGTGGTGGTCGTGATTGACGAACTGGCGGACCTCATGCTGGTGGCTGCCAAGGAAGTTGAAGAGTCCATCTGCCGCATCGCGCAGATGGGTCGTGCGGCAGGAATCCATCTGGTCATCGCCACGCAGCGGCCTTCGGCCGATGTCATTACGGGTCTTATGAAAGCGAATATCCCGTCGCGCATTGCGTTCGCTGTCGCGTCAGCGATGGAATCACGCATCATTCTCGATACGGCTGGTGCGGAAAAGTTGGTAGGCAAGGGCGATATGCTCTATTCGCCGCTCGGACAGGGCAAGCCCAAACGCGTACAGGGATGCTTTATCACCGACGACGAGGTGCAGCAGGTCGTAAATTTCGTCAAGAAGAGCAACACCGCGGAATACTCCGCCGAGGTCATGGCTGAGATTGACAAGAAGGCCAGTGAGAGCGGCAAGCAGGCGCCTGCCGCCGCCGAGCAGGAAGTAGCTGCCTCTGATGGCGACGAGATGATGCCCGCTGCGGTTGAGGTTATTCTGGAGACCGGCCAGGCGTCCGTCTCCATGCTGCAAAGACGGCTGAAGCTGGGCTATGCACGCGCGGCGCGTATCATGGATGAAATGGAGGAGAAGGGAATCGTCGGACCGTTTGAGGGATCGAAGCCGCGGCAGCTGCTGATTACGCGAGAGCGGTGGGAACGCATGAAAGACGGCAGCGCCGAGGAATTCAATCAGGCAATTGAAGAAGAGACCCCGTAAGCAGTATCCATCCGGCATACGCCGGTGGAAATATACATTGCGTTGCATCCGGCATGGCCGGAGCGACAGCAGGAGGTAATTGTTATGTCCCAAAGAAACGAAACCCACGAAAAGACGAGGAAACTCGTCGGCATGGCGCTGCTCATCGCGATCATTGCCGTGCTGCAGCTGTTTGCCGGCAGCATCAAGATCGGCGTCACGTCGTTCTCGCTCGTGCTGGTGCCCATCGTCGTCGGAGCGATTTTGTATGGCCCGACAGCCGGCGGCATCCTCGGCGGTGTGTTTGGGCTGATCGTGCTGATCGTCGGCATCTCCGGCACTGACCAGTTCACGTTCTTCCTCTGGACGTCGAGTCCATTTTGGACGGTTGTGACTTGCATGGGCAAGGGGATCGGCTGCGGTGTAGCTGCAGGATGGGTGTACCGTGCGATGCATGGGAAAAACCAGACGCTGGCCTGCACGCTTTCGGCCATGTCCGCGCCTGTTGTGAATACCGGCATCTTCGCACTCATCATGTCCACGGTGCTGCGCGCTGAGCTGGAGCAGGTTCTCGGTGTTTCCGGCGGAGAGGTCATCAGCGTGTTGTTTTTGACCGTCATCGGCGTCAACTTCCTTGTGGAGTTTGCGCTCAACGCTATCCTCAGCGCGGCCATTGCCCGTATTGTGCAGGTGGCTTCCAAAAAATAAGATGGATACAGAAAAGCGCCGGATGGAATCCCGGCGCTTTTTATATGCCGGAAAGGCACTGCTTTTGCCGCTCACAGTAGTTGGTGAAAAGTGGTTGGTTTGCCTTTGATTTTCTGCACATTGCGTTCGAATGCGCTTTGCACCAACAAAAAACAACGAAATCGGGCATGGAAAAACGGGATTTTACGTTGACATCATGACGGCAATGCGGTACAATACAGGTGAAATCCATACAATACAACATAATCCCATTTTGTATCCATTACAGTCTGCCAGCGGCGGACAAGTCTTGAAAGGAAGATGTAGTACATGAAGACAAAAGCTGTTCGAATCCACGGTAAGATGGATCTGCGCCTCGAGGAGATCGAGCTGCCGCAGGTCGGCCCTGACGACGTTCAGGTCAAGGTCATTTCTGATTCCATCTGCATGAGCTCGTATAAGGCGGCCGTTGAGGGTGCCGAGCATAAGCGCGTGCCCAATGATGTTGCTGAACATCCGACCATTGTCGGCCATGAATTCTGCGGCGTGATCACCGAGGTCGGTGAAAACTGGAAGCATAAGTACAAGCCCGGTCAGGGTTTTGCAATCCAGCCCGCACATTTCTATAAGGGTTCTCAGATGGCGCCCGGTTATTCCTATCAGTATTGCGGCGGTGATACGCAGTATGCCAATATCCCCATTGAAACGCTTTTGACCGACAACCTGCTGAACTATGATTCCGATACATATTTCTATGGCTCGCTGTCCGAACCCATGAGCTGCATTATCGGTACTTTCCACGCGATGTACCACACCCGTCTGGGCAGCTATGTCCATGATATGGGCATCGTTGAGGGCGGTAAGATGGCGCTGCTGGCGTCCGTCGGCCCGATGGGCCTTGGCGCAATCGACTATGCGCTGCACTGTGACCGCCGTCCCAGTTTGCTTGTCGTCACCGATATCGACGACGAGCGTCTGGCACGCGCCGAGAGCATCTACACGATCGAGCATGCCAAGAGCCTTGGCATTGAACTGCACTATGTCAACACGGCCAAGCCCGGCTGCGACACTGCGTATCTGCGCGAGCTGACCGGCGGTACCGGCTATGACGACGTTATCTGCTTCGCACCGGTTCGCCCTGTTGTTGAACAGGCGGGCGATATTTTGGGCTTTGACGGATGCCTGAACTTCTTTGCCGGCCCGACCAACAACCAGTTCAAGGCAGAGTTCAACTTCTACAACGTCCACTACCTCTATACGCATCTGGTCGGTACTTCCGGCGGCAACACGGATGACATGAAGGAAGCCATCGCCATGATGACCAGCGGCAAGATCAATCCCGCTGCCATGGTTACACACATCGGCGGTCTGAATGCAGTTGTTGACACCACGCTGAATCTGCCGAACATCCGCGGCGGCAAGAAACTGATTTACACGCAGATCGAGCTGCCTCTGACGGCCATCGCTGATTTTGCAAAGCTGGGCGAAACGGATCCGCTGTTTGCAAAACTTGCTGAGATCACCGAGCGTCACAACGGCCTGTGGAGCGCGGAAGCTGAAAAATATCTGCTTGCAAATAAATAAATTCTAAATAGGAGTGAAAAAAACATGGCAGAAGGCGTATTGATGCCCAAGGCTGGCATTACAGTCGAATCTTGCATCATCGGCGAGTGGAAGAAGAAGGTTGGCGACAGCGTTGCCGTCGGCGATATCCTCTTTACCTACGAGACCGATAAAGCCGAATTTGAGTGCGAGTCCACTGCGGCGGGCACTCTGCTCGACATTTTCTATCAGGAAGGCGACGAGGTCCCGTGCCTTGTCAATGTCTGCGCGGTTGGCAATCCCGGTGAGGATACCAGCGCGCTGAAGAATGCACCTGCCGCAAGCGATGCTCCGGCTGCCGCTGCACCCACTGCCGAGGCTGCTGCTCCTGCTGCTGCAGCCAGACCTGCCGGCCCGTGTGCAGAGGCTGTCATCATGCCGAAGGCTGGTATCACGGTCGAGTCGTGCATCATTGGTGAGTGGAAGAAGCAGATTGGTGATTCTGTCGCTGTCGGCGATATCCTCTTTACCTATGAGACAGATAAGGCTGAGTTTGAGTGCGAGTCCACTGCTGCCGGCACGCTGCTGGCAAAGTTCTTTGAAGACGGCGACGAGGTTCCGTGCCTTGAGAACGTCTGCGCCATCGGCAATGCCGGCGACGCGTATGAATTCCTGAAGCCCGGCGCAGAGGTTCCCGCGCCTGTGGCCGAAGCAGCCGCTGCACCTGCTGCCGCAGCCGAGACCGCTGCGCCCGCCGCTGCTAAGGCCGAGCTTACCGCGATTTCTCCGCGTGCGATGGCCAAGGCCGTCAGCGCCGGTGTCAATCCTGCAATGGCCACCGGTACCGGCCCGAACGGCCGTATCATCGAGCGTGATATCGATAAGCTGATCGCCGAAGGCGGCGCGGTTTATACCACCGCTGCTGCTCCCGCTGCCGTGCCCGAGACCGAGTTTGAGGACGTCAAGTTTAACGCTGTGCGCAAGGCAACGGCCAAGTCCATGACCAAGAGCCTGTCCACCATGGCGCAGCTCACGCAGCAGTTCTCCTTCGATGCTACACAGATTCAGGCCTATCGTGCCATGCTCAAGCCGATGGATGCGCCTATGGGCAAGATCAGCCTGAACGACATGGTTATGTTCGCCGTGGCTAAGACCGTCCTGTCCTGCCCGGATCTGAACGCCAACATGCTCGAGGATAATGTCGTGCGTCACTTCAACCATGTGAACCTCGGCTTTGCCTGTGATACCCCGCGCGGCCTGATTGTTCCCACTATCTTCCATGCCGATGAGATGAGCCTGCTTGAATTGTCCATGGCGGCCAAAGAGCTTGCCGCTGCGGCGCGTGACGGCAGCCTCAGCCCCGACAAGATGCAGGGCGCGACCTTCACTGTCTCCAATATCGGCTCGTTTGGCTGCGAGGCATTCACGCCCGTTGTCAACCCGCCCCAGACCGGCATTCTCGGTATCTGCAATATTCAGACCAAGATCAAGTCGGCCAAAAATGGCGTGATCGAGACCTACCCGGCAATGGGCCTGTCTCTGACGTTTGACCACAGAGTCATCGACGGCGCTCCTGCGGCCCGTTTCATGAGCGATCTGTGCAAGAACCTCGAGAACTTTATGACCCTCATGGCCAAATAAGAGAAAGGAAGGACAATTATGCCGAAATCTTTGTATATTGATCCGGTCGCTGTCCGTCAGCCCGGTTATATCCATTTTGAAGATATTCCTGTTTGCCAGTACAACAAGACCATCAAGCAGGAACTCGAAGAGGGAAACTACACCAAGGAAGATCTCATCCGCATCTACCGTGACATGGCCATCTGCCGTGAGTTCGAGCATATGCTCACGCTCATCAAGACACAGGCCAACTACAACGGCGTTGAGACCACTTATCCCGGCCCCGCGCACCTGTCGTACGGTCAGGAAGCTTCCTGCGTCGGCGAGGCGTATCTGCTGGATCGCAACGACATCACCTTCGGTTCGCACAGAAGCCATTCCGAGATCCTGTCCAAGGGTCTGAGCTGCATCCAGAAGCTGTCCGATGAAGAACTCATGAATGTCATGGAAAACTTCCTCGGCGGCAAGACACTGGCAGCTGTCAGAAAATTTGCTGATACCCCTGACGTCAAGGAACTGGCGATCCGCTTCCTGCTCTACGGTACGGTTGCTGAGATCTTTGCCCGTGAGAACGGCTTCCATCATGGTATGGGCGGTTCGATGCATGCATTCTTCCTGCCGTTTGGTATCTATCCCAACAACGCCATCGTCGGCGGATCGGCCCCGATCGCGGCTGGTGCAGCGCTGTATCAGAAGAACAACGACAAGAAGGGCGTTGTTGTCTGCAACATCGGTGATGCTTCCCTCGGCTGCGGCCCTGTCTATGAAGCGCTCAACTTCTCAGCGATGGATCAGTTCAAGACCCTGTGGGAAGAGGGCCGTAAGGGCGGTCTGCCGATCATCTTCAACGTGTTTGATAACTTCTACGGCATGGGCGGCCAGACGATGGGCGAGACCATGGCCTACGGTATGCCCGCAAGACTGGGCGCCGGCATCACTCCGAGCCAGATGCACGCCGAGCGTGTTGATGGTTGGAATCCGCTGGCTGTTATTGATGCATACAAGCGCAAGATGGAGCTGATCAAGAACAACGAAGGTCCGGTTCTGCTGGATGTCGTGACCTACCGTCTGGTTGGTCATTCTACCTCTGACCAGAACGCCTACCGCAGTAAGGAAGAGATCGAAGATTGGCGCAGCCACGACCCGATCGTGAAGTTCCGCGAAGCGCTGGTCGAAGCCGGCGTCGAGTCCGATGAGTTCTTTGCCAAGCTCCTGCAGGATACTGCCGATCGTATGACCATGATCTGCCGCGCGGCAGACGACAAGGAGATCTCTCCGTATGTCGACTTTGATAAAAATCCGGACTATCTGGCGAACCTCATGTTCTCCAACCAGACTGTCCGCTCGATGGGCGATCCCGATCAGAAGCTGAATGTTACCGGCCCGAAGGAAAGCTGCAAGCGTTATGCCGATCTTGAAAAGAAGGAGCGCTTTGCGTTTGACAAGGACGGCAAGAAGTTCTCCGACATGAAGCTCTACAACATCCGTGATGCCATCTTTGAGCCGATGATCAACAAGTATTATGAAGATCCGACGCTCGTCGCTTACGGCGAAGATGTGCGTGACTGGGGCGGCGCCTACGCTGTCTACCGCGGATTGATGGACGTCATTCCGCATTCCAGACTCTTCAACTCACCGATCTCTGAGGCTGCGATTGTCGGCACCGCTGTCGGCTATTGCATGTGCGGCGGCCGCGCTGTGGTCGAGCTGATGTACTGTGACTTCCTCGGCCGTGCCGGTGACGAAGTGTTCAACCAAATGTCCAAGTGGCAGGCCATGTCCGCCGGTATCCTCAAGATGCCGATGATCTTGCGTATGTCCGTCGGCGCAAAGTACGGAGCACAGCATTCGCAGGACTGGGTTGCAATTGTCTCCCATATCCCCGGTCTGAAAGTATTCTTCCCCGCTACGCCGTATGAAGCCAAGGGAATTATGCAGGCCGCGCTGAACGGCACTGATCCCTGCATCATCTTCGAGTCGCAGAGAATCTACGGCAAGGGCGAAGAGTTCCACGAAGGCGGCGTGCCTGCAGAAGAGTATGAGTGGGTTCCCGGTGCGGTCAACAAGGTCCGCGATGGCAAGGATGTCACCATTCTTACCATCGGTGCGACGCTCTACCGTGCGGTCGACGCAGCCAAGGAGCTGAGCGAGAAGTACGGCCTCGAGGCGGATGTCATCAACATGCCGTCGCTGGTGCCGCTGGATTACACTGACATCATTGCCTCCGTGAAGAAGACCGGCCGTGTGGTTCTGGCCTCTGATGCGTGTGCGCGCGGCACATTCCTCAACGAGATCGCGCAGAACATCTCCACGATGTGCTTTGACTATCTCGATGCACCTCCCGTTGTTGTCGGCGCGCGTAACTGGATCACGCCGCCGCATGAATTCGACAAGTACTTCTTCCCGTATTCCGAGTGGATCATTGACGCGATCAATGCCCGCCTCATTCCGCTGCCCGGCTACGTCTCCACAACGACGCCCGACGACGCTGAGGTCATCCGCCGTAACAAGCTGGGTGTGTAAGCATGGATATGCAGAAGATTCGCGCTGTGGTCTTTGACCTGGACGGGACGCTTCTGGACACGCTACAGGATATCGGTGCAGGTGCCAATGTGGCCCTGCACCGTTCCGGCTTTCCGGAGCATGACCGCGCCGAATACCGCCGTTTTGTCGGCCATGGGATTCGCACGCTGTTTCAGCAGGCACTGCCTGCCGGGCAGAATACGGATGAGATTATCGACCGTGTGCTGGTGGACTATCAGGGTTACTACCCGGAGCACTGTACAGTGCACACCGTGTTTTTCGCCGGTGTGGAGGATATGATCAGGAAGATGCACGAGGCAGGCTATACGCTTGGCGTGCTGTCAAACAAGACCGAGCGTACGACGCTGAAGATCATCCATCATTTTTTTCCAAATGATCCGTTTTCGCTCGTCTGGGGCAATAACGGCACGCGGCCGCTCAAGCCCGCGCCTGATGCAGGCTATATGCTGCTGAATGAGCTGAAGGTGAAGCCGGAGGAAGTGCTCTACATCGGCGATGGCGACACAGATATGGAGTTCGCGTCAAAGATGGGCTTTTTTGCGCTTGGTGTGACGTGGGGCTATCGCGACCGCGACGAGCTGATTGCAGCAGGCGCCGACCTGTTGGCCGACTCCACGGAGGAAATTGAAGCGCTTTTGAAACTGTAATAGAATACCGGCATACGCGGTGCGTATGCCGGTATTTTCATGTGTTCAGTTTTTACCAATGAACAGCAGGTGATTGCTCATGCCGAGCATTTCGGGCTTTTCACAGATATAAAAGTGATAGCGCAGGAATTGTGCGTAGCTTTCATCATCCATGGCGTTGATTTTGTCCTCCAGAAGCTCACTCACGCCGTCGGACGCGATCTCATTTACGATCTTCACGCCGCCAGCGCGAAGCATTTCGCGGCACTTATCCACCGTGTGGAACACGAAAGGGAAGTCCTCGAGCCGGAACGTTTGCTTGTCGTAGTCGCCGTTCAGGAAATAATCCGGGCGGTAGGAGAACTCAGTCAAAATAACCATGTCATTCGAGATGAACGCGAAAAAGAGCGTACCGTCTTTTTTGCACACGCGCCTTGCTTCAGCGATACACTTCTGCCGGTCGGCTTCCGCATGCAGGTGATATAGTGGGCCAAAGAGCAGAACGGCATCAAACGATTCATCTGCATAGCGGCTCAGATTGACCGCATTGCCCTGCACCAGATCAATTCCATCCTCCGGGCGGAGTTTTTCGCGGAAAGCGCGGATATTGTTGTCCGCCAGCTCGAGCGCGGAAACCTGATAGCCTCTTCTGGCAAAATACAGGCTGTATTCGCCGGCACCTGCGCCAACGTCCAGAATTTTTGCGCCGGGCATGAGATACTGCTCAATATAGCGGGTCGTTGTCAAAAATTCCACTCGCGCTGCCTTGGAACGGTTCAGGCGGGCATCTTCGTTGAAAAAGTCGTAGGTTTTGTTGATTCTCTCAAGCTCGTCTGTGATTTTGAGGAGATCGGATACGTCCATTCTGCGCAACCCCTTTATTTCTGCAGCAGCGCGATACCAGCCTCGATACGACGGATCGATTCCTCTTTGCCCAGCAGCGCACACAGCTCGGTTGCGCCGCCCGGGGTAGAAGCCTTGCCGGATACAGCCACACGCAGCGGCCAGAGAACGATGGCGTTCTTTACACCCTTTTCTGCAGCAAGTGCAACGAGCGCTTCGTACAGGCGTTCATTTGTCCAGATTTCCAGCGAACGCAGCACGTCAAGCGACCACTGAAGCGATTCCAGCGAGTTCTCCAGTGTCGTCTTGGACTTTTTGTGCACATACAGCGCCGTGTCATACTCCGGCAGCTTGTCCAAGAAGTCCACACGCTCGGCAAGGTCGCTCAACACCTCGCAGCGCGACTGTACCAGTGCTGCTACGGCGTGCAGATCGATGGCGGGGTTCGTGACAGCCTGTTTGAGATACGGCTCTGCCTTGGCATAGAATTCCTCCGGCGAGAGCTTTTTCATATACTCCGCGTTCATCCAGCGCAGCTTGTTGATATCGAACACGGCAGGGGACTTGGAAATGCCGGAGATATCGAAGACCGCGGCCAGCTCATTGAGCGTAAAGAACTCGCGCTCGGCTAGCTCGCCCTTGGGGCTCCAGCCCAGAAGCGCCACATAGTTGAGCACCGCCTCGGTAAGATAGCCCTCGTTGATGAGATCCTCATAGCTGGGGTCGCCGTGGCGCTTGGACATCTTGTGCTGTGCGTCGCGCATGACAGGCGAGCAGTGCACATATGTCGGAACATCCCAGCCAAACGCTTCATACAGTAGGTTATACTTCGGCGCAGAGGAAAGATACTCGCTGCCGCGCACGACATGCGTGATGCCCATCAGATGATCGTCAACAACGTTGGCAAAGTTGTAGGTGGGCAGGCCGTCGGTTTTGAGCAGTACCTGATCTTCCAGCTCTTTGTTTTCTACCGTGATGTCGCCGAACGACGCATCATGGAACGTGGTTGTACCTTCAGCAGGAATCTTCTGGCGGATAACGTAGGGCATGCCGGCTGCTTTTTTTGCCAGCGCCTCGTCAAGCGGCAGATCGCGGCATGCACAGACGTGCTTTTTTATTTGCTTGGGATCTTCCTCGCCGGATTCTTCCTCCTCAGACTTCTGGCAGAAGCAGTAGTACGCGCCGCCGCGCTGCACCAGGAGCTCTGCGTACTTGCCGAAGAGGTCGCGCCGCTGCGACTGCACATACGGACCGACCGGGCCGCCGACGTCAGGACCTTCGTCATGCGTCAGGCCGCATTCGGCCATCGTTTTATAGATCACATCCACAGCACCTTCGACCAGACGACCCTGATCGGTATCCTCAATGCGCAGAATAAAAGTACCGCCATGCCGGCGGGCAATCAACCAGGTATACAGCGCCGTGCGCAGGTTTCCGACATGCATGTATCCAGTGGGGCTGGGCGCAAACCGTGTGCGCACCTTGCCCTTGGGAATGCGCAATTCCATTTCTTCAAAAAAATCCATTGAAGCTTCCTCCGTTTCACATTTACGCGTACTATCATATATTTTCTTTTGCCCTGCGTCAATGATTTATTGCGAAATCTTACGGTTTGTGGTAAGATAGCTTCAACTATGGAAATATAACAAAAGAGGGTTTCACCATGGAACAGAAAAAACGTATCTTTTCGGGCATTCAGCCAAGCGGTGATTTGACGCTGGGCTCTTACATGGGCGCGATCAAAAACTGGGTTGCGCTGCAGGATGAATATGACTGCCTGTACTGCATCGTCGATATGCATGCCATCACGGTTCGGCAGGTGCCGGCTGATTTGCGCAGAAGAAGCCTTGAGCAGCTGGCGCAGTACATCGCCTGCGGGCTTGACCCGGAAAAGAACATTATGTTCATCCAGAGCCATGTGCCGCAGCATGCGGAGCTTGCGTGGGTGCTGGGTTGCTATACGCAGTTTGGTGAGCTGAGCCGTATGACGCAGTTCAAGCAGAAGTCGCAGCAGCACGCCGACAATATTACTGCCGGCCTTTTTACCTATCCTGTTTTGATGGCGGCAGATATTTTGCTGTATCAGGCGGATCTTGTCCCCGTGGGTGAGGATCAGAAGCAGCATGTCGAGCTGTGCCGTGATATCGCCACACGTTTCAACTATTCCTTCTCCGATACCTTTACACTGCCGGAGCCGTTTATCCCCAAGATGGGTGCGCGCATCATGAGCCTGTGCAACCCGGAGAACAAGATGTCCAAGTCTGACCCAGACGGCTGTGTGTATCTGATGGACAAACCGGAGGATATCATGCGCAAGTTCAAGCGCGCCGTGACGGACTGTGAGACGGAAGTGCGCTATGACCGGGAAAAGAAGCCCGGCATTACGAACCTGCTCACCATCTACTGCGCTGCGACGGGCAAGACGATGGAAGATGCGCAGGCGGAATTCTGCGGTCAGGGCTATGGTGTGTTCAAACCGGCTGTCGGCGAGGCGGTCGTAGAACTGCTGCGCCCGGTTCGCGAGGAAGCATTGCGCCTGCTTGGTGACAAGGCCTACCTTGAGGGCATCTACAAGCAGGGCGCAGAGCGCGCCGGTGCGCTGGCGAACAAGACGCTGCGCAAGGTCTATAAAAAGGTGGGCTTTGTTGCCCGCTGATGGAGGGATTTCATGACGACCCGTACGGTTGTTTTCATGCTGCTGGCGATGGCAGTGGCGGCGGCTGTGTCCTTTGCGTCCACGCCACTGGTCAAAACGCTGGCGTATAAGGTCGGTGCAATTGACGTGCCGAAGGATAACCGCAGAATGCACAAGGTGCCCATTCCGCGCCTTGGAGGACTTGCAATCTTTCTGGCGTTTTTGCTGTCCGTGCTCGTGTTTGCCGAGATCGACCGGCAGATGCAAGGAATCCTGCTTGGGGCAGTGATGATCGTCATCCTTGGCGTGATGGACGATATTATGGCGCTCAAGGCGCTGCCGAAGCTGCTGGTGCAGATTGCTGCTGCGGGCGTCGCGGTGTACCACGGGTGCGTAATTCAGTTTTTCTCGAACCCCAACGTCTTTTCCGATGTGACATATCTCAGCCTTGGGTGGCTGTCTTACCCGGTTACCATCATCTGGATTGTCGCCATCACCAATGCTGTCAACTTTATTGACGGTCTTGACGGCCTGGCGGCAGGCGTGTCGGCCATTTCCACGGCGGCGTTGACGGTCATCGCGCTGATGGTTGCGGAGACAAATGTGGCGATCATCCTTTCAGCGCTCTTTGGCGCGTGTCTGGGTTTCCTGCCGTATAATATGAACCCAGCCAAGATCTTTATGGGCGATACCGGCGCGACGTTCCTTGGCTACATGCTGGCGACGCTTTCGGTCACAGGACTGTTTAAAATGTACGCTATCATTTCCTTTGCTGTACCGTTCCTGATTTTGGGTGTGCCGATTTTTGATATCTGCTTCGCGTTTCTGCGCCGCGTTGCCAAGGGTCAAAGCCCAATGACTGCCGATCGCGGGCATTTCCATCACAGACTCATCGATATGGGCTTTTCGCAGAAGCAGTCGGTCGCTATTGCGTATATGCTCACAGCGATTCTCGGTCTGGCGGCGGTGCTGCTGACGTCGTCGGGCGAATTGAAGGCGCTGATTTTACTTGGTGCGTTCTTTGTCGTCGGAGCGATCGGCGTAAAGCTGATTTTCTCGTCGCGCGATGCATCCGCGCCGTCAAAGCCGGAGCATAACACGCAGGAGGAACAGAAGCCGCAGCAGGAGGAGACTAATAATGTCGAAACTTAAGGTTATGTCGATTTTCGGCACACGCCCGGAGGCCATCAAAATGGCACCGCTTGTTAAGGAACTGGCGCGCCATGATGGAATTGAGAGCATCTGCTGCCTCACAGGGCAGCACCGCGAGATGCTGGATTCCGTAATGCAGATTTTTGACCTGCAGGCGAATTTTGACCTCAATATTATGGAAAAGCAGCAGACACTGTCTACGATTACGACAAAAACAATCCTCGGTATGGAGCACGTGTTTGAAGTGTGCAGGCCTGATCTGGTGCTTGTCCACGGCGATACATCCACAACGTTTGCCGGTGCACTGGCTGCATTTTACCACAAAATACCAGTTGGACATGTCGAGGCCGGCCTTCGTACATGGGACAAGTATTCACCGTTTCCTGAAGAGATGAACCGCACGCTGGTGGGGGATATCGCAGATCTGCACTTTTCTCCCACAAAAGCCAATGCACAGAATCTGGTACGCGAGGGCATTGTGGGTGAGATCTTTATCACCGGCAATACGGCCATTGATGCGATGAAATATACCGTCCGTGACGATTTTCGGTTCTCTGAGCCGCTGCTCAATGAGCTTGATTTTACACATCGGCGCGTGATTGCCGTTACCTGCCACCGCAGGGAAAACTACGGTCAACCGATGCAGGATATCATGCATGCCGTTCTGGACGTTGTGAACGCGCATGACGATGTGGAGGTCGTCTACCCGGTGCATCTAAGCCCCGTCGTACGGCAGTGCGCATCGGAGATTCTGGGTGCACATGACAGAATTCATCTCATCGACCCCATTGACGTGCAGCAGATGCATAATTTGCTGGCAAGATGCTATATGGTTATGACCGATTCGGGTGGCTTGCAGGAAGAAGCGCCTGCGCTGGGAAAGCCCGTGCTCGTCATGCGCCGCGAAACCGAGCGGCCGGAGGCAGTTGTAGCCGGTACGGCGCGTCTGGCGGGCGTGGATCGCCAAGTAATCGCAGAAATGGCGTCAGAATTGCTTGACAGCCCTGCTGCGTATGCAAAAATGGCAAAAGCCGTCAACCCTTATGGCGACGGCAATGCCTGCGCCCGCATTGCGCAGGCGATCTGCTGGCGGTTTGGTCTGACTGATACGCGGCCGGCAGACTTTGGAGCGCAAGGATAAGGAATTTTGACACGAAAGGCGGTGACTGCCATGGAAGAACATAAACATGCGCTGCATACAGCGATCATTGTCTGCGTGGCTGTGTTGGCTGTGACCGTCCTGTTGGTTGTGCTGTTTTTTGGCGGCTCAAATTTGAACGAGCATGAGGCAATTACGCTGCCGGAGACGCCGGCCGCTACGGTGGAAGACGAGCCTGAAGTGCAGCCGGATCAGAATCCGTTTGCCGAGGTCACGCGCGAGAATGTGCAGGATGTCCTGCGCAGTCTCACGCGGCCATCATCGTACTATCAGAAGTGTACCATTCTGACCTACTCCGGCGGCAGATGCCGCCAGCAGCAGGCTGATATCTGGCGCAGCGGTGAATTGCTGCGCGCCGATCTGTCAGACGAGTTTGAAACAAAGTCGATTCTGACTGACGGAGAAACGCTCTGCATGTGGTACAACGCAGATGAAACGCCGCTGGTTCTGCCGCTGCGTGCCGGTGTCAGCGCCGAAGAACTGATCGGCATCCCAACGGTTGAGACGCTGCTTTCCGTTGATCCCGGACAGATTCAGGAGGCGGAGTTTGTCACGCTGGAAGAGCAGCCGGATCTGGCCTGCATTTACGTCAGCTTTTTCAGTGACGGCTGTACACAGGGATACTGGGTCAATGTTGAGAGCGGCCTTCTGTGCCGGCAGAGCATCCAACAGGACAATGCGCCAGTCTATATCTTGCAGCAGCTCCAGTTCGAGCTTCTGATCGGCGGCGATGAGACGCTCGCCGGCGCATTCTGTCTGCCTGATGGCACCGACCCATTTGCGGAGCTAGAACAGTAAGAATACTGCGATCGTGATGAGCACTGTCAGTGTGTCGTCCTGATCACTGTCCACCAGCAGCAGAAGGACAATGCAGAGCGCCAGAAGCTCGCCGATATCGACCCCGCGCGGCAGAAACCGCCGCAGAATGTGTGTGGCGGTATTTTCTGCGCAGCCTGGCGCCGGTACACACTCCGGCTGCGGATCATGCTCCGGCGGCGGGCAGATGGTTGTTTCCGGTGGTGCAGGCTGCGGTGGAGGCGGAGGCGGCTGTGGCGGACGGTCGTCGACGACGGTTCGCTGAAAGGTGCCGTTCGCACCGGGTATGTAGCGGTTATACATGGCGCCTCCTTTCAGATTTCATGATGCGTTTGGATGTCGCGCAGCGCAAATTCGGCAAGGTGTGTCAACCTTGCGATCTGCATCGCGCGGTCTATTTTTTCCTGTTTTTCGGGCTTCAGAAACGGCTTGAGTGCACACAACAGGTTTTCCTGTCTGCGGTCAAGCCTTCCGGCTTCGAGGAGCGCGCCGGCATCGATACCAGGCGGCTTTGAATCAGCAGCGCCGATTGACATAGCAGGCGCTGTTTTCTCAGATGGCGGATCTGGTTCTTTCTGCACCTCGTTGGGCGGAGCGCCGAGACCCAGTGACTGGGCAAGAGTGAAAATACTTTGCAGTTGCGCGGGATCATTCAGGATGCCGCTCAGCTTCTGCTCAAACTCATCCATGCTCAGCCCTGCTTTTCATTGAGCTTTGCAATCAGCTGCTGCGCCTGCGGTGACTGCATGAGCGGACTGAGAATTTGCTGTGCGGCTGTGTAGTCGCCTGCGCGCATCGCCTGCGCGGCCTGGCGCAATGCTGTGCCGCCGTCGCGGCTCAAAAGCTGCAGCAGCTTCTGACCTTCCGGTGAACCGAGAACGCGCCGGATCTGCTGCTCAGAAAAGGGCAGGGACTCTTTGAAAGCGGTATTGTTGTCCATCACGCGACCTCCCATTTCATTTTTGTTTATTCTATGCACATGGCTGCACACAGGTGATTGATTTGAAACTTCTCGTTTTTTCTGATTCGCACGGCTCCATCGGTAATATGTATGATGCAGTTGTTCGGGAAATGCCGGATACAGTTTTACATCTGGGCGACCACATTTCTGATGCAGAGGATCTTTCCTATGCGCTGCCGGATGTGGAGATCATGCGCGTGCCGGGTAACTGCGATTTTGCCAGCATTGCACAGCCGAGTATCTTCACTGAGCTGGGCGGTGTGCGGATCTTCATGACGCACGGGCATCTGTTCGGCGTGAAGCGGGGTACGAAATTGCTGCAGCAGCAGTCGCGCTTGCTTGGCGCGCAGATCGCACTCTTCGGACATACACACAGTGCACTGTGCGAATGCTGCGATGGCGTCTGGCTGCTCAATCCCGGCGCATGCGGAAGATTCAGACGCGCGAGCTATGGTGTGATCGAGATCGTAGCCGGCGGCAGGTTTTCCTGTCGGATTGAAGATTTCGATTGATTTTACCGGCGGTTGTCGTATAATAATACTAGATTGTTCCAAATGGAGGAAAGACAATGCTCCTTGCTATCGATATCGGCAATAGCAACATCGTCCTCGGCTGCATTGAGGATCATACCATTGTTCACGAGGCCAGACTTGCTACGGATCTCATCAAAACCTCGGATCAGTACTGCATGGATCTGAAAAATCTGCTGTCACTGTATGAAATTGACCGTACCAGGATTGAGAGCGTAATTATCTCGTCCGTAGTGCCGCCGGTATTAAATTCATTTCGAACCGCTGTTATGAAACTGACCGGGATCAAGCCTATGGTTGTTGGGCCGGGTATCAAGACAGGACTCAATATTCTTATGGACAACCCTGCGCAGATCGGAAGCGACCTTGTTGTTGCTGCTGTTGCGGCTCTTCGCGAGTATCCAGCGCCGCTTATTGTTATCGATATGGGCACTGCGACTTCCATGTCCGTCATTGATGCAAACCGTGCCTATATCGGCGGTTGTATCTGCCCTGGAGTGCGCATCTCATCCGAGGCGCTTACTGCCAGAACTGCGCAGCTGCCAGGCATCAGTCTGGAAACGCCGAAGCATGCGATTGGCAAAAATACCATCGACAGCATGCAAAGCGGTATTATGCTGGGCGCTGCATGTATGCTCGACGGCATGATCGAGCGAATGGAGCAGGAACTGGGTCAGCCTGCCACGGTGCTTGCTACTGGCGGCATTTCCCGCTTTGTTATTCCGATGTGTCGACGCAAAATCATTTATGATAAGAATCTGCTGATTAAGGGCCTGATGATCCTGTACGAAAACAATAAAAGAACGTGATATCTTGTGGGAAATCGTGTGCGACAACAAAAGCGATCTGCGTTTGCTCCGGAGACGAAGCTGAGGCGGCTGACGCGCGGGCTTGCCACGCCGCTGTATCTGTATGACGAAAAGAGCCTGCTGTCAAATGCACAGGCTCTTTTTGCGGCATTTTCGTGGAACCAAGGCTTTCGGGAATATCTGCCGTTGCAGCGGTGTCACAATCCTGCGCTGCTGCGCATCATACAGGCAGCAGGCTGCGGCGTGCTGTGCAGTGATTTTGCACAGCTTCAGATGGCTGAACGGTGTGGATTTGCGGCAGAGCAGCTGCTCTATGCGCCGGCGGTGCATCATACGCAGGCCGAAGCACTTGCAGCGCAGCTTGATGCGACTTGGGTCATTGACGGCGAGCATGTTCTTCCTCTGAAGCCGCCGCGCCGCGTGATTTTGCGTTATAATCCCGGCGGCAGGCTGCGCGCAGACGGAAGGACACTTGCCAATTTCGACCGGGTGAAGTACGGCATGCGCGATGAAGAACTTCTGCAGATGGTGCGCAGGTTTGCTGCGCAGGAAACCGAATCAATCGGTCTGATGCTCTCAGCGTGTGAGAACAGCCTTGACCCGGCATATTATCCCGCCATCGCGAAGACGCTGTTCGGCCTTGCCGTGCAGGTGCAGGCGCGTCTTGACGTGCGGATCTCGGTCTGCAATCTTGCCGGCGGCTTCGGCATATCCAGCCGGACGGAGTACGCCTCGCCGGACATTAAGATAGCTGCCGATCGGATCCATGCACTTTATGATGAGATTTTGGTACCGGCAGGACTTGGCATGATGCGGCTGCAGACGGCGCTCGACCGGTATCTGCTGGCGGATACCGCCGTGCTCATTTCCAGTGTCACTGCCGTTCGTGAGCGAGAGCTGCCGACCTGCCTGATTGACGCCGTTTTCGAACAGTCGATGCTCTCGGGAAAGCATCACAGCGTTTGTTCTCTGAGCACAGGATCAAAACGTGAGCTGGGACTGTATTGTGTGATTGGCTGCCAGGATTCACTGCGCGGTGGGCTCAGTGAGGGGTGTGTATTGCCAGCTCCGCAGCCCGGAGACAGGCTGCTGATCCAGATGGCCGGATTTGATGAGATCCCATGGGGCACGCAGGTGTATCTGCTGCGCGCGGATGGAACGCTGGAAGAGATCGGGTCATAGCATGCTCAACGTCAGTCCGATGCAGAACAGAACGCATACGCCGATGGCTGCGGTCACGAACAGTTCAGCCGCGGCGATCAGCGTTTGCCAATGTTCGCGGGCGCGAGTGCTGAACGAACTGCGATGTGCGCGCGGTTCTGCGATGCAGAGGGGCAGAGGACGTCTGCTGTTGAAGTCGATGACATTTTGGTACATGATGATTCCTCCTCGTATTTTGTATGTGTTGAGTATACACTCTGATATGTCCAATATTTCGGACAAATAAAATCGGAAGGAGATCCGTATGGAAGAATTCTATCTGCAATCACATGGCGGCGGCAGGCTGCATTGCGCCGTCTGGCGCACCGAACAGACACCGCGCGCGGTGGTGCAGCTGGTTCACGGTATCGCTGAACATATCGGCAGATATGATCACTTTGCACGCTACCTTGCCGAAAATGGCTTTGTCGTGGCTGCAGAAGATCATATGGGCCACGGCGGCTCGATCACAGACGGTGTACAGGGCTATTTCACGGGCGGATGGATGACGGCTGTGGCGGACGTCAGACTGCTGCACGATCGGATGAAAGAGGAATATCCGTCGATCCCGTATTATATTCTTGGCCACAGCATGGGCTCGTTCCTTCTGCGGACGTATCTGTATACATATCCGGGTATGATTGACGCTGCAATCCTCTCCGGCACTGGTTGGGAACAGATGGCCGTCATCAACGCGGGACTTGCTGTTTGTAAGCTTGAGCAGCTGCGGCTGGGGGAGAAAAAGACAAGTCCGGTTCTAACCAGGCTGATGTTCGGCTCATACAACAAGTCGTTTGAACCGGTACGGACGAAGAACGACTGGATCTGCAGCGACCCGGAAGTGGTCGATGCGTATACGGCAGATCCGTTGTGCGGTTTTGACGCGACGGTCGGTCTGACGCGCGATCTGCTGACCGGCATCAAGATGAACGAGTTGCACGAAAACCTTCTGAAAATGGACAAGCAGCTGCCGGTCCTGTTTGTCTCCGGCGCGAAAGACCCTGTCGGTGCGATGTCCAGAGGCGTGCTGCGCTGCATCGACGCGTTCAAGCGTGCGGGTATGCGGAAAATCACCATCAGGATTTATCCTGAAGGACGGCATGAGATGCTGAATGAGGTTAACCGCTGCGAAGTCTATCAAGATATTTTGACGTGGCTGCTACAGCTTTGACGGCGGAAACCCCTTACGCCGCACAACGAACAGGCAGTATTTCATAATAAGTCGTTATGCCACCCGGAAATATGTTCCGGGTGGTTGCATTTTGTATCTAATTCTGCTATAATTGTATTAATTTTGTAACCAGTGAAAGGAGCGTGTCAGAATGGCAAGGCGATTTTTCGCATGTTTGTTGTGTACGGCAGTTTTATTGAGCGTTCTCTGCGTACCGGCATTTGCAGATGAAACTGACAGCTGGTATGAATATTCAGAGGCAATGACAAGTCAGGGAAGCGAATGGGGATTTCCGGACGTTGCTGCCGGCGACTGGTTCTATGACGATGTGATGGCGCTGGCTGCCTCTGGCGTGATCGGTGGTTTTCCGGACGGCTCCTTCCGTCCCGGAAGTACGGTTACGACCGGGCAGGCGCTGAAGATGATTCTTCTTGCGGTCGGTTATGATGAGCCGGCACCTGTAGCGTCTCACTGGGCGCGCTGTTACCTCGATCTGGCGCTGGAAGAGGGAATTTTGCAGCGCGGTGAGATCGTCGACCTTGACGTGACCATCAGCCGACAGCTGATGGCTGCCGTAGCAGCCAGAGCTATGAAAGCGGAAAAGACGTCCGAGAAGTATACCTTTTCCGATGCGCAAAATAATGATGTGCAGGCGCTTGCCGACTGCGGTATTATCGGCGGCTACAGCGACGGTACCTTCCGGCCGAACAACTCGCTCACACGAGCGGAGCTGGCGGCCATCGTGCACCGCATTCTGATGCACCGAAAGTTGAGCAGCGCAGGCACGGATGCCAGTCAAATTGCGCTGCGTACCACAGAAAGCGGTGTGGAGTTTATCAAGTTGCGAGAGGGCTTTACGGAAAAGGCCTACTGGGATTACTCCCAATATTCCATCGGTTACGGAACGCGATGCGAGAAGAACGAATATCCCAACGGGATCACGAAGGAAGAGGCCGACGTTTTGCTGCGGCTGAAGCTGCAGGAAATCGAAGCAACGCTTGACGCGTTTTTACAGCGCAATGGCATCAGTCTGGACGACGCGCAGTATGACGCGCTGGTTTCGTTTACATACAATGTCGGCGCGACGTGGATGAGCAGCAGCTACCGACTGGGCGCTCTGCTTGCCGCCGGGAAGTTTTCCGTCAACGAGCTGGCCTGCGCGATGGGCATCTGGTGTCATGTAACCATCGACGGAAAAACCGTCATTCACAACAGCCTGATCAACCGCCGCATGCTTGAGCTGAAGCTGTTCCTCTACGGCGATTATGCGGGTACCGACTCACCGGATTTCTGTTATCTTATTCATCAGACGGAAAAAGGCAGCGTCGAGGTCGACATCGCCATGTATGAAATAGGCAGCTGCTATGACCCGTTGTTTGATGCCAGCTGTGACGGCGATGAATTTGCCGGTTGGGTCACGGAAAGAGGCGAAGCTATCACCGTGGGCAGTATCGTGCGCGAGAACCTGACCGTCTATGCCCAGTGGAGAAGCGAAATCGAGGCAGATTGGCCCTATGACGGCGCAGATACGGACGAAAACGGAGAATGGGACTGGGACCTCAATCCATAAGTCCTGATTATTGGACAGATGATCGTGTATACTGCAGACAGATCAACCGAAAGGGGACAGCGTTATGCAGTATCGATTCAAAAACGTCAGGGGCCATGTGGAGGTTTACGGCGTGAAAGGAGAATTCCTGTTTTCCGCAGACAATGAAGCAGAAGCCAGAGCAATGCTGGAGGAATAAGATGAACATTCAGATTTTCGGAACAGGCAAGAGCTTTGATACGAAAAAGGCCGAGCGGTACTTCAAAGAACGCAGAATCAAATTCCAGTCCATCGACATTGTGAAATACGGTATGTCTGGCGGCGAATTTGACAGCGTCCTGCGCGCCGTGGGCGGCGTGGACAGTTTGATCGACTGGGACCTCAAGCATCCGGATATTGACCTCATGCGTTATATGGATGATTTGCGCGCAAAAGAGGACAAGGTCTTTGACAATCCGAAGCTGATGAAAACGCCCATTGTACGAAACGGCCGCAAGGCCACAGTTGGCTATTGCCCGGAGATCTGGAAGGATTGGGAATAAAGAAAACGGCGGCCGATGTGATTCACATCGGCCGCTGTTTATTCTGCCTCTACATCCGGCATGTTTTTTGCCCAGATCTGGAAGTCTGCGTCCTTCGGCAGTCCCTGCGCAATGGCGGGAAAGAAGTTGCCAGTGTCGGCAGTACGCTGAATCTCATAGGTGCCGTACTGATTTACCATGTCAAAGCAATCTTCCGCATTGCCGGGAAAGGCGTTCAACTGCGGTGCAATCGCATAGTCAAACCCCGGTTCCGGGCGTGTCTTGTTTTGCTTTTTTGCCATTGTTCTCACCTCAGCCCTAGTATGTGCAGTCCACTTTAAATTATTTTGATAATCATCAAAATAATTGTTGACAATAATAAGCAGATGTTGTATTATTTGATTAGATGAATATCTAATAAGGAGGAAGAAAGATGACAGACTATCTCAATTATCTGGACGCTGCGGTCGCCGGCTTCCAGAAAGAAGCACAGGACCTACAGTCGCAGGATCGCGCGGACGAAGCAAATATAGTCAAAATCAAAATTAACGTCTGCGGCATTTGCAAGACTGTGTATGAGGCACTACAGCGCGCTACGCCGCCTGAGCAGTTTGAGCGGACGTATTTAGCAAAGCTGCGACAGTTGGAGAGTATCTGGAAGGAAGCGTATGACAAGGCTGAGGCGCATGATGATGCGGAAAAGCTGCTCATCGAGCAGAGCAAACTGAAAACGCTGCAGAAAAATAAGCTGCAGTATCTGGAACTGAGGAGGAGACAACATGCAGGAAGCTGACGCGATCAAGCTGTTTAAGTGTCTGGCGGATAAATCAAGACTGCAGATTCTGAAATCACTCATGCAGGAGGATATGTATGTTGAGCGGCTGGCAGGCCGTCTGGCGCTCACGCCGGCGACTATCTCATTTCACCTGAAAAAGCTGGAGGAAGCAGGTGCGGTAAGCTCGCGCAAGGAGCAGTATTATACCATGTACTCCATCCGGCAGGAGGTGTTCTCTGCGCGGATGATTGACATCATCCGCGAGCAATCGAGTGATGCCGACGCACAGGCGCAGCGTGAGGAAGAATACAGACGTAAGGTCATCGCCACATTTTTTGAATATGGCAAGCTAAAGGCCATTCCGGCCCAGAGGAAGAAGGAATGCATCTGTTTAGAGGAAATTGCTTCACACTTTGAGTTGCGCAGGCAGTACGACGAAAAAGAAGTCAACGCCATCATTTCTGAGATCTTTGACGACTACTGCACGATCCGCCGCGACATGATCTCCGAGGGCATTTTCTCCCGTGAAGGCAGAACCTACACGCGCGTGAAATAGGGGAAAGATGGAAAGAGAAGAATTGAAGCTGCTGCAACTCAGAAACCAGCACCTGCTGTTTCCTGCGGATGTGCTGAAGGCGGTTCGAGAGCTGTGTGGAATGCAGGCGCAGTTTTTATCAAACGCTCTGCATGCCATCGCCATTCGTTCCGGCGCGCCCGCTGCGACAGATGGGCTTGTGAAAAGCTGGGCGATGCGTGGTACGATGCACGTTTTTGCAGAAGCCGACCTGCCGCTCATTCTGCACGAGGGCAGGACACATTTTCTGCGCCCGTGCGATACGTTGCTGGCCGATGCGTATTGTACGGCTGCGCGTAAGCGCGAGCTGAGGGACTTGCTTCTGCGGTGCATTGACGCTGGAATATGCGAGCGCGATGCGCTGAAAGAAGCGCTTTTTGCCGAGGGTATGAGCGAGGAGGAAGCCAAAAGCGCGTTTGATCCTTGGGGCGGACTGATCCGCGCGCTGTGCGAGAAGGGCGAAATATGCCACATCGTGCAGGAGAAAAAGGCGTACCGCCGCTGTCTGCCATTCACGCCAATGGAAAAGGAAGAAGCGCAGTTGGAGCTTGCACGGCGCTATTTCACGCACTACGGGCCGGCAACCATCAAAGACGCGGCATATTTTTTTGCCGCGCCGCAAAAAGCGGTGCGCGTGTGGCTGGATGCGCTTCCGGTCAAGTCGGAAGAATGCGACGGCAGAACGTATTTCTATGTGGAAAATGGTGGTGCTTCACAGAAAGAACTGCCAGATTGCATCCTGCTGGCGGGGTTTGACCCGCTGCTGATGGGCTATGAGAAGACCGAGAGTCTGTATCTGCGACAAGAAAATCTGCGCACAGTATTTACGCTGTCTGGCATTGTGCGGCCCACGGTTTTGCTGCGAGGCGAAATCGCGGCGGTATGGAAACGGAAAAACAAGACACTGGAACTCACGCCGTTTCGCCCGCTGACAGCGGAAGAGTACAATGCCATTTCAGATGAGGCCGAGCGTCTCTGGGCTGAGGGAATGCGAATAAAATCGACGAACCATGATTTAGCATAGAAATTCCAATGAGATTGCGTAAAAAATGGACGGTACTTTCGTACCGTCCATTTTTTGATTGGGAATTAGCCGCCGTACAGCTCGACGAGCTTGAGCAGGTGCTCGTAGCGCTCCTTCGCGTTGGCCTCGTTCTTCTCGAACAGAACGCTGGCACGATCCGGGAATTCGCGCGTCAGACGGCTGTAACGAGCCTCGTTCATCAGGAACTCCTGATAGCCGCCAGCCGGCGCTTTGGAGTCGAGGGTGAACTTCTTGCCTTCGGCTGCGGGGTTGAAGCGGAACATGTTCCAATAGCCGCAGTCGACAGCCTTCTTCATTTCCTTCTGGCAGTTGGCCATGCCGCCCTTGATCGAGTGCATCTCGCAGGGTGCGTAGCCAATGATGAGCGACGGGCCATGGTAGGCCTCGGCCTCCTGAATGGCCTTCAGGGTCTGCGCGGCGTTGGCACCCATGGCGACCTGCGCGACGTAGACATAGCCGTAGCTCATGGCAATCTCCGCCAGAGACTTGGACTTGATTTCCTTACCGGCTGCCGCGAACTGCGCGACCTGACCGATGTTGGAAGCCTTGGACGCCTGTCCGCCAGTGTTGGAGTAGACCTCGGTATCGAACACGAAGATGTTGACGTCCTCGCCGGAGGCCAGCACATGGTCAACACCGCCGAAGCCGATGTCGTATGCCCAGCCGTCGCCGCCGAAGATCCAGACGGACTTCTTGGCGAGGTATTCCTTCTTGGCCAGAATGTCCTTGACGGTATCGCAGCAGACGTTTGCTTCGAGGTTGGCAACCAGCTCCTTGGTAGCGGCGGCGTTGGCCTCAAGGTCGTTGACAGTGTCAAGATACTTCTGGCAAGCAGCCTTGCGTTCGTCGCAGGAGGTCTTTTCCATGACCTCGCGGACTTTGGCAATCAGGCTGTCGCGGATGGCCTTCTGGCCGAGGTACATGCCGTAGCCATGCTCGGCGTTGTCCTCGAACAGGGAGTTGCACCATGCCGGGCCGTGGCCTTCGGCGTTCGTGCAGTAGGGAGAAGTAGCACCCGGGCCGCCCCAGATGGACGAGCAACCGGTGGCGTTGGAGATGTACATCTTGTCGCCGAAGAGCTGAGTGACGAGACGGGCATAGCTGGTCTCGGCGCAGCCTGCGCAGGAGCCGGAGAACTCAAGCAGCGGCTTGCGGAACTGGCTGCCCTTGACGTCGGCGCTCTGCAGTTCCTTCTTCTCGGCAACGTTTGCCACACAGTAGTCGAACACGTCCTGCTGAGCCAGTTCGCCTTCCTGCGGAACCATCTTGATAGCCTGCACCTTCTCGGGGCAGACGCTCACGCAAACGCCGCAGCCCATGCAGTCGAGCGGCGAGATGGCCATGGTGAACTGGTACACGCCCTTGCCCTTGCCGGCCTTGACAGGCACGATCTTGGCGGCTGCAGGAGCGTTCTTTGCCTCTTCCTCGGTCAGCGCGAACGGACGGATGGTCGCGTGCGGGCAGACGTAGGCACAGTTGTTACACTGGATGCACTTGGTGGAGTCCCAGGTCGGAACTGCAACGGCAACGCCGCGCTTCTCATAAGCGGCAGCGCCCAGCTCGAACTGGCCGTCAACATGATCCATGAACGCGGAAACGGGCAGCGAATCGCCGTCCATCTTGTCGATCGGGAACAGGAGGTTCTTGACCTGCTTGACAAGCTCGGGCTTGCCGGCCAGATCATGATCGACCACGACATCCTCAGCATTCGCCCAGTCGGCAGGCACGTCGATCTTCACAAATGCGGTCGCGCCTGCGTCGATGGCCTTGTGGTTCATCTCGACGACGTCCATGCCCTTTTTGGAGTAGGAGGCGGTAGCCTTTTCCTTCATGTAGCGGATGGCGTCTTCCTGCGG
>JAEDFW010000086.1 GCA_016297855.1 Oscillospiraceae bacterium
ATATTGGCAGCGGTCTCCACGTCGTCGAGTCCAAGCTCAGTCGAGCCTGTGATATTGATAAGAACACCTGTTGCTCCGTTGATGGAGGTCTCGAGCAGCGGGCTGGAGACGGCAGCCATGGCAGCCTGCTCAGCCTTATCGCGGCCGGAAGCGGTGCCCACGCCCATATGCGCGTGGCCAGCATCCTTCATAATGGCAGATACGTCGGCAAAGTCAAGGTTGATGATGACCTTCTCAGAATACGCAACCAGCTCGGAAATGGAGCTGACAGCCTGTTTCAGCACGTCATCCGCGATACCGAACGCGTTGGCAAAGGTGATCTTCTGGTCGGTGACAAATTTCAGCCGGTCGTTGGGAATGATGATGAGTGAGTCAACCTTGTCAGACAGGTTCGAGATGCCCATCTCGGCCTGCTTCATACGGTTGGCACCTTCAAACTTGAAAGGCTTTGTGACGACGCCCACGGTCAGAATGCCCGCATCATGCGCCAGCTGCGCAATAATAGGCGCTGCGCCGGTGCCGGTGCCGCCACCCATACCGGCGGTGATAAACACCATGTCGGTGCCCTCAAGTGCCTGCGAGATCGCGGCCTTGGATTCCTCAGCCGATTTCTGGCCGATCTCGGGCTTGGAGCCGGCGCCCATGCCACCGGTCAGCTTCTCGCCGATCTGGATCTTGTTCTTGCACTTTGACTTGTTGAGATCCTGTTTATCGGTATTCACCGCTACAAAATCAACACCCTGCACACCGGATGCAATCATTCTATTGATAACGTTGTTGCCGGCGCCGCCGACACCGATCACCTTAATGGAAACGACCTTATCTGTAGTATAATCTGCCATTTGACTTCCTCCTATGTATATCACAGCGTCTGATTCTGAAAACCGCATAATGGTGCACTTTATTGATTTATTCTATCTCGAAATGCGTCGCGGGTCAATAGGAATTCTGAAAATTCGACAAATTTCTGGCAAGTTCTCCGTCATTTACTGTTCCGGGTAGAACCAGGCCTTGCTTCCGTCCTGAAAGCTCAGGTCGATGGTTCCTGCCTGGAAGTCGCTGAGCTCTGATAAAATCGCGCTCAGATACTGAATTTTATATGCCATCTCGTCCGTTCCGCCAAGCTTGATCTGGTAACGCTCGTCGTACTGCAGGACGATATCATATTCCTTTTCCACATTGACTGCTGCCACATGCTCCAGAATACCCGTGCCCTCAAGCTCTGTGAGCACGGCAATGGCTGCGTCAAGCTTGTTCTGATCCAGACTTGTGACCGGCTGGCCGGCCGTTGGGCTTCGGAGCACCACTCCCATGATCTGCGGATACTGCTCCAGTTTTTCCGTGTCGGCCCGTTCAAGCGCCTTGCCCTGAGGACTCACGAGCCAGACAGTATTTGTCTCGGTGTTCACGGCGAATGCGCTCTGGCTTTCGCGCACCAGAATCACGACGGTATCCGGCAGGCTCCGTCCAATGCTGACACTTTCGACGTATGGCAGCCTTGCCATAATATTCCCCGCTGCCGTGTCTTTATTCACGGTGAGAAGATTATCCCCGATTGCGAGGTCGGACGCTTCAATCACGTCCTGCGCACTGTAGATACTGTTCCCCTGCACCTCGATGGTATTGACCTTAAAGAAAATCGCAACGCCGAAAACCACTGCCGCCACCACGGCCAGCATCACCGCCAGTTTTGCCGGCACGCCGCTGGACTGACGCCGGTTTTTTTCGTTTTTCCGTCTGGCTTTGCGCCGTTCAGCCGTCATAGTCATTCTCCTTTGTGCCGAAGCAGCCTGACTGTTCGCCATACCGCCCGGATGGATTGCAGGCATATTATACACAAATGCTCAGCAAATTTCCATACATTTTATGTCCGCGCCCAGCGCACGCAGATTTTCCTCCAGATTATCATAGCCGCGCCGGAGGTGTTTTATCCCTGTGATCGTACTTTCTTCCTCCGATTGCAGAGCTCCGATCACCAGAGCCATTGCGCCCCGCAGATCTTCTGCATGCATGGCCGCACCGTGCAGATGCTCCACCGCCCGGACACAGGCCGTCTGGCCGCACAGCGCAATGTCCGCTCCGAGCTTTCTGAGCTGCGGCACATGGTGGAACCGGTTTTCAAAAATCGTCTCGCAGATGCGGCTTTCCCCTTCCGCGCGCAGCAGTGCCGCCATCATAGGTGCCTGCGCGTCGGTCGGAAAACCGGGATACGGCGCGGTCACAATCGTTCCCGCATAAGCCCGCAGCCGGCGATCGGCGCAGATGCGCAGCGTATCGCATCCTTCCGTAATCTGGCATTCGCACTGTTCCAGAATTTGGCACACAGCCTCGCTCGTTGCGCGCTGCGTCCGCAGCAGCGTCACATCGCCGCCGCAGCCTGCCACTGCGCAGAGAAAACTGGCTGTTTCAATGCGGTCCGGCATAATCGTATATGTCGTGCCGTGTAGCGGCGTGCCGCCGCATACGGTAAGCTTTGCCGTTCCAACGCCTGAGATTTTCGCTCCGGCGCTCTGCAAAAACCGCACAAGATCCGTGATCTCCGGCTCGCGCGCGGCATTTTGGATCTCGACGCTACCGGCGCAGCCAAGCGCAGCAAGAATGGCGTTTTCCGTCGCACCGACGCTGGGAAACGGCAGTGTAATCACTGCCTCATGCAGCGCCCCGGCGCTGCAGCAAACGCACTCCGGCGAACAATCACACACCGCTCCCATCTGGCGCAGCGCCTCGATATGCAGATTGATCGGCCGCGCGCCCAGCGGGCAGCCGCCCGGCAGCGCCAGCTCTGCGCAGCCCAGCCGCGACAGAATCGCGCCGAGAAAAATAATGGATGAGCGCATCGTTCCTGCCAGTTCCTGCGGGATTCGGCAGGTATCCACATAGGTCGCATCGACGCAGATCGTGCCGCCGCTGCGTTCGGCCCTGCAGCCAAGGTACTGCAGAATCCGCATCGCGCTGTGTACGTCGTCGATATTCGGACAATGATGTAAAACGCACGGGCTGCGGCACAGCACACACGCTGCCAGAATCGGCAGCACACTGTTTTTTGCGCCGTGAATAACAGCAGTGCCGCGCAGCGGCGCACCGCCGCGGACGGACAGAACTTCCATACTCACTCCTCCGCATGATGGGCATTTTCTCCCCATCCTATGCCAAGGAGCAAGGATGCGTGCCGCGTCTGCTGCACGCACGGCGGCTGCATTCAGCGCATCTTTGCCAATTCGATCGCCGTCTGATAGATACGCTCGGCTGCATCAACCACAGCTGTGTTCGCCGCCGCAGCGCGCATGGCGCACAGACGTTCACCGTCACTGAGGATTTCCTTCGCCGCGTTAAACAGCGTTTTGCCGTCGCAGTCGGCTTCACGAATCAGCGCCGCCGCACCTGTTCTGGAAAGCGCCAGCGCATTCTTTTCCTGATGGTTGTCTGTCACATTGGGTGACGGCACCATGATACATGGCGTTCCGGACGCGCAGACCTCGCTGATGGTCGCAGCGCCGGCGCGACAGATGACAAGATCGGCCGCCGCCATCACCACAGGCATATCATAGATATATTCCTGCATCCGAATTGACGGATGCGCATCCAGTTTCACGCCGAGTTCCTTCACATAGTCCGGCATCCAGCGCCAGCCGAATGACCCCGTTGCGTGCATGTGCTGGAACGGCTCTCCGGCTTCGATTTCGCACTTCATAAACTGCGCGATTTTCTTGTTCATTTCCCGCGCGCCGAGACTTCCCCAGTAAGACACAACGAACGGCCGTCCATCCAGTCCCAGCGCTTTTCTGGCCTCATCGCGCGAGGTATACAAAAACTGCTCGCGCACCGGCGTGCCGGTCACGACCACACGCGAAGGGTCGGCGTAGCGCGCACGGCTTTCTTCAAACGAAACCATCACGCGGCTCACACGTTTTTCCACCATCCGGGTCGTCAGCCCCGGCACAGCGTTCGATTCGTGTACCGCAGTAGGGATTTGCATCCGTGCGCCCTCGCGCAGTGCAGGGAAGCTTGCATACCCGCCGGTTCCAACAATGACATCAGGCGCAAATTCGCGCAGCACCCTGCGCGCCTTCCGCAGAGAACCCGCCATATTGCACAGCGTTGTCACATTGTGCAGCAGCGCCTTTGGCGTGAAGCTTCTCTGGTAATTTGATATTTTCAGTGTCTCAAGGCGAAAGCCTTCGTGCGGCACGATCTTGTTCTCCATCCCGTCCTCGGCGCCAATAAATAAAATCTCGCATCCGGGCTGCCGCTCACGAAAGAGCTTTGCCACTGCAATAGCGGGATAGATATGCCCGCCTGTGCCGCCGCAGGTAAATACAACTCGCATCCGAACCGCCCCTTCCGATAGAGTTACAGCAGCTTGTTGTCGTTCTGCCGAGAGACGGCCAGAATCAGCCCCATCTCAAACAGCTGCAGCAGCAATGCAGTGCCGCCGTAGGAAAAAAACGGCAACGATATGCCCGTTGCAGGCAGAAAGTTTGTCACAACGCCGATGTTGAGGAACGTCTGCAGCGCCATATGCGTCGTAAGTCCCGCCGCCATGAGCGCTCCAAACCGGTCGCGCGCGTGCATGGCGATCCAGTAGCCGCGCACGATGAGCAAAACAAACAGCAGAATGACCACCAGTGCTCCGACAAAGCCCAGCTCTTCGCAGACGATGGGGAAAATATAATCGTTGTGCTCCTCCGGCAGATACAGATACTTCTGCCTGCTCCTGCCGAAGCCGAGACCCAGCAGTCCGCCCGATCCGATCGCATAGAGCGACTGCAGGATTTGATAGCCGGTATCGGACGGGTCCGACATGGGATCGCGCCACGCCGTCACACGGTCACTGGCGTAACCCATGGTTGTGAGGTAGATGACTGCAAATGCCGCCACCAGAATGCCCCCGACGGCGAACCAGCGCAACTGCACACCGCCCAGGAACATCATGCTCGCGCCGATGGCAAGGATGATGAGAATACCGGAAAAATGGCGCTCCAGTGCCAGAAGCGCGCACACCACGATCAGAATCGCCGCAAACGGCAAAACGCCGTAGCGGAACGTCTGCATTTTCTCGCGGTAGGTCGACATGAGCGACGCAAAGGACATAACGATCGCCAGCTTCGTCAGCTCTGACGGTTGAAAGCTCGTAAAACCGATCCAGATCCAGCGCTTGGCGCCGCCCTCTTCGGTCCCGATGATCGGCACGAGCATCAGAAATACCAGTGACACGGCCAGCACGATGAACGACGCGCCGCGCCAGATCTGATAGTTGATCTTGCTGACAAAGAGCATGATGCCAACGCCCAGAATCGCAAAAATCGCCTGTCTTGCAAAATAGTAGGTGGCCTTTCCCTCCTCGGCGTACGCGCGCGCGTAGCTGGCTGAGAACATCATGACCACACCGATGATGACAAGCAGTACCGTCAGCGCAAGGAACGGCACATCCAGCAGGCCGCGTTCGTCCAGAAGGATCTTTTCACGTTTCTTTTCCTGCTGCGGCAGTTGCGCCGCATTCGGTGCTTCCTGCATTTCCGTTCCTCCTTTCAACGGGGTAAGGCTCAGCGCATACGCACACCCAGCCAGGCCAATACGCACATCAAGACTGTGACCGAAACGAAGACCACAAAGATTTTCACTTCGCTCCAGCCGCACAGTTCAAAATGATGATGGATCGGTGTCATCCTGAAGATGCGCTTACCGTGGGTCAGCTTAAAATAGGTAACCTGCATCATGACAGACACCGTCTCGACAATATACACAAAGCCCACCAGAATCAGAATCAGAGGCATATCCAGCGCAAACGCCAGACCGCATACCGCGCCGCCCAGAAACAGCGAACCGGTGTCTCCCATGAACACCTTCGCGGGGTGGAAATTGTAGCACAAAAACGCCGCCAGGCCACCCGCCAGAGCTGCGGGAAACATCGCCAGCGTTCCTTTCCCCCAGCTGTAGGCCATCACGGTAAAAAACACCATCACCGGCAGTGTCACGCCCGATGCCAAGCCGTCAATGCCGTCCGTCAGATTGACCGCGTTCACACAACCGACAATTACAAACATTGCAAAAATGGTGTAGACGATCCAGTTCAGCTCAAAGCTGACATTGAAAAACGGCACATACACATGGCACGTTACATCGCCGTTATAGCGCAGCAGCGCCACAAACGCGCCAGCCACAGCCAGCTGCAGCACAAATTTCTGCAGCGCCGTGAGGCCGAGATTGCGCTTATACTTGACCTTCATAAAATCATCCAGAAAACCGATCAGGCCGAAAATCAGCGCGAATGCCAGCACGAACAGATGCGTATATTCGCCGTTCATCATGCCCTTCCATCCGGCCGCGACGGTACAGAGTGTGGTCGAAAGCATGAAGATCAGTCCGCCCATCGTAGGCGTGCCAGCCTTGGAATTGTGCCAGTTGGGGCCGATCTCACGGATCGACTGACCTGCGTGCAGTGCGCGCAGCGCAGGAATTGCCAGTTTCCCGAATACAAGCGCCAGCACAAAGCTGCACGCGGCAATGATATATCCTTGCATGAGGGTATCCTCCGGTAATCTTGTCAGGTTTCTTCCTGCAGGAACATCTGCAGCACGCGCTCCATCTTCATGCCCCGGCTGCCCTTGAACAGCACGACGTCGCCCTCGCTCACGCGCATTTTGAGCATGTTTGCCAGATCCTCGTGCGTGTCAAAATGCTCGGCATATTTGGGATTCATACCGCCGGTGATCGCGCCCGTAATGGTTCGGATGGAGTGATGCCCATAGGTAAACAGCATATCGGCCGTCTTGACCGCGAGTCTGCCGACGCGGTAATGCTCCGCCGCCGAACGGTTGCCGAGCTCAAGCATATCCCCGAGTACCGCAATCCTGCGGCCCGTGGTTTTGATACTTGCCAGCACGTTCAGAGCTGCCTCGGTCGATTCCGGGCCGGCGTTGTAGCAGTCCTCGATAATCGTCACGCCGTTTTTCGTATAGATTTTTTGGCGCATTCCTGTATTTCGGAAATCGCTCAGCTGTGCCTGCAGCTTCTCAGGCTTGACGTTCAGCAGAAGCGCCACTGTCACCGCCGCCAGCGCATTATACACCGTGTGCCGGCCCATGACGGGTACGAACAGCTCAAACTGATGGCCAAAGCCCGTCACGCAGAAGCGGATGCCGTCGTCATACTCCTGAATATCGCTTGCGACTACATCACACATGCTGTTTTCAATGCCATAGTAGTATTTCCGGTGATCTCCGACGCTGCGGAGGTTCCACAGCAGCGGCTCATCGCCGTTGAATACGCACACGCCGTCGGGCGAAAGGCCTCTGGTGATCTCCAGCTTTGCCTGCAAAATGCCCTCACGCGTGCCAAGATGCTCGATGTGCATGGTGCCGATGTTGGTGATGACTGCAATATCCGGCCGCGCAATGGACGCCAGATACTCCATTTCTCCGGCGTGGTTCATGCCCATCTCCAGCACAGCCAGCTGCGTATCGTCCGGCATGCTCATAACGGTCATCGGCAGGCCCAGCTGGTTGTTGTGGTTGCCCTCGGTTTTGGCTGTGCGGAAACTCTTTTCCAGCGCGCACGCCGTCATCTCCTTCGTCGTGGTCTTGCCCACGCTTCCGGTGATGCCGATGACCTTGATGCC
>JAEDFW010000087.1 GCA_016297855.1 Oscillospiraceae bacterium
ACGCGCCGCAAAAAACCGGGCGGTCGAACCCGATAGATTCGCTCCGACATACCAGTCACCAAAAAAGAAGCCATCCTTTCGGATGGCTTCTTTTTTGGTGACCCGTACGGGAATCGAACCCATGTTACCGCCGTGAAAGGGCGGTGTCTTAACCGCTTGACCAACGGGCCTGGTAGCGGCAATCTGACTCGAACAGATGACACTCCGGGTATGAACCGAATGCTCTACCAACTGAGCTATGCCGCCATATCTGCCGTACTCAACGGCACGATGCATTATAAATGATATTCGCCCATTTGTCAACACGCAAGAACCGGTTTTTTGAAAATTTTTGATAATCCTGATCCATCCCGGCACATACTACTGCCGGGGTGATTGGAAATGATTGCTGGAAAACTCTTGCCGCTGGCGCTTTTGGGCGGCGTATTGTATGTGCTTATCGAGTTTGCATGGCGCGGCCGGTCGCATATCAGCATGTTTTTTGACGGCGGCGTGTGCTTTGTACTCATCGGCCTTCTGAACGAGCTTGCGCCCGGCGTTCCCATCAGCGTGCAGGCAATGCTCGGCGCATGTATCATTACTGCTTCCGAGCTTGCCGTGGGTATGATCGTCAACCGCAGATACACCGTCTGGGACTACCGGTCGCTGCGTCCCAACTTCCTCGGCCAGATCTGCCTGTGCTATTTTACGCTCTGGATTCCGCTGTCTGCCATTGCCGTGCTTGCCGATGACGCGGCGCGGCTGGTTTTGTTTGGCGAACCGGCTCCGCCCGTGCGCTGGCTTTAGAGAAGCGCAGCAAGCACGCCGTCAGCAAACGGTTCCAGTACGCGCACACTGCGCACCGTATTATGCAGCGCCGCAGTCTCCGCCGCTTTCACGTATACCTTCACATAGTTTTTTGCGTGTCCGGTCATATATTCGCCTTCCGGCTGCTCAAACAGGACTTCCTGCGTACTGCCTGTCATTTCCGTACGGTAGCTGTGTTCCAGTTCCTGCGCAACCTGCGCGGCCCGTTCCGCGCGCGCAGCCTTTTCCGCGTTTGTCAGCTGTCCGGACATGGTTGCAGCCGGCGTTCCCCTGCGCCGGGAATACGGGAAGATATGCACCTGTGAAAGATTGCACTTGCGCATGAACGCCAGCGACTCAGCAAATTCTCCCTCCGTCTCGCCCGGAAAGCCTACGATGAGATCGGTCGTCACCGCGCAGCCGGGGAAATACGTCTGCAAAAGCTCCACGCTTTCCAGAAACCTGGCTGTATCGTATTTGCGGTGCATCCGTTTCAAAACCGTGTCACTGCCGCTCTGCAGACTCAGGTGGAACTGCGGGCAGAGATTCTCACACCCGGCCAGTGTCCGGCAGAAATCGGCGTCGATCGTGCGCGGTTCGAGCGAGCCCAGCCGGATACGAAGTTCCGGCACCGCATGGCACAAAGCCAGTATAAGCTGGCGCAGCGTACTGCCGTCACGCCATTCCCAGCCCCAGGAGGATATCTCAATGCCGTTGATCACGATTTCGCGGTATCCCTCTGCCTCGAGCTGCCTGGCCTGACGCACGGCCTCATCAAGCGGCATCGAGCGCACGCGGCCGCGCGTATACGGAATAATACAGTAGGTGCAGAAGTTGTTGCAGCCGTCTTCCACCTTCAAAAGCGCCCGCGTTCTGGCGGCAAGTCCGCCCGCCGGTAGAATCTCAAATTCTCGCGGCGCGCCGGCATCGGTCACTTTCTGCCAGTACTGCCGCTGCTGCACAGCCAGAAGCATATGCTCCAGAAATTCCTTTCGGTCCGCCGTGCCGACCATCACGTCCACGCCGAGCTTTTTCACCTCGTCAGGCGCACTTTGCGCGTAGCAGCCACACACGCCGATCACAGCCTGCGGGTTTGCCGCGCGCGCACGCCGGATCATGTTGCGCGATTTCTTGTCTGACACTGCCGTCACCGAGCAGGTATTGATGATATAGCCGTCGCAGCAATCATCGAATTCACCGAGCGTGTGCCCACGTTCCGTGAGCATGCGCTGCATCGCCTGCGTTTCATATTGATTGACCTTGCAGCCCAGGGTGTAAAATGCAAATTTCATAGGTAAAACCACCAAGAAAAGGATAATGTCCAAAAGAGGTTCGTACGTTTTGTGCATAGTCACGAAAGTCTTTTTCGCTTATACTATAATAACTGATTGTATCCGCTCTTTTCCGCGTCTCTATTATATTCGAAATTCTATGGATTGTACAGTCTAATCAGGAGGCATTTTCTGTGAAAGAGTATACAGCCTTATTTCGCTCCGCAAAGGAAATCGGCGATTTTGTCAGCATTGCCAACCGCCAGCCGTTTCCGATCCTCATCTTGGAGGGCGACAACGTATTTGACGCCAAGTCGATCCTCGGCCTGTTTGATGTCCATCTCAACACGCTGCTGACCGTCCGCATTGACGACGCTTACGCTGATCCGCAGCCCTTCATTACGGCTATTCAGCCGTACATAGACGCAGCCCGGCATGTGGGCTGAGTCTTCTGTGATATTGCGCCCTTCCGTTTCATATGCTTGTACCAGATGAAACGGGAGGGTGATTTTATATGAAAAAAACGCTGCTGTGTCTGCTGCTGGCACTGCTTCTGGCGGCAGCGTCGCTCGTCAGCGTCAGCGCCGCCGATCTGGAACTGGCAGCGCCTTCGGCTATTTTGATGGACGCAGCCACGGGCACGGTGATCTACGAAGCAAACGCACATGAGCGATTGCGCCCGGCCAGCGTCACGAAAATCATGACGCTGCTGCTTGTCATGGAGGCGCTGCAGGACGGCAGAATTGGCTGGAACGATACCATCACCACATCAAGCGCCGCCGCAGCCAAGGGCGGCAGTCAGATCTATCTGGAAGAAAACGAGCAGCTGAGCTTTGAAGAGATGCTGAAATCCGTCGTCGTCTCGTCGGCCAACGACTGCGCCACCGCGCTGGCTGAGCATGTTGCTGGCAGCGAAGCCGCGTTCGTCAGCATGATGAACGAACGCGCGGCGGAGCTTGGCATGACCGACACACACTTTGTCAACTGCACGGGCCTTGACGACGAGCCGGATGCCGCCGAGCACCTCACCAGCGCATGGGACATTGCCATCATGTCGCGAGAGCTTCTAAAGCACAGCGAGATCAAGCAATACACTACCATCTGGATGGACACCGTGCGCAACGGCGAATTCGGTCTTTCCAACACCAATAAGCTTGTCCGCTTCTATGACGGCACAACAGGGCTCAAAACCGGCTATACCTCCGCCGCAGGCTACTGTCTGTCCGCCTCGGCCGAGCGAAACGGCATGGAGCTGATTGCGGTCGTTCTGCACTGTCAAACCTCCACCGACCGCTTTGAATCGGCCAAGGCGCTTTTGAACTATGGTTTTTCCAACTACGCGCTCGTCACGCCGCAGCCGGCAGAACCGATCGCCGCGATTCCGGTCGTGCTGGGCAAGGCGGGTTCCATCACGCCCGTCCCCGAAACGAGCGAGCCGGTTCTGATTGACAAGGCGCTGGCCGGCGGTGTGACGACCGAGGTGCTGCTCGACGAGCAGGTCACCGCACCTGTTGCGCAGGGCCAGACGCTTGGAAAAATGACCGTCCGCTCGGGCGAAAAAATTCTTGCCGAGATCGCGCTCGTCGCGCCGGAACGTGTGGAGGCACTCACCTTCTGGGACGTTTTTTTGCAGCTTCTGCAGCGCGTTTGCATGACGGAATAACCTTCCGGTTCCGGCCGCAGGATTTTACTGGACATTTCGCCGCATTTCACATATAATACATCCACAGGCCGCGCGGCCGCCGCATGCTTCGCGTTTCGTTCTCCCGAAACCGCCCGGTTTCGGGAGTTTTTCTCGGCCGCGCCGCCGCATTCATCAAACAGCAAAGGATTCATATGACATTTCAGGATTTACACTTACTGCCCGCGCTTCTGCGCGCGGCAGATGAACTGGGCTACAAAACGCCCTCAGCCGTTCAGGCAGCAGCCATTGGCCCGGTACTTGCCGGGCGCGATCTGATCGGCTGCGCGCAGACCGGCACTGGCAAAACTGCCGCCTTCGCTATGCCGATCCTACAGCGGCTGCAAAGCCGCATCGACAAGACCCACAGGCCGATCCGCGCGCTGATTCTCACGCCCACGCGGGAGCTTGCGCTGCAGATTGGCGAAAGCTTTGAGCGGTACGGCAAATATCTTTCCGTGCGCTCGACAGTCATCTTCGGCGGCGTCGGGCAAGCACCACAGGTTGAGGCGCTTGCGCACGGTGTGGACGTGCTTATTGCCACGCCGGGCCGTCTCAACGACCTTTGCGATCAGGGTCATATTGATCTGAGCCTGATTGAAACATTCGTCCTCGATGAAGCCGACCGAATGCTCGACATGGGCTTTATCCACGATGTGCGCAAGGTCATCGCGCGATTGCCTGCCAAGCGGCAGACGCTTCTGTTCTCGGCCACCATGCCGCAGGAGATTGCGGCGCTCACAAAGCAGATTCTGCGCGATCCGGTGCGCGTGGAGGTCAAGCCGCCATCTTCTACGGTGGAACTGATCGAGCAGCGGCTTTACAAAGTGGACAAGGCCAATAAGCGCCGGCTTCTTGTCTGGCTCCTGAAGCATCGCCAGGAGGCCTCCGTTCTCGTTTTTACTGCCACCAAGCACGGTGCCGACCGCGTGGTGCGTGAGCTGACGCAGTCCAAGATCCCCGCCATGGCCATCCACGGCAACAAGAGCCAGACAGCCCGCGTCAAGGCGCTGTCCAGCTTTAAAGAAGGCGCAATTCGCGTGCTCGTCGCCACGGATATTGCCGCGCGCGGCATTGATATTCACGAACTTCCGCTTGTCATCAATTTTGATCTTCCCAATGTGCCTGAGACATATGTGCACCGCATCGGCCGCACGGGCCGCGCCGGGCGCAGCGGACTTGCCATCAGCTTTTGTAATTTTGACGAGCTGGTATATCTGAAGGACATCGAAAAACTGACCAGGCAGTCTATCCCCGTGGTAGAAGATCACCCCTGGCCCATGGAAATTTTCGAACCAACGCTCAAGCAGCCGCGACCGCCGAGACCGTCAAAGCAGCAGCCGCAGGCAAATGCGCGGAAACAGCCCGGAGCGCCTGAAAAGAGCGCGCCAAAACAGCCGGAGCCTGCCAGGGCTCCCGCGCCGAAACCCGTGCCCGTGAAGCAGCCTCCTGCGGCCAATCTGCCGGAAACCACTCACTTTGCGCAGCAGTCTGCCGCGCAGCCGTCAAAATCACCTGCACGCAAGTACCGCTCGGATCCCTTCGCCCCACCGGGCAAGGTCGTCGCCTTCGCTGACGGCCGCAGAAGACCGCGCCGCCGCAGTCCCGGCAAACAGCAATGAGCACTTTCAATCCATCAAAGGAGCCATTTATCATGACTGAACGAGAAAAATGTGACGCGGGTCTTCTGTACGACACCACAACGCCGGAGCGTGAACAAGCGCATCTTCAATGCGCCGAGCTTTGCTACGACTACAACCACACGCGCCCGTCCGACATGGCCCGCCGCGAAGAGATTCTGCGCAAGCTCTTCGGCAAACTTGGCAAAAACCCGTATGTTGAGCCGACGCTGTTCTGCGGCTTTGGCTTCAATATTGAAGCCGGCGACAATTTCTTTGCCAACAACAACTGCGTCTTTGTTGATCCCGGAAAGATCGTCTTTGGCGACAATGTACTCATCGGCCCGCAGTGCGGTTTCTATACGGCGCTGCACCCGCTTGACAAAGCCCAGCGCGACGCCAAGCTCGAAGCCGCCTACCCCATTCATGTCGGCGACAGCGTCTGGTTCGGCGGAAGCTGCGTGGTTCTGCCGGGCGTCACGATCGGCTCAAACAGCGTCATCGGTGCCGGAAGTGTCGTGACGCACGATATCCCGGCCAACGTCGTGGCTGCCGGCAATCCCTGCCGCGTGCTGCGTCCCATCACCGAGGAGGATCGTCTGCGCTACCAGACGCCAGAATATCCCGCTTGCCGCGGCTGACACCGCCTGTGGGGCAGCCGCTTTTCCCGGTGGCTGCCCCGTTATATTTTTTTGCGTTTTTCCGTAAACTGTAGTATACTGAAAAAAATAACCGTCCGCCGTGACCGCCAAAGGAGGCAAGGTCCATGATCAATGTTGAGCTCTCGAATATCTGGAGCTGTGTCAGCCTGCCGCAGCTGCTGGGTGCGGAAAAGGACTTATATGACGCCCACCTGCATCTGTGCAACCACCAGCCCATCGGCAATGACTACCTTGGCTGGCTGGCTCTGCCTGACGCTATCACCGCCAAAACCATCCACGCCGTGCGAAGCTCGGCAGATGAAATCCGTGCAGCAGGCGATACGCTCGTCGTTATCGGCGCGGGTGGGGCCTATCTCGGCGCGAAGGCCGGCACGCAGCTGCTCGGCAGGCAGAACCGTATGCAGCGCGGCACGCGGATTCTGTTCGCAGGCGACAATTTTTCCTCCGGCAGCTGGCTGGCTCTCTGCGACCAGCTCGGCGGCTGTGATTTTTCGCTGATGCTTGTGAGTACCGGTGATGCGGACATGGCACCTGCAGTGGCTTCGCGCGCGCTGCGCTGGATGATGGAACGCCGCTACGGTTCCGAAGCTAAGACGCGCATCTACGTTTCTGCGCCGCAGGAGTCTTTCATGGCTGTCATGGCCAAAGAAGAGGGCTACACCTTTTTGCCGATGCCGCAGCAGCTCGGCGGCGCGTTCAGCGCGCTTACGTCGGCAGCGCTTGTACCGCTGGCCGCAGCCGGGATCGACCCGCTCGCCGTGTTTGAGGGCGCGGCAGAGGCCTACAGCACCTATGATCTGCGCGCGTTTGAAAATCCCGTCTGGATGTACGCAGGCGCGCGGCATGTGTTGTGCAGCGAAGCGCGCCGTACAACAGAGCTGCTTGGCACTTTTGAACCGGACTTTGCTGCCTTCGGCGACTGGTGGCAGCAGAGCGTGTTTTTCCACACCTGCCAGCAGGGCGCAGGACTGATCCCCATCCACGTTTCGATTCCCGCCGCGATCAACGCGATCGACCGCGCGATCAGCAGCGCGCAGTATCCCGTGTTTGAGACGCTTCTGCGTGTACCGCTGCCTGCCGGGCAGAAAGTGAACGTCGAGATGGACTGGAAGGATTATGACAGTTTGGGCTATCTGTCCGGACGGACGCTTGCCGACGTCGAGCAGGCCTCATTTGAGGGAATGCTGCAGACGCATGCGGCCGCCGATGTGCCCGTGGTGGTGCTCGAATCCGACCCACTCAACGCCGCGCAGCTGGGCGAACTGTTTTACTTCTTTGAGCTCACGAACGCCATCTGTGCCTGCGCCAGCGGCATCGACCCGTTTGAGCCGCAGAACCGGCAGCCTTCGCGCGCATATACGGAGCAGCTGCTCGGCAAGCCCGCCGGTCAGGACGCCTAGTAAAGAAAATTCACAGAACTTTGACAAATATACCTGTTGTCTTTCTGTGAAAAACTTGGTAGAATAGAAGAGAGCTTAACCATAAGACGAAAAGGAGGAATGCCCTATGGTTACAATTATGATGGGACCGGAAGGTTCCGGTAAGACAAAGCAGCTCATCGCTGCCATCAACACTGCGCTGA
>JAEDFW010000008.1 GCA_016297855.1 Oscillospiraceae bacterium
CTGAGCATGTCGATGCTGTGCGCGTTTGTTGAGGACATGGGATATCGCTCCTTATGCAGTAGTATGCCATACACGGCGCGGGACTTATGCGTCCTCCGACCGGGCAATCAGGTGCGGCAGGTCAAATGCCGTCCATGGAAAACAGGCCGGCGGCAGGCAGCAAAAAGCGGCGGGCGCGTTTGTCTGCGGATGGCGGAAGCAAAGCGAATACGACCAAAGCGCGATGGGACAGTCCTCGCTGCGGCCGTATTTTCTGTCGCCAACGATCGGCAGTCCGCGCGAGGCGAGCTGCACACGGATCTGGTGCGTGCGGCCGGTGGCCAGTTCGATTTTCAGAAGGCTCATCCCATCCGCCTGCGCCAGAAGCTCGTAGGAAAGCTCGGCCAGCTGCACGTCTTTTCCCGGCGATTGCACCACACGCGTCATTTTTCCGGCAGTATCGCGCCACAGCAGATCGCGCAGCACGCCGCTTTGCGCGTCGGGCACGCCGTTTGTAACGGCGAGGTACGTCTTCTGCATCGTGTGTTCGCGTACCTGCTGCGACAAAATGGATGCCGCCATGCGCGAGCGGGCATAGACCATCACGCCGGAAACGGCCTGATCAAGCCGGTGCACTGCGCGCACGCAGGCGTGCGCATCAGCAAGATATGCGCGGATCAGCCCGGGCATGCCGCCCGGCTCATCGGTCGAGACGACGCCTGCAGGCTTGATACAGACAAGGATTCGGTTGTCCTGATACAGAATTTGCATACTGGGCTCCGGTGGGATATTTTCCTCAGTATACCACCAATACACGCGGTTCGGCAACTCTTAAATCTTCTTAAGAAGTTCGCAAACAGGGAAATGTATGCTATACTGAAAAAAACAATTGCTGGGAGGGGAATTCATGGACCCCATGATTCATATTTTGGTGGCGGACGATGAGCCGGATATCCGCCGCATCCTGCGCATCCTGCTCGAAGGCCGCGGCTACGCGGTACTGGATGCGCCGAACGGGCTTGCCGCCGTGGACATGGTGCGCGAGCATCCAGAGACGGACCTTGTCATCATGGATATCATGATGCCGGGGCTGGACGGCGTGGAGGCCAGCCGGCGCATCCGCGAGTGTTCGCCGGCGCCCATTCTGTTTCTCACGGCAAGATCGCAGGAGAAAGACAAGCTGGCCGCGTATCAGGCCGGAGGCGACGACTATCTGGCAAAGCCGTTTTCGCAGAATGAGCTTCTCATGAAAGTGGAGTCGCTGCTGCGGCGCTACCGCGTATACAAGGGAAAGACGGCGGGAAAATATCTGCGGCAGGATATCGTGCTGGACGAGGAAAACAGGCGTGTTCTGAAAGACGGCGAGCCGCTGGAACTGACGGAAAAGGAATTCGCCATTTTGCTGTTTCTGGCCAATCACCGCGGGTGTGTGGTGGCGGTTGAGCAGATCTATGAGGGCGTGTGGCACGAAAAATACATGCCGGCGTCCAACAACACCGTGATGGTACATATCGTGAACCTGCGCAAAAAGCTGGAAGAGGACCCGGCCAATCCGCGCCTGATCCGCACCGTGTGGGGAAAGGGGTATCAGATTGACTGAGAAAAAACGCTTTGTCTCGCTGCATGTGCGCCTTCTGGCGGTGATGCTGCTGGGCATCGCGGCCTCGCTCGGCATGTTCTTTCTGGCGCGGGCCGTCGGCGACTGGATGGTAGAATACTATTATCTCTCAGACGAGGCTGTAGACCGGCGCAACCGCGACACCATCGAAGAGCTGCAATACTATATCAATGTGAACAACATTTCCTCACGCAGCACCGACGCCATCGCCCGCTGGACGATCGCCAAGGGCGACGTGTACATCCTGCTCTACAAGGACCAGCGTCTGGCACTGGAGGCCGGCTGGTGGGGCATCGACTCGGAAATGCTGGGCGCGGAGGATCTGGCGGCGCTGAAAAACGTGAAGATCTATCCCCTCAGTTTCCGCGACGGGTTGTTTCAGGCGGTGGTGTACGACTTCTCGGAGACGAACATGTACGACCTTTCTAACCTGTGCGCCGTGTTTCTTGCGTGCGCGCTGTTCGCGCTCATTCTGCTTTTGTACAACCGGGGCATCACCAGAGCCATCGTGACGGTGAGCCAGGAGGTGCAGCAGATCGGAGACGGCGAGCTGTCGCTGCACCTGCAGTCCAAAGGGCGCAATGAACTGACGCTTCTGATGGACAGCGTGGAAGCGATGCGCCTGTCGCTCGTCAAAAAGACGGAGGAAGAGCGTGAGGCGCTGGAAAAGAACAGCGAACTGATCTCCGCCATGTCGCATGATATCCGCAATCCGCTCACGGCGCTGCTGGGCTATCTCGATCTTTTGCGGCGCGAGCAGTACCGCTCAAAAGAAGAGGCCGCGAGCTACGTGCAGGCTGCGTACGACAAAGCCGAGCAGCTCAAGGCGCTGACGAACGAACTGCTGCGCTATTCTCTGCTGTTCGGCAGCAAGGAGCTGCCGCTGGATCTGCAGGCGTATGATGCGCGGATTTTGCTTTCGCAGCTGCTGGGCGAGCAGAGCGTTTCGCTGCAGCAGGCGGGCTTTACGGTGCAGGTTCTGCCGCTGGAGCTCTCATGCCGCATCCATGTGGACGTACTGTATTTCAAGCGTGTGCTGGATAATCTCTTTGACAACGTGCGCAAGCACGCCGATCCCACCGGGTGCGTGACAGTGGGCGTGTTCGACGAGGACGGCGAGCTGCATATCTGCATCGGAAATACCGTGTCGCAGCGGAAGCAGCCGGTGGAGAGCAACAAGATCGGGCTGAAAACCTGTGAAAAAATTCTCGGGCAGATGAACGGGCGGCTTGTGCGGCACATCGATGCGGGTAAATTCTCGGCGGAGGTCATCCTGCCGCGCACGGATGCAGAGGAGCCGGCCAACTCTTAATTCTTTCTTAAATTTGGGCGCGCGCGCTTCCCATGCGGCGGCGCGCCTGCTAGAATAGCCGCAGAACAACTGGAAAGCACGCGGCCGCATGGCCGTATGAAAAGGAGTATGAGTATGAAAAAACGTATACTTGCGCTGTTTTTGGCGCTGATCCTGCTGCTCGGTGTAATGGCCGGCTGCAGCAAAAAAGATGTGTCTGACACGCCGGACGACGGCACGTCAGCCAGCAAGCCGTCGGCCAACAAGGTGAGTGCGCCGGAAAAGGCAACGGTGACGGCAAAATACGCCTACAAGGCCGAATACAAGGACGTTTCCGCGCAGTTTGAGTGGATCAACCAGATGTGCGCCGCAGGCAGCAGCGTCTACCTTTCGGCGAGCGTCATGGGCGACGAAATCACTGAAACCGACGAGGTCACGGGTGAGACATACACCTACAACGACTACCATGACGGCCTGTTCCGGCTGGATATGGACACGGGTGAGGTGACTGAGCTTGAAAACTTCTCCATGCCGTCGATCCCCGAGGGCTGGCAGGGCGGTACGAACGTGTACCACATGCAGGCGGTCGAGGACGGCACGCTGTGGCTGCTCATCAACTTCTATACATACCGCTACAATGTGCCCGAGGATTTTGATCCCGAGACGGATCAGGAATACAACTACTACGAGCAGGGCGAGGAGAAGTCGAGCCTGCTGCATGTGGCGTCCGACGGCAGCCTGATTGCTGAGGTGAATATCCAGCCCCAACGCTCGGACGATCAGCAGTACTACAACTCCATCTCGACGTTCTGCGTCGATTCTGCCGGCAACGTCTATGCCGGCGACTGGCAGAACGTGTATGTGTTTGACGCATCGGGCAAGCAGCTGTTCGTGCTGGACTGCAGCGAAAACGGCGGCAGTCTCTGCCAGATGAGCAGCGACAACGTAGGTATCGCCACCTACGTCTACGACGAGGCCACGCAGACCGGCGGCCGCCGGTATCTGCCGATCGACGTGACGGCGCAGGACTTCGGCGAGGCCATCAAGCTGCCGCAGAGCGCGTATAACTTCTTCCCCGGCGACGACGTGTACGACCTGTACTACGACAACAACGGCAATATCTTCGGCTACGATCTTGAGACCGAGACCAGCGAGAAGGTCGTCGACTGGATCGAGTGCGACATCAACTCCAACGACATGAACGGCTACGCCATTCTGCCCGACGGGCGCGTGGTGGCCTTCCTGCGCCACTGGGATAACGCTACGAACGAGAGCTCCACGCAGATGGTGACACTGACGCGCGTGGACGCAAGCTCGCTTCCGGAAAAGACTGCCATCACGCTGGCGTGCATGTGGCTGGACTGGGATCTGCGCGAGAAGATCGTGGACTTCAACAAGACGAGCGAACAGTACCGCATCGTGGTCAAGGACTACTCGGAATACAATACCGAGGACGACTACACGGCGGGTATGACGAAGCTGAACACTGAGATCCTTTCCGGTAAGGTACCCGATCTGTTCCTGCTGAACGATCAGATGCCCGTCGACCTGTATGCCGGCAAGGGCGTGATCGCGGATCTGTACCAGTTCATTGACAATGACGAATCGCTCAGCCGCGAGAGCTTCGTGCAGCCGCTCCTCAGGGCGCTGGAAAAGGACGGCAAGCTCTATGAGATGCCCACCGCGTTCTATATCCAGACGGCGTTTGGCCTGAACAAGGTCGTGGGCGACTATGAGACGTGGACGCTGGCCGACCTCAAGGACGCGATGACGAAACTGCAGCCCGACGCGGACGTGTTCTATGCCTACAACACCAAGAGCGATATGCTGCAGCAGTGCATCTCGCGCAACATCTCTGCCTTTGTCGACTGGACGACCGGCACGGTCAGCTTCGACAGCCCGGAATTTGTGGCGCTGCTGGAGTTTGCAAACTCCTTCCCCGAGTCGTTTGACTGGGAGAACTACGACTGGTCGCAGGACGAGGATGTGCAGACGCGCATGAACTCGGGCAAGCAGCTGCTGAACCCCGTTTCGTTCACCACCTTCGAGGATTATCTGTATCAGTGCTACGGCTATGACAGCGGCATCAAGTTTGTCGGCTTCCCGTCCGAGGACGGAACTTCGAACAACAGCTTCTACACGCAGACGGGCTTTGCCATTTCCGCCGTTTCGCCGAGTCAGGACGCGGCATGGGCCTTTGTGCGCGAGCAGCTGCTGGGGCAGAAGCAGCAGGTGGAAAACCAGAGCATCTGGTGCTTCCCGGTCATGCAGGACGCGTTTGACGCGATGCTGACGCGTGCGATGACGCCGGATTATCAGCTTGATGAGAACGGCGAGATCATGTATGATGAAAACGGCGAACCGCTCAAGTGGCCGAAGATGACCTACGGCGGCGGCGTTTCCATCGCGCCCGACGGCACCGAGACCCAGATGGAATCGGTAGAGATCTACGAGCTGAGCCAGGCCGATGCCGACATCATTCTCAGTCTCATTGAGAACACCCAATCGGTCTACAGCTACGATCAGGATATCATGGACATCATCACCGATGAGGTGGCAGCGTTCTTCGCGGGCGAAAAGTCCGCCGAGGATACAGCCGCGATGGTGCAGAGCCGCGTGAACCTGTACGTACAGGAGCAGAGCTGATCCATTGCATCTTCCCTTTTTGGCAATCAGCTGATACAATATATTGTGGCCTCAAGTGGAGCCTGCCCCAAAAGGGCAGGCCTCCGCTGCGCGGGTCTGCTTTCGTGCTGTCTGCCCGTAAGACGGACAAGCAGCAGGGCGGCAGGCCGTATCCTGAAAAAAGGAGAATGAACCTTGCGCAACTTCTGGAAAAAAGCAAATGCCAAAGTCAGCGACTTTCTCGCGTCCATGTGCTTTTCCGGGCCGAGCTTTCTGGGGATGGCGATCTTCTATGTCATTCCGTTCGGCGTGGTCATCTATTATTCGTTCATTGCGGGCGCGGTAGACTCGAGCTTTGTGGGTCTGAAAAATTACATAAGCGTGCTGAATAACGGCGCATTCAAGATCGCGGTCAAAAATACCGCGATGTTCTCCGGCATCGCCGTGCCGCTGGCTGTGGTGCTGTCGCTTCTGATGGCGCTGATGCTCGAGTGCCGCATCCCGGCCAAAAGCCAGTTCCGCTCGTTCTTTTTAAGCCCCATGATGGTGCCCATCGCATCGATCATTCTGGTGTGGCAGGTGCTGTTCCACTCGAACGGCGTGGTAAATGAGTTCCTGATGGTGTTCGGCGCGGACAAGATCGACTGGCTGAAATCCGACTACTGCATGGTGGTCATTATCCTGCTGTTTTTGTGGAAAAACCTTGGCTACAACATGATTTTGTTCATGGCGGCGCTCAACAACATCCCAAAGACGCTTTTGGAAATGGCCGAGGTTGAGGGCGCGTCGGCGGCGTATCAGTTTTTCCACATCAAGCTGCGCTACTTATCGCCCACGGTGCTGTTCGTGACGATTCTGTCCATCATCAACTCCTTCAAGGTGTTTCGTGAGATCTATCTGCTCACGGGCAACTATCCGTATGACGGGCTGTACATGCTGCAGCATTTCATGAACAACATGTTCAGCAAGCTCAACTATCAGGCGCTGTCAGCCGCAGCGATTTTGCTGGCGCTGTTCATCATCGTGCTCATCGCCATCCTGTTCGCCGTGGAAAACGTGTTCGGAAAGGATGTGGAAGGATGAGGCACCGGAAAAAACGCTATTTTTCCCGCGGCGTGCTGACCGTTCTTGCCGCTGTGCTGGCGCTCATGTTTGTGATGCCGACGCTGCTTACGATCACGAACTCCTTCATGACGCAAAGCGAGATCACCGCCAACTACGGGCAGGTCTTTCAGAACGCGGCCAACGGCACCAGCTACATCAAGGACACCATTAATTTAAAATTTATTCCCGACAAGGTCAGCTTTTCGCAGTATTTTACGGTGCTGCTCAAAAGCCCGGATTTTCTGTACAAGTTCTGGAACTCGGTGATTCTGGTCGTGCCGATCGTCCTTGCGCAGCTGCTGGTGGCGTCGATCGCCGCCTACGGCTTTACGCGCTGGCGCGGCAAGGTGCGTGACAGCATTTTCTTCTTCTATGTGATTCTGATGCTCATGCCGTATCAGGTTACGCTGGTGCCGAACTACCTGGTCAGCGATTGGCTGGGGATTCTCGATACGCGGTGGGCGATCATCCTGCCGGGCGCGTTCGCGCCGTTCTCGGTCTTTCTTCTGACCAAGTTCATGCGGCGTATTCCGGCGTCGCTGATCGAAGCGGCGAAGCTCGACGGCGCAGGCGAATGGCGCATTTTCTGGAACATCTGCCTGCCGCAGTGCCGCAGCGCGCTGTACTCCATCGCCATTCTGGTGTTCATCGACTACTGGAACATGGTCGAACAGCCGCTCATTCTGCTGCCCAGCGCGGATATGCAGCCGCTGTCGGTCTATCTTTCCACCATCAACGCCGGCGAGATCGGCATTGCGTTTGCCGCCGCCGTGGTATATATGATACCGGGCCTGCTGCTGTTTTTACACGGCGAGGCGTATCTGGTCGAGGGCATTGCATATTCCGGCTCTGTGAAAGGATAAGAGGAGAAGCATATGGAAGCTAAAGTGAAAAAACGCGAGTGGGTCAAAACGGCGGCTATTATTTTTCTGGCGGTTCTGCTGGTTCTGACGTTCTTCTCGAATACCATCATGAACGCCTCGCTGCCGGAGGTTGCCGCGCAGCAGGTCTCGTCGGGCGCGATCAACGCGAAAATCCGCGGCTCCGGCACCATCGCCGCCAACGAGACCTACGACGTGACCATCAGCCAGACGCGCAAAATTGCAAGCGTCAAGGTCAAGGTCGGCCAGCAGGTCAATGCCGGGGACGTGCTGTTTACGCTGGAGGCAGCGGAGTCAGACGAACTCAAGCAGGCGCAGGATGCGCTGGAAGCGCTGGAGCGGGCGTATGAAAAGGCGCTGCTCTCCGCGTCCACGGCCGACGCGCAGGAGGGCCGCGAGGTACAGAAAGCGCGCGAGGCATATAACGAAGCGCTGGCGATCTATCACCAGTACAGCACGATGGATGCAGCCAATCTGGCAAGGGCACAGGCCGAGGCCGACGCACAGCTCAAGGAACTGCAGCGGCAGCAGACCCGCCTGCAGAAGGATTTGGCCGACGCGCAGTCCGACCGGGATTATACCGATGCGCAGGCCAAAGTGACGGAGCTGGAAGCCAAGGCCACGGAGCTGGAAACCAAGTATCAAGAAGCGCAGAAAGCGGTCGATGATTACGTTTCGCCGCCCGTGATGGATGAGGGTTATATCAAAGCGCAGATCGAGCAGAAAGAGATTGAGCTGGCTGCGGCTGAGGCGCAGCAAAAGAATGATATCGGAACCTACGGTTCGTATTATGATTTCTTATTGTATACTATTTCATATGGTGACAGGGAAATCGCTCGGATTTACGCAAACGACGTTGATTTTCTGACGACTACGATGCTCGATCGCGGAAACTGCCCGCTGGAGAATGCGAGAGCATACGCGGAATCGCTTGCACAGGCGTTTTTTGTCATCGCGGGTGACGAAGAAAAGGTCGAAGCATTGGAAAATGAACTGAAGGAACTTAGACAGATGCTCCCCAGTGAGGGCACAGCAGACGCATCTCTGGAAGAATTGAAGCGTCTGGCGCGCAATGCATACAACGAGTGGCAGAGAGCGATTCGTGAGTTGGACAGCACCAAATCTTCCATCAAGCGCCATGAAGACATGATCGAGCGGCTGGAAGATCAGGTGGACGCCATCGGTGAGGATGTAGAAGACCAGCAGGCCGAGGTGGAAAAGCTGACCAGCGCCGCTTCTGCGGCGGATACCGTGAAGGCCACCAAGCAGGCACTGGAAGACCTCATCTTCAATCAGAGCCTCGGCGACACGGCAAGTCTTGATCTCAAGGATCAGAAAGAGGACATCGAAAAGCAGAAGCTGGAAATCGAGGAACTGACCAAAAACGCCGACGGGCAGGAAGTGACAGCCAAGGTCTCGGGCATCATAAGCGAGATCAATGTCACCGCCGGCAACACGGCAGGCGCGGAGTCGCCGCTTTGCACCATCAACGTGGCTGACCGCGGCTACACGATCAAAATTCCCGTGACGCAGGAGCAGTCGCGCCGCGTGAGCGTAGGGGATAACGCGGAGCTGGTCAACTACTGGGGCGGCAACGTGACCGCGACGCTCGAGTCCATCGCCAACGACCCGGAAAACCCCGGCAAGGGAAAGCTGCTCATTTTCCGGCTGTCGGGCGAGGTCGACCCGGGCACGAATCTGACGCTCTCCATCGGGCAGAAGAGCGCGAATTATGACGCGCTCGTGCCCAATTCCGCCATCCGCACGGACAACAATGGCACGTTTGTTCTGGCGCTGGTGGCCAAGTCCACGCCGCTTTCCACGCGCTATACTGCCACACGCGTTGACGTGCAGGAGCTGGCCAAGGACGACACCTACACCGCTGTGTCCGGCATCGGCGCGGGTGAGTTCGTCATCACCACCTCGACCAAGCCCATTGAGGCAGGCACGCAGGTGCGGTTGGTGGACGAGCCATGAGCGGGCGGTTTGAAGCCCCGCGCAAAAAGCTTCGCCTGTCGCGCAGGGCAGTAATCTGGCTGTGTGCAGCGCTGGTGAGCGCGATGCTGGCCGGTGTGTGCTTCGCACGGCTGCACGGCGTAACGACGTGCCTGTATTCCCAGCAGGCGGCTGACCGATGGCGCGGAGACAGCAATACGCGCTTCGCGCAGGTGAGCGTGTTTCTGCCCGTGGGCGGCGAGACAAATGTGCAGACAGTCGAGGTGTTCCATGAGAACATCGAGCAGGCTATGCAGGAGGTCTCGCTGGAAGCGCCTGAGGGCGGAAGCCTGTATGTGGACGCGTACTCCGGCAGTACACAGCTGAGCGTCTCCACCGAGCATGGCTCGGCGAATGTTAAGACCCTCGGTGTGGGCGGCGAATTTTTCCTGTTCCACCCGCTTCGGCTGCGCTCGGGCAGCTATCTGACGGGAAGCGACTATATGGCTGACCGCGTGGTTCTGGACGAAGCGCTGGCGTGGACGCTGTTCGGCAGCTACGATGTGGCAGGCCAGCAGGTGATGATCGGCGAGCGGCCGTACCTTGTGGCCGGCGTGGTGCAGCGCGAGGACGATGCCGCCAGTCAGAAGGCCTACGGCAAGGATGCGGGCATGTTCATGAGCTATGACGCGCTGAATTTGATTGCAGAAACGCCCATCGACTGCTATGAGGTGGTCATGGCCGATCCCATCACGGGCTACGCAAGATCGGTGGTGGAAAAGACGTTCTCTGCCGAGACAAATCTGGTCGTGGAAAACTCCGCGCGCTACAAGCTGACGAGCCTTGTGAAGGTGCTGGGCGATTTCGGTGAGCGGTCGATGCAGACGCACGCGGTCATTTTGCCGTACTGGGAGAATGCCGCGCGGCTGACGGAGGACCAGGCGGCGCTGGCACTGCTGCTGGGCGTGCTGTTTTCGCTGTGTCCTGTGGGTGTGGCAGGCTATTGGGCCGTACACTGGCTGAGAAAGGGCTATGGCAAGCTGCGCGAGACTGTCCCTGCCGCCATCGAGAAAAAAGTCGAGGCAAAAAAAGAGAAGAATTATGTCCGTACGGGCATATAAAAACAGCTCCCGCAGCTTTCGCTGCGGGAGCTGTTGTATTTTTTCAATGCGATTTGGAAGAAACGGCGAGCGGCCGGAGCAGAAAGCTTACCAGCTTCTCACAGCGCGGCAGGAAGAAATCCGCCACGAAGCCGACGAGGAACGCACACACCACCGTGCCGATACCCACCGCGCCGCCAAGCAGCCAGCCGACGGCGACAAAGGTGAGGTCGCAGATGACACGCACGATGCCGAACTTTTTATGGAGCTTGTCGCTGATGACAAGACCGACAAGATCGTTCGGACCCGTGCCGGCGTCGGACTTGATGACGGTGCTCATGCCGAGCGCCAGAATGACGCAGCCGGCGGCCAGAACGGCCAGCTTCAGCCAGAAGTTCGTGATGTACGCTGCAAACGGCGCAGAAAGAAGCGCGGTAAAGAAGTCAATGATCGGCCCGCCGCAGATCATGCAGACGATCGTACCGGGCATGATGTACGAGCGGTCGATGAACAAAAGCGCAACAATGATGATCAGGCACAGCGCAATATGCGTGCGGCCGTGGGTGAGAAACGCCCAGCCGGTGATTCTCTGCAGCGTGTGGAACACGCCCTGCACCAGCACGTTGAACGGGTCGGCGCCGAGATTCGCCAGCAAAAACAGCGTCACGCCGAAATGCGCAATTGTGAGACCGATGAGCAGAATCACGAGCCGCGCCAGCAGCTCTTTGACGGGATACTTCAGCATATTGTTCTCCTTTTCCATGCTGCGCCGCAGCTTTTGCTTATGATAGCATACAGCACACACATTTTCAATCTTTAACAGAGATTTTACTTGCAGCCGGCGGCTGCAGCACGTACAATACAATAAGATAGAGGGGAGTAGCCGGCGCTTTGGCGCTCGGCGCGTCGTCAACACGGGCTGGCCCCGGCGCGCAGGGTAAGGGCAAGACCTTTGTCATTGTGGTTTGCAATGGCAGGGGTCTTTTTGCGCCCTGCCGGAAAGGGGCATGTTATGATGATGTATGTGGCTTTGGGATTGTTTGCGCTGACGTATGTGCTTTTGCTGGCGCTTCCGAAGGCGCGCGCGTATGTGGCGCTGGGATCTGCGGCGCTGTTCGCGGCGCTGGGAATTGTGCCGGTGGGAAAGATTATCCCCGCCATCGACTGGAATGTGCTTTTGATGATCGCGGGCACGATGGGGACGGTCTCGCTTTTCATCGGGTCGAAGATGCCGTCGCGGCTGGCGGAGCTGCTGCTCTCGCGCGTGCCGAACGTCAAATGGGCCATCGTTGCGCTGGCGCTGTTTGCCGGGATCGTATCGGCATTCGTGGACAATGTGGCGACGGTTCTGATGCTCGCACCGGTGGCGCTGGCCATCGCGGAAAAGCAGCGCATTTCGCCCGTGCCGGCGGTCATTGCCATCGCGGTATCGTCAAACTTGCAGGGCGCGGCCACACTCGTGGGCGACACGACGTCCATTCTGCTGGGCGGCTATGCCGGCATGAATTTTGCGGACTTTTTTGTGTTCCACGGAAAAATGGGCATGTTTTTCGTCGTGCAGTTCGGCGCGCTGGCGGCCACGGCTGTTTTGTGCGTGTATCTTCGCAATCTGACGCAGAAGGTTGTACGCGAAGGACGCACCGAGGTGGAGGACCGGTTCCCGACGTTTTTGATGCTGGCGACGGTGGCGCTTTTGATCGCGGCGTCGTTTTTGCCGGAAAAACCGGCGGTGACGAACGGCCTTATCTGCACGGGGCTGTTTCTGCTCGGCGTGACGCGGCAGTGCGTGCGGGAAAAAAGCGGCAGGCCGCTGTTTGCAGCGCTGCGGCAGTTGGATTGCCAGACGCTGCTGTTACTGGCAGGACTGTTCGTCGTGATCGCGGGCGTGCGCGAAGCTGGCGTGATCGATGCCATTGCGCAGCTGATCGCGGGCGTAGGCGGCGGCAGTGTATTTGCGGTGTATTCGCTGATCGTATGGGGCTCGGTGATCCTGTCGGCGTTTATCGACAACATTCCGTATGTGGCGGCGATGCTGCCGGTCGCGGCGAATATCGCGCAGATTATGGGCGTGGAGCCGTATCTGCTGTATTTTGGGCTGCTCACCGGCGCGACGCTGGGCGGCAATCTCACACCGATCGGCGCTTCGGCCAACATCACGGGCATCGGAATTTTGCGAAAAAAGGGCTATGCGGTCAAAACGGGCGATTTTGTGAAGATCGGCGTTCCGTTTACCCTGTGCGCGGTGACGGTTGGATATGTGCTGCTCTGGCTGCTCTGGGCATAACGGCAAAAAGCGACCGCCGCAGGTGCTGCGGCGGTCGCTTGGTTTAGATCTTTGCGCCTGTTTTTTCGTGCTCGATGAGCTTCCATGTCGCGTCGATCAGGTTCGAGAACATGGGATTTTCCATTGCGCGGATGATAAACGACTGCCGCGGGGAGTTGATATCCTCGCCCGAGACCTGGAAGAGGTCATTTTCCTCGCAGAGCCTGCGCAGCCGCGCAAGCTGCTCGGGCGTGTTGCGCGTCGGCATGTAGGTCACGGCGCGGATGCCGCATTCCTTGATGCAGCCAATCACGTCGTCGAGGTAGTCGTCTTCAAACTTCTGCGCCTTTTTGTCGCCTGTGACGCTGGCCGTCACGTCGCCGAGGTACGCGTAGCATAAAAGCGCGTCCACACGCTCGCACAGCGCGGCAACATCACGCACGTTGGGGCATTCGTCGGTGGCGTCGATGTAGATGCGCGGGACGAAGGCGGACTTGAGAATACCGAGCAGGTCATATTCATAGAAGAAGTATTCGGTATCGAGCATCTGCTGTTTCTGTTTTTCAGACAGTGTCAGGCCGATGGACGTGAGATAGTCCACCATCGGCTGACCCTTACCGGCCAGCACGACCATCTTCTTGGCCAGCGCGTACATGAGGTGCCGCTCAGTCACGCCGCCGCCTTCACCGGCCTCGGACAGCGGCAGCACGTCGCGGTCGTAGTCGAGTTCGATCCCGGGCAGCAGCGCGTTGATGTTTTCCACCATCTTGCGGTTGCGGCGGTGACGGGCCTCGCGGTAGGGTGCAAAGAACGCTGTCAGCTCGTGGATTTTATCATGCGGCACAGCCTGAATGGTCATGTAGCTCACGCCCGCCTGATCGGGGTTGTTGGTTCGCCTGCCCTCGAGCGCAGTGCCGTCCATCGACGCGCGGCACTCCATGCCGATCGTGGCGGGCATGCCGATGATCCCGGCGGCTTCGAGGAATTCCTGCGCGCCCGAAATGGAGTCGTGGTCGATGATGCCGGCCGTGCACAGGCCTTCCATCCGTGCGGCGAAAACTGCCGCCGTGGGGGAATACGGCGAGAAGGAATAGGTGGTGTGGATGTGGTTGTTGATATACTGCGGCACCATGGGTGGGAAAACGGCTGTTTTTACGACCTGTCTCAGGTTCTCCAGACGTTCTTCTTTTGTGGGAGCGTTTAATTGATGCAGGATCGAAAGATCAATCATGGTTTTATTCCTTTCCTTGTGGTTGAGGAGTGCCTTCGGCAATCCCATTTCTTTGTGCATACAAAGAAATGGGGAAAAGAAATACACCAAAGGGCAGCAAGCCGGCAAAGCCTCGCAGAGTTCGCAGGCATTCAGCCTCGCAGAGTTTTGCGCCCGCAGGCGCGAAATAAAATAGGAATGATTTTTCCCGAGGACATGTGCCTCGGGAAAAATTCTTCTCGTCCTGCAAACGTGCGAGCGCAGCGAGTGCGATGCAGCAGGACGCAAGCCCATTGCCGAAAAGCCATCAGGCTTTTCGGCAGTTTAGTTTAACATGACCTGTCCGCCGGTGACGGGGATGGCCTGACCGGTCTCGTACTTCTGCTCGACGCAGTACATGACGGCGCGGGCGACGTCCACAGGCAGGCAGCCGCGGTTCATCGGCACCTTGGCCTCGTAATAGCGGCGCACATCCTCAACCGTCTTGGCGCCGGGAACCTTGCCGGCCTGCAGATACTGCACGAACAGGCCGCGCACCGGATCGGACCACAGCGGACCGTCGAGGAAGTTGCCCGGGCAGACGGCGTTGACCTTGATGTTGTATGCGCACAGCTCAAGCGCGAACGACTGCGTCAGGCCAATACCGCCGAACTTGGAGCCCGCGTAGGCGAAGTTCTTGTTGGAGCCCTCCAGACCCGACTTGGAGTTGAGCGTGACGATGTCGAACATGGCTTCGGGATCGGCCTCGTGCTGCGCCTGCATGATGATGGCCGCGTACTTGGCGCACAGGAAGTAGCCGGTGTAGTTGACGTTGGTGACGAAATCAAAATCCTTGCGCTCCATCTGCGCGATGGGGCCCGAGCGGACGACGCCCGCGTTAGAGAGCATGAGGTCGAGACCGCCGTACAGCTCAACGGTTTTTGCAACCATGTTGGCAACGCTCTCTTCGTCCGACACGTTCACGGCGATAGCGGTGGCGCGTTCGCCGAATTCTTCCGCGACCTGCTTTGCAAGCGGCTCGTTCATATCGGCGACGACGATGGTCGCGCCCTCTTTGTACAGCTCTTCGGCAATGCCCTTGCCGAAACCCTGCGCAGCGCCGGTGACAATGCAGATCTTTCCGGCAAGACGGCCCTCGCCGACCGGACGGTTGTGGATGTTGGCCTTGGCCAGCTCACACCATTTGCTCATATCAACAGACATAACAAAGACTCCTTTTTGTATGTATTTCTTTTACAGAAGCGCCAGCAGGCGTTCATATGCTGCCTGCCACGCGGGGGTATGGTTCGGTTCATAGCGGCTGACCGGTTCGGACGCGCGAACAACGTCGCGCAGCTCGTCCATCGACCGGATCTCGCCCAGCGCCATCGCCTGCGCGAGCAGGTTGCCGATGGCCGCGCCCTCGATGGGCCCCGTCACGACCGGCCGGTCGATGGCGTCGGCCGCCATCTGGTTGAGCAGCTTGTTCTGGATGCCGCCGCCGACAATGTTGAGCTGCCCGATACGCTCGCCCTTGATTTGCTCGAGCCGCTCGAGTGCCCAGCGGTACTTGAGCGCCAGCGATTCGTAGATGCAGCGGGCAATCTGGCCAACCGTCTCTGGCACGGGCTGATTCGTTTTGCGGCAGAAGTCCTGGATTTTCTTCACCATGTCGCCGCCGGCGAAGAACTCGCCATAGTCGGCGTCGACGATCGAGCGCAGCGGCTCGGCCTTCTCGGCCTCGATGACGATCTCGTTCCAGCTGTAATTCTTGCCCTGTTTCTGCCAGTCGCGGCGGCACTCCTGAATGAGCCACAGACCCATGATGTTCTTGAGCGGACGGAAGCCGCCCTGAATCGTACCTTCGTTGGTGAAGTTAGCATCACGCACAGAGTCCGTCAGGATGGGATGATCTGTCTCGACGCCAAAGAGCGACCATGTGCCCGACGAACAGAACGCAAAGCTGCCCGAGCCGGGAATGGCTGCCACGGCAGAGGCCGTGTCGTGCGTGCCGACGGCGGCAAAATTCGCCTGATTGAGGCCAAGCTCGGCGGCAAGCTCGGGCCGGAGTTTGCCGCGCAGCATACCGGCGCGGTCGATGGGCGTAAAGATCTTCTCGGGCAGACCCAGTTCGCGGATGGTCTGCCAGTCCCAGTCCTTTGCGGTGGGGTTATAGAGCATGGAGGTGGTGACCTCGGTATACTCGGACTTCTTTTCGCCCGTCAGGAAATAGCCCAGAAGGTCGGGCAGCAGAAGGAGGGTCTCTGCGTTTTCCAGCGCAACATCGCCTTCGCACTTGCGGCGGTAGAGCTGATAGAGCGTGTTGAAATTGTTGTTGGCAATGCCGGTGCGCGCGAACAGCGTGGGAAAATCGACCGTTTTCCACACGGCTTCGGCGTCGGCGTCAACGGCATAGCGGTACGCGCGCGGGTTGCCCAGCAGATGCCCGTTGCGGTCGAGCAGGCCGTAGTCCACGCCCCAGGTGTCGATGCCGAAGCAGTCGAGCTCGCCGACGTTCGCCTGCCGGAACGCAAGCAGACCCAGTTTGAGCTGATTGAACAGGTACGGCAGATCCCAGTAAAACACGCCGTTCATTTCAATATAGTTGTTTTCAAAGCGGTGCAGCTCGCGCAGATGGAGTTTGCCGCCATCCAGCTGGCCGAGGATCGCGCGGCCGTTGCTGGCGCCAAGGTCGAATGCAAGAAGATTTTTCATACGTTCAGCCTTCCTTTGCGGACGATGTCCGTTTGTTTTGTTTTTTATTTACTATAACACACGGAATAAAACATAGCAAGTAAAACAACAAAAATGGGCAAAAGAAAGCGCAATGTGCATTTTCTTCAAAAATGCGGCCCGCGTACAGGGAACTGACGCTTGCCCAAGCGGGAAAAGCGGTGTATAATCAAAAGCGGTATGACGAAGGGAGGCGGCGCGATGCAGGAACTTTCAGGCGCGGCGGGGTATATTTTCGCGGCGGTGATGCTGGTGCTGCTTGGGTGGCATTTCGCGCTGTATCTTTGCGCGATGCGAGCGCGTAAACAGCCGGCCGTAAACGCATTGCCGGAGGAAGAACCTGCTGAAAACGCTCTGGCGGAGGAAGAACCTGCCGAAACGCCGGCGCGGCGTGTGTATGGTGGGCTTCGCCCGGCAGATGCGGGGCTGATTGTCCTGGCGTGGGCCGTCTGCGCGGCGGTACGGACGCTGGCTGCGGTTCTGCTTGCGTGGCCGTCACCGCAGCGGCTGAGCAGCATTCCTGCGTTTTTGATGTTCTGTCTGGCGGGGCCGTTTGTGATGGTACTTGCCTGCTACACGCTGGTGCGGCGGTTTGGCGGCGGAAAGCTGGCGGCAGGAATGTGCGCGCTGATCGCGTCAGTGAGTCTGATGTGGGACGCGCTGGGTGCGCCGTACGCGCTGATGGCGCTGGTGTTCCTGCTGCGGAGCATGGATGACGGGCATTCGCGCGCAGCAAATCTTTTTACAGCGGCGGCGTTTTTGGCATTTTCCGTATATCTGGAGCCGTCGGCGGCGCTGTTTGGCGGCGGACTGTGGCTGATACTGATGGCAGACGGCGTGATTCGTCTGACGCGAAGAGAAGATCACGCGCTGACGGGCTTTTTGTGCGCAGCGCTGTTCCCGCTGGCCGCTGCAGCGTGGTTTTTTGTGATGCAGCTGCCGGGCGCGGCGATCGCCGGCGTGCTGAACGGCGGACTCTGGCCGTGGCTGTGGCTGCGCGTGCATGCGGCGTTTTCGCCGCTGATATCGCTGCCGTCCGGGCTGATGCTGTCGGCCGACTGTGTGGTGTGCATGGCCTATGGCGCGATCTGTGCGGCGCTTTCGCTCTGGGCGTTTTTCTCCGGGCGTGATCCGCACGCGATCCGGGTGTGCGCCGTTGCGCTCATTTCCCTTCTGGCGCTGCTGTTCGGCGGATTCCGGCTCGCTCCGATGGCCAGCTTGCTGGCTGCCGGATGTCTCTGGGGCCGTTGGTGTGAACGCGGCGGCAAACTGCAGGTTCTGCTGGGCGGCGGCATGCTGCTGGCGCTGTGTGTGATAACGGACGCGATCAGCTTTCTGGCTGTTTTGTAAATTCATTTTGTATGTTAACTTAGGAGGAACCATTATGATTGCACTGGCTTGTGACCATGGCGCATTTGAACTGAAGGAGCGCGTAAAAAAGCACCTTGCCGAGCGGGGTCTGGACTGCAAGGACTTCGGCTGCTACGACACGAACAGCTGCGACTACGCCGATTTCGCCGCCGCAGCAGCGCGCGCCGTCGCGGCGGGTGAATGTGACCGCGGCATCGTGCTGTGCACGACCGGCATCGGCGTGTCCATCGCGGCCAACAAGGTTAAGGGCGTGCGCTGCGCGCTTTTGTCGGATCCGGTGTCCGCGCGGCTCACGCGCGAGCACAACGACACGAACATGATGGCGCTCGGCGCGGGCTTTGTGGGGCCCATGCTGGCGCTGGAGATCGTTGATACATGGCTGGACACGGCGTTTTCACACGCGGAGCGCCATCAGCGGCGCATCGACAAGGTCATGGCGTTGGAAAACGAATAAGTATGGCGCCGGCAGCTCCCAACGGGTGGCTGCCGGCGTATATTTTTGTCCGGACCATCTGCCCATATAAAACCGGCAGCACCCTGATGGGGACTGCCGGTTTTTGTAACACCGCAACAGGATAGACGCCTTCGCCTTTCGATTCGCAGCAAAAACCAAACTGAAGCCCGGCGAAGCGGACGTTGCTCTGGTGTGGCGGAGCGGGTGGAATTTACCCTTGCGGGCATAAACGTTGCATCCTGCCCACAAAAAATATCAGCAGCCCCCGCTGGGGACTGCTGATATTTGGCGGAGTGGGTGGGATTCGAACCCACGGTACCGTTGCCGGTACACCTGATTTCGAGTCAGGGCCGTTATAACCACTTCGATACCACTCCGAATGGCGCCGCCTCACGCGCCGGATTATTATAACAGGCGGCGCAGATAAAATCAAGGGATTTTTCGCGCATCCGCGCGCATTTTTGGCCGCACCGGCGCAAAAACTGCCTGCGGCCTACGATTTTCTGACAAACTGCTCGCCGCACTTGGGACAGCGGATGTTGATCCTGCCGCGGCCGCGCGGCACGCGCACCGTCTGCCGGCAGCGAGGACACTTGTAATACCGGTGTTTGCGGTCTTTGCAGGCGCTCAGAAAACGCAGATAGGCTGCGTTCTGGCGGCGGCGCTTTTCGATGTTGCGCGAATACATCCGCACGATCGACCAGATCAGCGGGAAGTACGCAAGAAAGCTGAAGATGCTCAGCCACCCGGCCAGAAACTTTCCGCCCAGCCAGCCCACCAGAATCATGACCAGCGCGCCGATGATCAGCGCCTGATTGAGCTGATCGGTGCCGTATCGGCCATACATGAAGCGGCGCAGCGCGTCGCCGAGTTTTTGAAACATACCCATCACCTACTGCGAAACGTTCTGTAGACAATTATACCGGGTATGCGCGAATTTACAAGAAACAGCGGTAATTGTTCAAAAAAAGTTTACGCTTTTTTCCGGTCGCCCAGACTCAGCACCGCGATGCCGCCCAGCACCAGCGCGATACCGATGAGGACAAAGGCTGTCAGCGGCTCGTGATAGAACACCGTACCCACGACCGTAGCCACGACCAGCTCGGCAGAGGCGAGGATTGCTGCGTAGCCGGACTCCACGCCCTGCAGGCCCATCGTATACAGCAGATACGCCAGAAAGCCCATCAAAAAGCCGAACAGCAAAAACGTCACCCAGATGCCGGGATCGGTCTGCACCGCGCCTGAGAGGGCGCCCCAGTCTACCAGAAAGCTGTTGACCAGCGCACAGAAGAAGAACGCGTAGAACGTGATCGTCCACGAATCATAGCCGCGGTTGATGGCAAAGCGGCCGAAAACCGAGTACATGGAATATCCGATGCCCGCGCCGAGACCCAGCAGAACGATCTGTACCGAGATGGTATCCTCTGAGCCGACGCCAGAGGCAAAGCAGCAGCCCGCGAACGCCAGAAAGAGCGCCAGCAGCTTGGTTTTTGTCAGCTTTTCATGGAACAGCAGCACGCTGAAGAGCATAACGAAAATCGGCCCTGTGTACAAAAGCACGCTCATTACCGCCACGCTGCCGACGGACAGGCCGGTAAACTGGCAGTAGGATACAAGCAGCATGTTGCAGACGCCCACGCCAAGAAAGCACCAGATATCCTTCAGACGGAAGCGAAATTTTTCCCGGTGGAACAGCAGCAGATACACGCCGATGCACACCGCGCCCACGATCGAGCGCACCTGCAGTACCTCCAGGGCGGAAAGTCCCGCCTTGTTCATCTCGCGCACAAAAATGCTCACACAGCCCCACAGCGCGGAGGCGGCCAGCACATAAAAGCAGGCCAGCGTTTTTTTCTTTGTCATGATTCTTCCTCTCTTTCCAATATAGCCACAACCAGCTGCGGCCGGTTGAAGATCCGCAGCGGCACACGGTGGCTTCTTCCAAGTCCGCGGCTCACCAGCACCTGTGTCTTTCCCTGCGTGTAAATCCCGGCGGTGTAATCCGGGAACAGGTCGTAGCGCGTGCCGAACACGCCGCCTGCGATGGGCAGCCGCACCACGCCGCCGTGTGCGTGCCCGCACAAAACTGCGTCTACGCCCAGCTGCGCCCACAGCTCGAGCTGATCGTTCCGGTGACTGAGCATCAGAATATAGGCTGCCTCGCCGCAGCTTTGGCGGATCTCCGACACCAGCTGCGCAGGCGTTTTCTGGTCAGATGGCCCATTGGGATCGTCCACACCGGCCAGCACCATCGTCTCGCCGTTCTTTTGGAGCAGGCGGAATTCATTGCGCAGCCGGATCACGCCGCATTCGTCCAGAATCTCAAAAAGCTGCTGCCGTTTCTCGCGTGAAAGCACCCATTCGTGGTTGCCTGTGACGTAGCATACCGGCGCGATCGCGCACAGACCCGATACCAGCGGCCGCAGCATCGAAAAATCGGTGTATTCATCGGCCAGATCGCCCGTGACGGCAATGAGATCGGGTGTTGCGTCCTGCACGGCTGCAAGCAGCCGCGCGCTGTTTTCACCGAAGATCTCACCGTGCAGATCGGAGATCTGCACCACGCGCATAGCGGAAAACGCCTGCGGCAGATTCGGCGCGCGCAGGCGGAAGGTCTGCGTCTGGATGGTTCTGTTTTCATACCAGGTAAACCCGGCCAGCAGCACCAGCGCGGACAGAACGCCTGCCGCCGGACGGACTCTCTTTTGCTTCACCGCCGTCCCTCCCTGTAAAGATTTCCCCCATTTTACCACAGCAATAGCTGAAAGAAAAGGAAAACATGTCCGAGATTTCCGTTTTTCCGGGACGCCGTTCCCGTCATTTTCGTCAAAGATCGGCGGGACAGGCGTAATTTGCAGATTTTTTATTGTGATATGCCGCGCAGGATGCTATAATACAGAAAAAGAAAAAATAACGGATGTGTATCTAGCGTGAAGTATGGAACCTGGACGGTATCGTCCTATGAACCTGCTGCGGCGGAAGCGCTCTGCCGGGCGGGTCTTTCTCCTATTACCGCGGCAGTGCTCTGCAGCCGCGGCTATGACAGCGTTGCGCGCGCAAAAGCGCTGCTCGCTACCGACAATCCCCTGTCAGACCCGATGGCCCTTCTGGATATGGACAAGGCTGCCGCACGCGTGCGGCAGGCGCTTTCAACCCGCGAGCATATCGCCGTGTTCGGCGACTATGACGTCGACGGCATCACGGCGACATGCCTTTTGACCGACTTTCTGCGCGCACGCGGCGCACAGGTAACAAGCTATATCCCCGCGCGCATGGAAGAGGGCTACGGTTTGAACGAAATCGCGATCCGCGCGCTGCATGAAAAAGGCGTGCAGCTGATCGTGACAGTCGACTGCGGCATCACCGCGTCCGATGAGGCCGCGCTTTGCCGCCGGCTTGGCATCGATCTGGTCATCACTGACCATCACGAATGCAAGGCTGTTCTGCCCGACGCCGTGGCCGTGGTCGATCCGCACCGCAAGGATCAGCCACTGCCGCACATCGAACTGGCTGGCGTCGGCGTGGCGTTCAAGCTGGCCGCCGCCATTGCCGGCGGGCAGGAAAAACTGCTGGATGAATACTGCGACCTGCTGTGTCTCGGCACGGTGGCCGACGTCATGCCGCTGACGGGCGAAAACCGCACGATGGTCGCGCGCGGCCTGCGTGCGCTGGCGTCGGCGAAACGTGTGGGTGTGGCGGCGCTTCTGCGCGAATGCGCGGCGGGCCGTCATGTCGTGAACGCGGGCACGATCGGCTATACGCTGGCGCCGCGTATCAACGCCGCCGGGCGCATGGGCGAGGTCAGCGTGGCCATGGAGCTGTTTCTGACGCACGATAAGGCGCGCGCCGCCGAACTTGCCGCGCAGCTTTGCAGGCTCAACCGCAAGCGGCAGGATGTGGAGGCCGAAATCTACGCCGAGGCCGTGTCGATGCTGCCGGCCGGCAAGCATCCCGAGGCCATCGTGCTCTCGAGCGAAACGTGGCATCAGGGCGTGGTCGGCATTGTTGCCTCGCGTCTGGCCGAGGAATACAGCTGCCCTACCTTTCTCATCTGCCTCGACGGCGACAAGGGCAAGGCGTCGTCCCGCTCCTACGGCGGGTTCAACCTGTTCCAGTCGCTCGAGCTGCTCTCGGAACTGCTGGAAAGCTACGGCGGACATGAGCTGGCTGCGGGATTTACCATCCGCCGCGACCAGATCGAGCCCTTCCGCAGCCAGATGCTGCGCCTGTCGGGTGATTTTTCCCGCTCCGACGCGTGCAACCGTGCGCTGAGCGTCGACTGTGAGATTCCTCCGCAGCTGCTCACACTTTCCAATATCGCCGCGATCGACGAACTCGAGCCGTGCGGCGCGGGCTGCCCGCGGCCGGTTCTGTTTATGCGCGGTCTGACCATCACCGAGCTGACCGAGGTCTGCGGCGGCAAGCATCTGCGGCTGCGGCTGTCAAACGGCAGCGAAAGCTGGGGCGCGATCTTCTTCTCGACCAATGCGCGCCGCGCGGGCGTGGCGTTGGGTGATGTGGTCGAAATCGCCTATACCCCGCAGATCAACGAATTTCGCGGCGTGCGGTCGGTGCAGCTCAATCTCATCGATATCCGCCCCGACGAGGCTTCGCGCCGCGCGCAAAAGATGGCGCAGGACTATTACAGGCAATTATCCGCCGGCGAGGCGCTGACGAAAGAAGCGCTGGACGCGCTGCTGCCGGAGCGGCAGGATTTTGTCGCAGTGTGGAAATATCTGCGCGACAACGCCGAGCGCGGTGTGGTACAGGAGGATTTCGGCTGCCTGTGCCGCAAGATCGCGCGCTATGCCGCGCGGCCATGCAGCTTCGGCAAGACGCGCGTGTGTCTGGATGTGTTTGCCGAGCTGGGGCTTCTGCAGATCTCGCAGCGGCCCAAGCATGTGCGCATCCGCCTGCTGCCCGGCGCGCAGAAGGCCGATCTTGAAAAAAGCGCCATTCTCAACAACCTGAAAAACCAGAAGGCAGGAAGCAACTATGGATCAGAATCAGGAGCTGTATGAATCGATGCTGCAGACCGTGCAGCGTTACTCTCCCGCAGCGGATATGAACGTCGTCAAGAAGGCGTATGCATACGCCAACCGCAAGCACGACGGGCAGAAACGCAAGTCGGGCGAACCATATATTATCCATCCGCTGGCCGTGGCCGAGATTGTGGCCGAGATCGGCCTTGACACTGATGCCATCGCGGCGGCACTGCTGCATGACTGTCTGGAGGATACCGACGCCAGCTTCGAAGAAATATCACGCCTGTTCGGCACCACGGTCGCCGACCTTGTCGAGGGCGTTACCAAGCTGACGCGTGTGCAGTATTCCACGATGGAAGAGCAGCAGATGGAAAATCTGCGCAAGATGTTCATGGCCATGTCCAAGGACATCCGCGTCATCCTCATTAAAATCGCCGACCGGCTGCACAACACCCGCACGATGGAATATCAGACGCCCGCCAAGCAGATCTCCAAGTCCATGGAGACGATGGAGATCTACGCGCCGCTGGCGCACCGGCTCGGTATGCAGAAGATCAAGTGGGAGCTGGAGGACGTGTCGCTGCAGTACCTCGATCCCGAGGGATACCGGCAGATCATCGACTTTCTTAAGGCCAACGAAGCCAGTTCCAACGACTTCATGAATGCCATCCAGTCAAAGATCACGGCGCGCCTTTCATCTGTCGGCATCCACGGCTCAATCTACGGCCGCATCAAGCACACCTACTCCATTTACCGCAAAATGCGCGCGCAGAACAAGACCATCGACGAGCTGTACGATCTCTACGCATTCCGTGTGATCGTTGACAACATCGCCGACTGCTATAACGTGCTCGGCCACATCCATGATCTGTTCAGCCCCATTCCCGGCCGGTTCAAGGACTATATCTCCACGCCCAAGCCCAACATGTACCAGTCGCTGCACACCACTGTCATCGGCTCGCAGGGTATCCCGTTTGAGGTGCAGATCCGCACCTGGGAGATGCACCAGACGGCGGAATACGGCGTCGCGGCGCACTGGAAGTACAAGCAGCATGTGGGCGACGGCACCGAAAAGGAATTCGAGTGGGTCAGAAGGCTGCTGGAAAACCAGCAGGATACCGAGGCCGACGATTATATCCACTCTCTCAAAGTGGATATGTTTGATGACGAGGTGTTCGTCTTTACGCCCAAGGGTAAAGTCATCTCGCTTCCGGCCGGTTCTACACCCATCGACTTTGCCTATGCCATCCATTCCGCCGTCGGCAATTCGATGATCGGCGCGAAGGTCAATAACCGCATCGCCGGCTACGACGTAACGCTGCACAACGGCGATATCGTCGAAATTCTGACGTCCAAAACCGCGCGCGGACCCAGCCGCGATTGGCTGAATATCTGTCAGTCGAACCAGGCGCGCACCAAGATCCGCCAGTGGTTTAAAAAGGAAAAGCGCGAAGAAAATATCATCAGAGGCCGCGCCAGCTTTGAATCCGAGCTGCGTCAGGCCGGTATCGATCCCGGTATTCTGCAGGATGAATCCGTGCTGCGCACCATGCTGAAGAAGGTCAGCTTCGAGTGCCTGGACGATATGTACGCCGCCATCGGCTTCGGCGGGCTGACGGCGGTGAAGGCCGTCAACCGCGTGAAAGACGAGCTGACCAAAGCCGCCCGTACCTCGCAGACACGTGAGGCGGCGCTGCAGATCAAACCCCCGGCAGCGGGCACACCCGCGGCCTCGGGCGTCATCGTCGAGGACATCAGTTCCTGCATGATCAAGTTCAGCCGCTGCTGCACGCCCGTTCCCGGCGACGATATCATCGGCTTTATCACCAAGGGCTACGGCGTGTCGGTTCACCGGCGCGACTGCCCCAACGCCCGGCACGCAAACGATCCCTCGCAGGCCGGCCGCTGGGTCAAGGTCACCTGGGCTGAGACGCCCGAGGCAATGTTTGAAACATCGCTTGAACTGGACGCGGTCGACCGCGACGGGCTGATGCTGGACGTGGCGACGGTGATGACGTCGCTTCGCATGCGTATCCATGAGATGACCGCCCGCACGATCGGCGGCGGACGGGCCATCGTGCTGCTGAGCTTTCAGGTGCACAATCTGACTGAGCTGCAGAATGTCTGCGCGCGCCTGCGCGGCATCTCCGGCGTGAGCGAAGTGCGCCGGGGCACAGACTAAATCAGAAATCGGAGGACTTGCCATGCGCGCAGTCGTTACGCGCGTCAATTCCGCCTCCGTGTCCATTGACGGCACGGTTGTCGGCGAGATCGGACGCGGTTTTCTCATTCTGCTGGGCGTTGCGCCCGGCGATACGCCGGCGCTTTGCAAAAAGCTGGCGGAAAAGGTTCTGGGCCTTCGCGTATTTCGCGATGAAAACGATAAAATGAATCTGTCTTTGTCCGATATCGGCGGCAGCGTGCTGGTTGTCAGCCAGTTTACCCTCTACGCCGATATCAGCCACGGCCGGCGTCCCAGCTTTGTCGGTGCCGCCGGGGCGGAACTTGCGAACGCGCTCTATGAGCAGTTTCTGGCCGAGTGCGAGCGGCTCGGATTTGCGCCGCAGCACGGCGAGTTCGGCGCGTATATGCAGGTGTCGTCTGAAAATGACGGCCCTGTGACCATCATTGCCGATACGAACGACCTGAAATAACCGGAGGACAATATGAAGATTTTTTCCATGCAGCTTGGCATGCTCGGTACCAACTGCTATTTCCTCTGCGACGGACAGACGAACACCTGCGCCGTGATCGATCCCGGCGCGGCAGGCAGCAAAGTCGCGGCGTTTGCCGCTGAACGCGGCTATACCATCTCGAAGATCCTGCTCACCCACGCGCATTTTGACCATGTGGGCGGGCTGGATGTGCTGCACAGGGCCGTACCGGATGCGCCCATTTTTGTGCACCGGCTGGATACCGACGAGGCGTTCAACATGAGCCACGGTAAGCTGGTTTATACCGATACCTACGCCGAGGGCGATACAATCGCCGTCGGCTCTCTTTCCGTGCACGTTTTGCACACGCCGGGACACACGATGGGTTCGGTGTGCCTGATGGCCGGAAATGCCCTCTTTACCGGCGATACGCTCTTTGCCGGCGCCTGCGGCCGGACGGATTTTGCCGGCGGCAGCATGGAGCAGATGGTTTGCTCGCTCCGGCGTCTGGGTGAGCTGCCGGGGGACTTTGACGTCTATCCCGGCCACGGCGAGCAGAGCACGCTGGACTTTGAGCGGGCGCACAATCCGTATCTGCTTGAGGCGATGGCGCGATGAAGCTGTATCTGCAAAACCATACCGAGCGCTACTGCGTCGAGCAGCTGCAGATGCAGCTGTTTCCCGATTCGCCCAGCGTCTTTTCCGACACGCCGCCCAAACATGAGGACGGCGCGATTTCCGCGCTCTTTCGCGGAAAAACATGGCTGACCGCCGCGGCCACCATTACGTTTGGCGGCAGAACGGCCCGCGCCAGCCGCCGCGTGCGTCTGCGCGAGGCCGGTGTGCGTGAAACGCGCCGCATTCTGCAGCAGAGCTACTATCTGGCTGCCGTCCGGCTGCTGGATGCCGCGCCGCCCTGGGGCGCGCTTTCCGGCGTGCGGCCCAGCAAGCTATCCACCAAATGCCTGATGGAAGGCGGCACAAGGCGGCAGGCCGAAACGCTGCTGCGATCGGTCTATTTTGTTACGCCTGAACGCGCAAAGCTCTGCGTGGATGCGTCGCTGCAGACCGTAGAGGCGGCGAAGCTTCTTTCTCCGCGCGACTTGTCGCTGTACATCGGCATTCCCTTCTGTCCCACGCGCTGCGCCTACTGCTCGTTCGTGAGCGAATCGGTCGAGCGCTTCGGTACATTTTTGCCGCCGTATCTCGATTGCCTCATCCGCGAGATGGAATATACGGGCGCGCTGCTGCGCGCATCCGGCCGCAGCGTCCGCACGCTGTACATCGGCGGCGGCACGCCCACCACGCTCAACAGCCGGCAGATGGCGCGGCTGCTCGCGGCTATTCGCGAGAATTTTGATCTTTCGCGCTGTCTGGAGTTCACCGTCGAAGGCGGACGGCCCGACACGCTGGACGAAGAAAAACTGCGCGTCATCCGCGAAGGCGGCTGCACACGCATGTCCATCAATCCCCAGACGATGGACGATGCGGTGCTCAAAGCCATCGGCCGCAGGCATACGGCGGCCGAGACGGTGGCGGCGTTCGAGGCCGCGCGCCGCGCTGGCTTTGAAGATATCAACATGGACCTGATTGCGGGCCTGCCCGGCGATACGCCCGCAGGCTTTGCCGACTCGGTCCGCCGGGTTCTGGAATTATGCCCCAGCAACGTGACCGTGCATACGCTGGCCTTAAAAAAGGGCGCGGATCTGTTTCAGCGGCGCGTGGCGCTGCCTTCGCAGCAGGCTGTGGCGCAGATGCTCGACGAGACAGCGTGTGCGCTGCGCGCAGCAGGGTTCTCACCGTACTATCTCTACCGGCAGAAGTATATGTCCGGCAGCTTTGAAAATGTCGGCTGGGCCAGACCGGGTTATCGCGGACTTTACAACATATATATGATGGAAGAGCTGCATACCATTTTGTCTCTCGGTGCGGGCGGTATGAATAAGATCAATCTCCCCGCCGGGCAGCTCGAACGTTTTCACAATCCCAAATATCCGCAGGACTACATCCAGCGCATCGATACCATTCTGCGGCAGAAGGACGAGATTTTCGCGCTGCTGGCGAAGCTGGATGCAGACGGCGCGGACTGAGGAGGAATTCATGGATACGCTATTTTCTCATGTCAGCGTCGTTACGATGGACGCGCGCATGTCCGTCTGGGTCGATGCGTTCGTTGGCGTGACAGACGGAAAGATCAGCTATCTCGGTAAAAAGCCGCCCGAGGAAAAGCCCGGGAAGATCATCGACGGTACGGGCATGGTGCTTCTTCCGGGACTGATCAACTGCCACACGCATTTGCCCATGACCCTGCTGCGCGGCTACGCCGACGATCTGGCCCTGCAGGCGCGGCTGAACGATGCCATTTTCCCGCGCGAGGAGCGGTTTGATGCCCGCTCGGTCAAGGCCGCCGCGCTTCTGGCCATCGCCGAGTGCCTGCGGTTCGGCGTAACGAGCGTGTCCGACATGTTCGACTGTACCGGAGCGGTCGCCGAAGCCGTGGCAGAAAGCGGCATCAAGGCCAACCTCTCGCGCGGCACCAGCATGTATCTGGACGATGATTTTGATTTTGAGACGTTCCCGGCGTGCCGCGAACTGGTAGAGCTGCACGAAACATGGCATAATTATGATAACGGCCGCATCCGGGTCGAATGCGCCATCCAAGGCGAATATACCTCCACCTACCAGCTCTGGGACGCGCTGGCCGAATATGCCATCAACAACGGTCTCGGCATGCAGCTGCATCTTTCCGAGACGAAGGCCGAGCACGAGGAATGTATTGAAAAATACGGCCTCACGCCCGCGCAGCTTCTCGACTGCCACCATGTCTTTGATACGCGCACCGTTGCGGCGCACTGCGTCCATCTGGCCGAAGAGGATATGCGCCTGCTTGCCAGACGCGGCGTGTCGGCGGTGCACTGTCCCGTGAGCAATCTCAAGCTCGGCTCCGGCTGCGCCGATGTTATGGGCATGGTGAAAGCCGGCATGAACGTCTGTCTGGGCACGGACGCTGCCAGCTGCAGCGGCAATCTCGACCTCTTCCGGCAGATCCGCGCCTGCGCGCTCATGGCCAAGGGCAAAACCGGAGATCCCACTGCCGTGCCGGCCGCAGCGGCGCTCATGATGGCCACGGTCTGCGGCGCAAAGGCGCAGGGCCGTGAAAAAGAGTGCGGTCAGATCGCCGTGGGCATGGACGCCGATCTCATCGTTCTGGATTTCAACCAGCCGCATCTCATCCCCTGCCACAACATTGTGTCGAACCTGGTCTATGCGGCTTCGGGGCACGACGTGATGCTGACGATGGTTCGCGGCAAAATCCTCTATTTCGCGGGCAACTATCCGACCATCGATCTGGGCGCGGTTGCACAGCAGTTGCACGATTATGCCATCCCCACCGTCTTTGCAGACGACAAAAAGGAGCCGACAGCATGAACGAAAAACCAATCAAAAAACAGAGCTTTCTGCAGGGAACGGCAATTCTGGCCATGGCCACCATCATCGTCAAGCTGATGGGCTTCCTGTTCAAGACGCCGCTCAATTACATCATCGGCGAGCAGGGCAGCAGCTATTTCTATAACGCCTACAAGGTCTACGACGTGCTTTTGATGATCTCCACCACGGGCCTTCCCGTGGCTGTCAGCCGTATGATCGCCGAGGCGCAGGAACTGGGCAACTACGCGCAGATCCGGCGCATCTTCAAAACGGCGCTCTACGTCTTTCTGTGCATCGGCGTTGTGGGCAGCGGCGGCATGCTCATCTTCTGCAGGCAGCTTTCCGTCATGGTTTCGACGAATGAAAACTCGTTCGCAGCCATCGCGGCGCTGGCGCCGTGCGTGCTGCTGATCTGCCTGATCTCGGCCTACCGCGGCTTTTTCCAGGGGCAGCGGTACATGTCCCCCACGTCGCTGAGCCAGATCCTCGAGGCGTTGACGCGCCTTGCCGTGGGACTGAGCGTGGCATATCTCATCATGAAAAAGACCGGCAGCGTCATCTATGCTGCCGGCGGCGCGATCATGGGCGTGACGATGGGATGCCTGATCTCGGTGCTCTACCTCAACCATAAGTTCCGCGGCGCATATGCCTCGCTGCCGCAAGCCGGCGGTACGGCTAAATCCGGCCGCAGTACGCTCAAGGAGCTGCTTGCCATCGCGGTGCCCATCACACTGGGCGCGGCAGGCCTGCAGATCATCAACCTCATCGATACCATGATCTATATGCGCAGGCTTTCCGGCGCGCTGGGATGGACGGCCGCGCAGGTCGATACCGCCAACGGCATCTATTCCTTCCAGCAGACCATTTTTGCGCTGCCGTGCGCGTTCATCCCGACCATTACCATCGCCTGCATCCCGGCCGTTACAGCCGCGCTGACGCGGAAGGATCTGCCCGGCGCACGCGCGACCGAGGAATCGGCGCTGCGTACGATGGGCCTGATCGCCATGCCGTGCGCGGCGGGTCTTGCCGTGCTGGCAGAGCCGATCGTGCGCCTGCTTTGCCCGGGCTACGGCGAGGCAAGTGTCGCCACGGCCGCGCCGATTCTGGCCATTCTCGGCATCACGGTCATCTTCAACTCCCTGGTTCTGCTGCTCAACGCGTTCATGCAGGCGCACGGCGATGTGACCACGCCGGTCATCAACATGCTCGCAGGCGGTGTGGTGAAGGTCGTCGTGAACTTCGTTCTCGTCGGTATGCCGGCGCTCAATATCGTCGGCGCGCCGATCGGCACGCTGGTGTGCTATGTGTGCATCACGGTGCTCGATCTTGTCACCATGCGCAAGAGCGTCACCACGCGCCCCGTCATCTTCAAAAACCTTGTCCGGCCGTTTTTGGCCGCCGCCATCATGGGCGCGGCGACGTACATGGCGTACCGGGTTCTCGCGGGGCTGCTCGGCTCGATGAAGCTCGCGTGCCTGGGCGCGCTTGTTTTCGCGGTCGGCGTTTACTTTGTTCTGGTCGTCGCGCTGCAGTGCGTGACGTATGAGGACTGCCTGCTTCTGCCGAAGGGAGAAAAAATTGCAAAACTTCTCAGAATCCGCGAAAAAAGATAAAAATACCCTTGCGAAAGGCAGGAAAGTATGGTAGATTTTATTAGCAAAGACCGATATGACTTTCAGGATCTTGTCCGGCTCGTGCATGTGCTGCGCGCGCCAGGCGGTTGCCCGTGGGACGGTGCGCAGACGCACCTGTCCATCCGCCGCAATTTTTTGGAAGAGGCATATGAAGCCTGTGAGGGCTTTGACCGGGACGATCCGCAGATCATGTGCGAAGAGCTGGGCGACGTTCTGCTGCAGGTGCTGTTCCACGCGGATATCGAGCGCGACGCCGGCCGCTTCACGCTCGATGATGTGTGCGATGTCGTCTGCAAAAAGCTCGTGTTCCGCCACCCGCACCTGTTCGGCAGCAGCAGCACGGGCGGCTGGGAGGAAATGAAGCAGCTGGAAAAGGGGCAGAAAACGGCGGCGCAGACGCTCGACGGCGTTGCGCGTTCGCTGCCGGCGCTGTGGCGTGCGGAAAAGCTCCAGAAAAAAGCCGCTGCCGCAGGCCTCACGGCCGAATCTGTTGCCGATTCTCTGGACAAACTAGACACGCAGGCTGCTTCACTGCGAAAGGCCGTCCTTGATGCAGATGATGCCGACGAGGCGCTGGGTGAACTGCTGTTTGCTGCCGTTCGTGTGGCAGCTTCCATGCAAAAAGACCCTGAAATGAGCCTGCACCAGGCATGTGAGCGATTCATCGCGCGCTTTGCTGCGATGGAGACTGCAGCACAAAAGCCGCTGCACGCGTATTCGCCCGAAGAACTGCGTGCGCTCTGGGACGGGCAGAACCCGGAATAACCGCTTGCAACCATTATCAGACCATTACATGAAAAGAGGAGCAATGACCATGAACAAGACCGAACTCATCGCAGAAGTCGCCAAGAAGTGCGGCATGTCCAAGAAAGACGCCGAGCGTGCTGTCGGCGCAACATTCGATACCATCACCGAGGCGCTGTGCGCAGGCGATAAGGTTCAGCTCGTCGGATTCGGCGGCTTTGAGACCAAGTCCCGCGAGGCTCGCATGGGCCGCAACCCCAAGACCCGCGAGACCATCGAGATCCCTGCGACGACCGTTCCTGTGTTTAAGGCCGGCAAGGCGCTGAAGGACAAAGTTGCAAAATAATGTTCAGGGCCGGCAGTTTCTGCCGGCCCTGGTTCTTCACTGTGAAAGGAGCACCCCATGCGTTTGGATAAATTTCTGAAGGTTTCCCGGCTCATCAAGCGCCGCACTGTGGCCAACGAGGCGTGCGACAATGCGCGCGTGAGCGTCAACGGCCGGCCGGCCAAGGCCAGCTACGACGTGAAGGTCGGAGACGTGCTGCAGATCCAGTTCGGCGCGCGCGCCGTCACGGTCGAGGTGCTGCAGGTATCGGAGAACGTGCGCAAAGACGATGCCGTCGGCATGTACCGCGAACTTTTGCCGGACGCGGCAAAATAAACCGGCATACTGCCTGTCCGTCGGCCGTATAGTGTAGGGAGATACAATACGGGAGGATGGATCGCATGGCAAACGCAAACGCGGCAAACGAAAAACTGCCAGAAACGCCGCACAGGCTGGTGCTCGATTCCCGGCGCAAGCTGTCGATGTCGGGCGTGATCGAGGTTGAGAGCTTTGACGAGTCGGCCATTCAGCTCACCACCACGCGCGGGCCGGTTCTCATCCGCGGCTCGGGTCTGCATCTGCAGATGCTTTCGCTCGACGGCGGACAGGTGGCGGTCGACGGCACGGTCGACTCCATTTCCTACGAGGATGAAGCGCCCGCCGGCGGCTTTTTTGCCCGGCTCTTCGGCTGATGGAGCTGCCGGTCACGCTGCAGGCAGCCCAGTTTGCCGCCTCCATGCTGCTGGGGCTGGCGCTGGGCGTATTCTACGACGCGCTGCGTGCGCTCCGGCGTCTGCGCGCGCGATTGACGCTGCCGCTTGACGTGCTGTTCGCACTGACGTTCGCGGCGGCGCTGCTTCTTTTCGCGCTCTATCCGGGGCGCGGCCTGTTCCGGCTGTTCGCGTTCGCCGGTCTGGTGCTGGGCGCGGGCTTGTATTTTCTCACGCTCAGTCCGATCTTGCTGCGAGTCTACGGCGGGCTTTACCGGATCATTGGGGGCGCAGCGCGCATGGCAGCTGCACCGGTGGGAATTTTTTTGCATTTTGTCGGGCAAATTTTGAAAACCCTCTTTGCAAGCGTCAAAAAATG
>JAEDFW010000088.1 GCA_016297855.1 Oscillospiraceae bacterium
TTTCTTGCCGCTGTCGTTTTCAAACCGAAAGATAAATCCTGAAATCCGGAAAACCGCTCTGAAACGCTTTGCTTTCAGGGCGGTTTTTCTGCTGCAACAAAAAATGGAGTTCGAAAATATATGAAAATGCGTGTTGACTTTAGCTGTTAAAAGTGATAAAGTATGAACATAGGATAATGCAATGATGAACACAAGTAGAACGCAGCTGCATCCTTCAGAGAGCCGCCGGCCGGTGCAAGACGGCAGGAGCTTTGCGTCCGAATACCGTTCTGAGCAGCAAGCTGAACGCGTACACCGCCAGTAAGCACGCCGGGTGCGCCCGATACAGCGCTGGAGCATCTGCTCCGCAAGGCCGCTGATGCGGCAAACTGAGGTGGTACCGCGGGTAATTCCGCCCTCTGCGCACAGGCGCAGAGGGCGTTTCCTTTTCTACCACCAATCAAAACAGGAGGCTACCGAAACTATGGTAATTACAGAGCTATTGGAGCGAAACGCAAGACTCTACGGCAGTGAGACAGCGCTGGTAGAGATCAACCCTTCAGATGAGCGTGACCGGGCTGCGACCTGGCGTGAGGCACAGCTCATCGAGCTTGCTCAGCCGAACGCTCCCTATCGCCGCGAGCTGAGCTGGCGCACGTTTGACCGTCTTGCCAACCGCTTTGCAAACCTTCTCCTCAGCCGCGGCATCCAGCGCGGCACCAAAGTTGGCATTCTGATGATGAACTGTCTCGAGTGGCTTCCGCTGTATTTCGGAATCTTAAAAGCTGGCTGCATCGCGGTGCCGCTCAACTTCCGCTATTCGAGCGATGAGATCAAATACTGTTTGGAGCTGGCGGACGTTGAGGTTTTGCTGTTTGGTCCGGAGTTTGTCGGCCGTATGGACGTAATTGCGGATCAGCTGCCGCAGATCCGCTTCATGTTCTTTGTCGGGCATAACGGCCCGTCGTACACAGAAGATTGCCTGACACTCATGGGCTTCTGCTCGTCCAGCGCACCACCCGTCGCACTGGAAGAGACCGATCACGCCGCCATCTACTTTTCCTCCGGCACTACCGGTTTTCCGAAGGCGATCCTGCATAACCACCGCGCCCTGTACAGCTCCTGCCAGACCGAACAGGCACATCACGGACAGACGCGTGACGATGTGTTCCTCTGCATTCCGCCGCTGTATCATACTGGGGCAAAAATGCACTGGTTTGGTAGTCTGTTGTCCGGCAGTAAGGCGGTTTTGCTGCGCGGGGTGAAGCCGGAATGGATTTTGCGGGCTGTAACCGAAGAAAAATGCACCATCGTTTGGCTGCTCGTACCCTGGGCACAGGACCTGCTTGACGCGATTGAATCCGGCCGCGTCAATCTTGATAATTACCTGCTGGAGCAGTGGAGGCTCATGCATATCGGCGCGCAGCCCGTTCCGCCGAGCCTGATTCACCGCTGGATGAAATACTTTCCGCACCACCAGTATGATACGAACTATGGTCTGAGCGAATCCATCGGCCCGGGCTGTGTGCATCTGGGTGTGGAAAACATTCATAAGGTCGGCGCAATCGGTAAGCCCGGCTACCTCTGGCAGGCAAAAATTGTTGACGACACAGGCAAAGACGTGACGCAGGGTGAAATCGGCGAACTGATTGTACATGGCCCCGGCGTGATGCTTTGCTACTACAAAAACCCTTCTGCGACGGATGAAATTCTGAAAGACGGATGGCTCTACACCGGCGATATGGCACGCATGGATGAAGACGGTTTTATCTATCTCGTAGATCGCAAGAAAGATGTGGTCATTTCCGGCGGTGAGAATCTCTACCCCGTGCAAATCGAGGACTTCCTGCGAAAATTCGAGAAAATCAAGGACGTAGCCGTCATCGGCCTGCCTGACAGTAGGCTCGGTGAAATCGCTGCTGCCATCATCGAGATCAAGGACGGCCAGAGCTGCACGGAAGAAGAAATCAACGACTTCTGTAAGGAACTGCCGCGATACAAGCGCCCGCGCAGAATCATCTTCGATAAGGTTCCGCGCAATCCCACCGGCAAAATAGAGAAGCCGGTGCTGCGGGAGAAATACTGCCACGGCCGTCTGGTCGAAGCGCAGATCACAAATTAAGTAAAGAACGAAAAAGAAAAGAAATGAGGAGGAAGTACCATGGATTTGTTCATTAAGCTCGCCATGCTTATCGTGTTTTTCGGAGTGATGGTCTTTATTGGCCTCTATTGCCGCCGTCACGCAACGGACGTCAACGGCTTCGTCCTTGGCGGACGCAGCGTTGGCCCGTGGCTGACCGCCTTCGCCTACGGTACCAGCTATTTTTCCGCTGTCGTGTTCGTCGGCTATGCAGGTCAGTTCGGTTGGAAATACGGAATCGCCGCTACATGGGCCGGTCTCGGCAATGCGTTCCTCGGCTCGCTGCTTGCATGGGCCGTGCTCGGACGGCGAACGCGTATCATGACCCAGCACCTTGACAGCGCGACCATGCCCGAATTTTTCGGCAAGCGCTTTGACTCCAAGGCGTTAAAGCTTTGCGCATCGGTCATCATTTTTATCTTCCTCATTCCCTACACTGCAAGCCTCTATAATGGCCTGAGCCGCCTGTTCGGTATGGCGTTTGACATCGATTACTCCGTATGCGTCATCGTTATGGCGGTGCTCACCGGTATCTATGTCATTGCAGGCGGCTATATGGCGACCGCCATCAATGATTTTATTCAGGGCGTTATCATGATCTTTGGCATCACGGCCGTCATTGCCGCGGTGCTGCATGAGCAGGGAGGCTTTTTGCAGGCGCTGAATTCCCTCGCGGCTGTCTCCGACGAATCCGTCAGCTCCGCGCCGGGCGTGTTTGCTTCTTTCTTTGGCCCCGATCCGGTGGGACTTCTCGGCGTGGTGATTCTGACAAGTCTTGGCACATGGGGTCTGCCGCAGATGGTGCAGAAGTTCTACGCTATCAAGAGCGAATCCGCCATCAGCAAGGGCATGATCATCTCGACCGTGTTCGCCGTCATCGTTGCCGGCGGCAGCTACTTCCTCGGAGGCTTCGGACGGCTCTACAGCGGACAGGTTGACGTGGCCGCAAACGGCTACGACTCCATTGTTCCCACGATGCTCTCCGGCCTGCCCACCATCCTCATTGCTGTTGTGGTCATACTTGTGCTGTCGGCTTCCATGTCCACACTGTCTTCTTTGGTACTTGCGTCCAGTTCGACCTTGACGCTGGACTTCATCAAGGGTAATATAATAAAGGAAATGGACGAAAAGCGTCAGGTCCGGTGGATGCGCTCGCTGATCGTGGTCTTTATTCTCATTTCTGTTGTACTGGCGCTCGTACAGTACAAATCCAACGTTACCTTTATCGCGCAGCTTATGGGCGTGAGCTGGGGCGCGCTGGCAGGTGCATTCCTCGCGCCGTTCCTGTACGGTCTGTACTGGAAGCGGACAACGAAGGCTGCCTGCTGGGTCAGCTTCCTGTTCTCCACCGTCGTGATGCTGGCCAATATCTTCTTCCGCTCCAGCTTCCCTGCCCTCATCCAGTCGCCCATCAACGCAGGCGCAATGTGTATGCTGGCGGGTCTGGTGTTGGTACCGTTGGTGAGCCTGCTGACAAAGGCTCCTGAAAAAGAGACTGTTGAACACGTATTTGCCTGTTACAACAAGACTGTTACCGTCAGCGTAAAAGACTCCATTGGCGAACAGAACAACTGACAGGAGGAATCAGACATGAAGCAATTGATGCTCGGCAACGAGGCAGCAGCGCGTGGCCTGTATGAGGCCGGCTGCAGTTTTGTTTCCAGCTATCCCGGCACACCGAGTACCGAGATCACCGAGTGTGCCGCAAAATACAGTGAAATCTACGCCGAGTGGGCGCCAAATGAAAAGGTCGCCATGGAGGCTGCATTCGGCGCGTCTCTGGCCGGTAAGCGCAGCTTCTGCGGCATGAAGCATGTGGGCCTGAATGTCGCGGCCGACCCGCTGTTTACGATCTCCTACACGGGCGTGAACGCCGGCTTGGTCATCGGCGTAGCTGACGACGCTGGGATGCACAGCTCGCAGAATGAGCAGGACTCGCGCCACTACGCCGTAGCCGCAAAGCTGCCGATGCTCGAGCCGTCGGATTCCGCTGAATCTTTGGCATTCGCCAGACTCGCATATGATCTTTCCGAGCAGTTCGACACACCCGTGATGCTCAAAATGTGCACACGCGTAGCGCACTCGCAGAGCATTGTGGAAACCGGCGAACGCGTCGAGCCCTCGCAGAAGCCGTATGAAAAAGACGGCTCCAAGTACATCATGATGCCCGGCAACGCCAAGCGCCGTCATCCGGTCGTTGAACAGCGCCTTACCAAGCTCACCGAATGGGCGGAGACGGCGGATATCAACCGCGTAGAAGACGGCAGCGACCATTCCATCGGCATCCTTACCTCATCCACCAGCTATCAATATGTCAAGGAAGCATTAGGCGATACATACCCTGTTCTGAAATTCGGCATGATTCATCCGCTGCCAGTGCAGAAGATCAAAGATTTCGCTGCAACAGTGGAAAAGCTTGTCGTGGTTGAAGAGCTGGATGGGATCATCGAATCGCACTGTAACGCGCTCGGTCTTACCGTGACCGGCAAGCAGCTGTTTGGCTCTGAGGGTGAGCTGAGTCAGAACATCGTTGCCGAAAAGCTGGGCAAAGCGCCGGTCTCGGGTCCTGCGATCAGTGATCCCATCCCAGCGCGGCCGCCCGTGATGTGCGCGGGATGCCCGCACAGAGGCCTTTTCTACACGCTGAGGAAAAACAAGCTGACTGTACTCGGCGACATCGGCTGCTACACACTTGGCGCTGTCGCGCCGCTGACGGCCATTGACACCACGATCTGCATGGGCGCGTCCATCTCCGGCCTGCATGGCTTCAACAAAGCCGCAGGCGGTGAAGGCCCCGGCAAGACTGTTGCCGTCATCGGCGATTCGACATTCATGCATTCCGGCGTGACAGGTCTTATCAACATTGCCTACAACGAATCCAATTCCACCGTTATCATACTTGATAACTCCATCACCGGTATGACCGGCCACCAGCAGAACCCCACCACGGGCTTTAACCTCAAGGGCGACCCGTGTACCAAGATCGATCTGGAAAGCTTGTGCCGTTCGATCGGCATCAAGCGCGTGCGCGTGGTCGATCCGTATGACCTCGCAGCATGTGACGCGGCCGTGAAGGAAGAGCTGGCTGCGGATGAGCCGTCGGTCATCATATCGCGCCGTCCTTGCGCGCTGCTGAAGTATGTCAAGCATCCGGGACCCATCGAGGCCGACACTGCCAAGTGCATCGGTTGCAAGGCGTGCATGAAAATCGGCTGCCCAGCCATCAGCGTATCGGGCGGCAAAGCGTACATTGACTCGACGCTCTGCGTCGGCTGCGGCGTGTGCACGCAGCTGTGTAAAAAGGGTGCGCTTGGCGCAAAGAAGGAGGTCTGAGTATGCAGACGAAAAACATTATGATTGTCGGCGTGGGCGGTCAGGGAACCTTACTTGCCAGCAAGCTGCTCGGACGGCTTCTGCTCACAAGAGGCTACGACGTCAAGGTCAGCGAGGTGCACGGCATGAGCCAGCGCGGCGGCAGCGTCGTCACCTATGTTCGCTATGGCGACAAGGTCTGCTCCCCCATCATCGACAAGGGCGAAGCCGATCTGATTGTCTCATTCGAGCTGCTCGAGGCCGCGCGCTGGACGCAGTATCTTGCCCCCACCGGAACCATCGTTACTAATACACAGCAGATCAACCCCATGCCTGTCATCACCGGAGCGGCAGAATATCCGAAAAATCTCGTGAAAAAGATGCAGGCCGCAGGCGCGCAGGTCGATGCGTTCGACGCGTTGCGGTTGGCCAAGGCGGCAGGCTCCGCCAAGGCTGTAAACCTCGTGCTGCTGGGCCGTCTTTCCCGCTATTTTGATTTTACCGAGGACGAATGGATGGCCGCGATTGAGAAGAGCGTGCCGGAAAAATTCCTCGAACTCAACAAAAAAGCCTTCCGTATGGGCCAAAGCGCCTGAGAAAAGAGAAACCAACACAAGGAGACCAGCTATGGAGCGATACTATCAGCCCGAGATTGAATGCGCCAGCCGCGAGCAGATCCTCGCCTGGCAGAACGAGCGCCTGCTGAAGCAGGTAAAAAACGTCTGGGATAACGTCCCCTACTACCGCGAAAAAATGCAGGCCAAGGGCCTCACGCCTGACGATATCAAGAGCATTGACGATCTGCACAAGCTGCCTTTTTTGACCAAAGATGACCTGCGCGAGGCATACCCCTATGGTCTGCTCGCAAGGCCGCTTTCCGACTGCGTACGCATCCAGTCCACCTCCGGCACCACGGGAAGGCGTGTGGTCGCGTTCTATACGCAGCACGACATTGATCTCTGGGAAGACTGCTGCGCGCGCGCCATCGTCGCAGCAGGCGGAACCAAAGATGACGTATGCCACGTCAGCTACGGCTACGGCCTGTTTACCGGCGGCCCGGGCCTGAACGGCGGCAGCCACAAGGTCGGCTGTCTGACGCTGCCCATGTCCTCCGGTAACACCGACCGGCAGCTGCAGTTCATGGTTGATCTCGGTTCGACGATCCTGTGCTGTACGCCGTCATACGCTGCGTATCTGGCCGAGTCCATCCATGAGCGCGGCCTGCGCGACCAGATCAAGCTCAAGGCCGGCATCTTCGGCGCTGAGGCGTGGAGCGAAGAAATGCGCCGTGACATCGAGCAGAAACTCGGTATCAAGGCATATGATATCTACGGCCTCACCGAGACCAGCGGCCCGGGTGTGAGCTTTGAATGCTCCGAGCAGACAGGCATGCACATCAATGAAGACCACTTTATCGCTGAGATCATTGATCCCGACACAGGTGAAGTCCTCCCTGAGGGTGAAAAGGGCGAGTTGGTCTTTACCTCCATCACGAAAGAGGCGTTCCCGCTGCTTCGCTACCGCACACGCGACATCTGTGTGCTCTCGCGCAAGAAATGCTCGTGCGGACGCACGTTCGTCAAGATGTGCAAGCCGATGGGCCGCAGCGATGACATGCTGATCGTCAAGGGCGTGAACGTCTTCCCGTCGCAGATCGAAACGGTCCTGCTGGAACAGGGCTATCCTGCCAACTATCAGATCATTGTCGACCGTGTCAACAACTCCGATACGCTTGAAGTCATGGTCGAAATGACGCCCGAGACGTTCTCGGATAACCTCGGCAAGATCACCGA
>JAEDFW010000089.1 GCA_016297855.1 Oscillospiraceae bacterium
TGGCAGGGCGGGTGCTTCTCAAGTATTACGCTTTTTCAACGGCAAGCGCGCCGTCTTTCACGCTGACCGTAAGCGTCGCGCCGGGCAGGATGTCACCCGTGAGGATACGCCTTGCGATGAGCGTTTCGACCGTGTGCTGGACATACCGGCGCAGCGGTCTTGCACCGAACTGCGGATCGTAGGCCGCGTCGATGATGAACGCCTTGGCCGCTTCGGTCAGCACGCAGGAAATCTGCTTGTCGGCAAGACGGCGGTTGAGCGCCGCGATCTGCAGGTCGATGATGGCCGTGATATTCTCGCGCGTAAGCGGCTTGTAGAATACGATCTCGTCAAGACGGTTGAGGAACTCCGGCCGGAACTGGCGGCGCAGCAGCGTCTGCACCTGCTCGCGCGCAGCGTCGGAGATTTCGCCGTCCGGGCCGATGCCGTCCAGCAGCACCTGCGAACCGAGGTTCGACGTCAGAATAATGATGGTATTCTTGAAGTCCACCGTTCTGCCCTGCGAGTCGGTGATACGCCCGTCATCAAGCACCTGCAGCAGCACATTGAACACGTCCGGATGCGCCTTTTCGATCTCGTCGAACAAAATCACGCTGTAGGGCCGTCTGCGCACAGCCTCGGTCAGCTGGCCGCCTTCTTCATAGCCCACATATCCGGGAGGCGCGCCGATGAGACGCGAGACGGAGAATTTCTCCATATACTCGGACATGTCGATACGGATGAGGTTCTTTTCATCGTCAAACAAACTCTCGGCCAGCGCCTTGGCAAGTTCCGTCTTGCCCACGCCCGTGGGGCCGAGGAACAAAAACGAACCCAGCGGCCGGTTGGGATCCTGAATGCCCGCGCGGCTGCGCAGAATGGCCTCGGAGACCGAGCGCACGGCCTCATCCTGACCAATCACGCGCTTGTGCAGGATGTCCTCGAGATGCAGAAGCTTCTCACGTTCGCCCTCCATGAGCTTGGCCACGGGGATGCCCGTCCAGCGTTCAACGATCTTTGCGATCTCCTCTTCCGTGACCTTGTCACGCAGCAAATTGGATTCCTTGGCGCTTGCGGCCAGCTTTTCCTCGTGCTCAAGCTGCTTTTTTGCCTCGGGCAGATCGCCGTATTTGAGCTTGGCAGCCTTCTCGAGGTCATAGCTCTGCTCGGCTGCTTCGATCTCACGGTTCAGGCTCTCAATGCGTTCACGCAGCTGCTGTACGCGGCCGATGGCGTTCTTTTCGTTCTCCCACTTGGCTTTCATGGAGTTGAAATTCTCGCGGTTTTCGGCCAGCTCCTTCTGCAGATCGGCCAGACGCGCCTTGGAAAGCTCGTCATCCTCATTTTTGAGCGCAGCTTCTTCGATCTCCATCTGGATGATCCTGCGGCGCACCACATCCAGCTCCGTCGGCATCGAATCCATCTCGGTGCGGATCATGGCGCACGCCTCGTCGATGAGGTCAATTGCCTTGTCGGGCAGATACCGGTCGGTAATATAGCGGTTCGAGAGCGTCGCGGCAGCAATGATGGCCGGATCCGTGATTTTCACGCCGTGGAACACCTCATAGCGCTGCTCGAGGCCACGCAGAATGGCAATGGTGTCCTCCACTGTCGGCTCCTGCACGAGCACGGTCTGGAACCGCCGCTCAAGCGCGGGGTCCTTTTCGATATACTGCCTGTATTCATCGAGTGTCGTTGCGCCGATGCAGTGCAGCTCGCCGCGCGCGAGCATCGGCTTTAAGAGGTTGCCCGCGTCCATCGAGCCTTCGGTCTTGCCTGCGCCCACGATGGTATGCAGCTCATCGATGAAGAGGATGATGCGCCCGTCGGACTTCTTGACCTCGGACAGCACGGCCTTCAGCCGCTCTTCAAATTCTCCGCGGTACTTTGCGCCCGCGATCAGCGCGCCCATGTCGAGCGAAAAAATGGTCTTGTCCTGCAGATTCTTCGGCACGTCGCCGCGCACGATACGCTGCGCCAGACCCTCGGCGATGGCCGTTTTGCCCACGCCCGGTTCGCCGATGAGCACGGGGTTGTTCTTCGTCTTGCGCGAAAGGATGCGGATGACATTGCGGATCTCGTCGTCACGGCCGATGACAGGGTCCATCTTCTGCTCTTTTGCACGCTTGACCAGGTCGGTGCCGTACTTCTCCAGCGCTTCGTAGGTGTCCTCGGGGCTGTCGGTCGTCACGCGCTGATTGCCGCGGATCGACTGCAGCGCCTGCAGGCAGCGCTCTTTGGTGATGTTGTACGTGGAAAACAGCTGCTTGAGCGTGCCATCCGCCGTCTCAAGGAGCGCCAGCAGCAGATGCTCGACCGAAACGAAGTCATCCTTCATTTCTGAAGCGATCTGCTCGGCGCGGCTGAGCGCAGCATCGACTGCGCGCGCAACATAATACTTATCCGCCTCGCGGCCGGAGCCTGTCACGCGCGGCAGCTTCTCCAGCTCCTGCGATACGGCGGCGTCGAGGCTCTCAACCGTCACGCCCATCTTTTTGAGCAGCTGCGCGGTCAATCCGCCCTCCTGCCGTAACAGCGCCGCGAGCAGATGCACCTGCTCGATCTGCTGGTTCTGGTTCTGCAGTGTCAGCTCCTGCGCAGCCTGAATGGCTGCCAGCGATTTCTGCGTAAATTTCTGTGCATTCATATGCTTCATCTCCCGTTTTAGCACTCTATCGTTTAGAGTGCTAATTCATTTTGTCAACATCATACTCTCATCCCCCGGATTTGTCAATGGGGCACGACCCTCCGGATTGTGATTTTTTTGTAAACATTTTTCACCAAATTTTTTCGGATTTCATAGATATTTAATATCTTGCCCCTAACATTTTTAATATCCCCTTGGTATTCTATACTTGCAAGAAGCGATTTACACTTTTTCATTTTCCCCTCATATATAGTTATGCAAAGAAGCCGTAAGCGAACTGGTCATTCGCTTACGGTTTTCTTTCGTATTTTTGCAGATATTGTTGAAAAACGTCCGCTTTTCCGCTATGATGGGAAAAAGGAGGCGTTCTTATGGCAAACGGCAGAAAATCCTCCCGTGGGGCGGGTCTTGGTGCGGTACTGATTGTGCTGCTGCTCGCGGCGGTGATCACAGGCGGTATTGTGGTCTGGCGGGCTGCACAGCGGCAGGCTGATGCCGCGGCTGCGCGCGCGCAGGCTTCGCAGCAATCCGCGCAGAAGCAGCCGGCCGCGTCTGAACCGGAGCCGCAGGAAGAACCGCTCGCGCGCGAGCTGGCGCCGGAGGTGCGTGAGTTTGCCGAAGCGGAACCGGAACCGGAGGACAATACCGTGACGCTCATGGCCGTGGGCGACAACCTCATCCACAATACGATCTACTGGTCGGCGGAGCTGGAAGGCGGCGGCTACGACTTTACGCCGGTGTATGCGGATATTGCGCCGATCGTTTCCGAATACGATCTGGCCTGCATCAATCAGGAGACGATCTATGTTTCCGATCCTGCCATGTATTCCAACTACCCGGACTTCGGCACGCCCACGCAGGTGGGTGACGCGCTGGCGCAGGCCGGCTTTGATGTGGTCACGCATGCGACAAATCACTGCTATGACAAGCTGGATACCGGAATCCTCGACACCATCGGTTTCTGGCGTGAAAACCACCCCGAGATGACGATTCTCGGTATCCATGACACGCAGGACGACGCCGATACCGTCCGCGTCGTCGAGAAAAACGGGATCCGGCTGGCACTGCTCAACTACACCTACGGGCTCAACTATTCCGCACCTGCCAATTCATACATGATCGATACGCTGAGCCGCGACAAGGTCCTTGCTGATCTGCAGAAGGCCGAATCGCAGGCCGATTTCACCGTCGTCTTTGTCCACTGGGGTGAGGAGGGGCAGACAAAGCCGTCACAGTCGCAGCGTGACTGGGCGCAGCTGCTTGCAAACGGCGGCGCAGATCTTGTCATCGGCGCGCATCCGCATGTGCTGCAGCCGCTTGAAACCGTTACCGCAGCCGATGGGCGCGAGGTTCCGGTGTTCTTCTCTCTGGGCAATTTCGTTTCGCACCAGCTGACCGCCAGCGAGATGCTCGGCGGCATGGCCGGCGTGGAGCTGACAAAAACCGACAAGGGCGTGGAGCTCACGTCCTGCGAATTGATTCCCACCATCAACGTCATCCTCTACCGCGGCTATTCCGGCGGCTTTGACTACCGGCCGATGCTGCTGCGCAATTACACCGAGGAGCTCGCCGAGCAGCACTGGATCGAGGGTACCGGCGCCGAACAGATGTGGAGCCTGTTCAACCAGATCACGGGATAACAAACGCCTCCCGCGGCAATGCCGCGGGAGGCGTTCGTTATCCAAACAGCAGCTGCATGATCAGCGGGATCGTGACCATGCTCAAAAGCGTCGTCAAAAACACGCCGGACGAACCGAGCGTCTCGTCCGCGCCGTACTGGCAGCAGATCACGGAGGTATTGCTTGCTACCGGCATGCTGAGGATCACGACCGTCACGCCCAAAATCAGCTCGTTCGTCACGAACCGGTGCAGAACGGCGTAGGCAAGCAGCGGAACGACAATCATTTTCATCAGTGCCAGCAGATACACGCGCCAGCGGGCAAACACACTCTTCAGCGGCATATGCGCCAGAGAGCAGCCAATGACCAGCATACAAAGCGGTGACGTCAGCTCGCCGATAAAATTCACCGACTGCCGCACAATCGCCGGGAATTGCACGCCGGTAAAATAGATGACGTAGGCCAAAAGGGCGCTGATGATACACGGCGATTTCAGAACCGAAACAGAGAACCGGAAGCGGGCCTTGCCGGTGACCAGATGCACGCCGTAGCTCCAGCAGATCACCTGGAAGAACATCACGAATACCGATACATAGAACACGGCGCCGGGGCCAAACAGCGCGCTCACGACCGGATAGCCCATATAGCCGACATTGGAGAAAATGTACATGAATCGGTAGATCCCCTTATCCGCATCCGGTGCACGCAGAATCCGCGGAATCAGAAAGCTTGTACCAATCAGAAACACATAGCACAGCGCGGCCACGCCCGTGAACTGCAGCATCTGCAAATTACTGAGCATCTTTTCATCCGTCATGACGGACGCCAGAATCAGCATCGGGTTCGCCAGATTCACGACAAGAGCCGCAAGCACCTTGCCCGCGTCGCGGTTCAGCACGCCTCGCTTTGTAATGACATAGCCGATCACGATGGCCGTAAACAGGACGACCATCTGATCGAACATCGCAGACAGATTCATTGCATGAACGCTCCTTGTATCTCAGCCGAAGCAGTCGGGACACGGCGTATAGTGGTTTTTTTCAGCCAGTTTGCGGCTGTAGGCCCAGAAGCTTCTCTGCACAAAGCGCGGGCAGTCATATTTGTGATACAGGCCCGTACCGTCGTCCTCAACAAACACGACGTAGCTGTCCATGAAATCGGCTTTGTTTTGCAGCTGCGCGTTTTTCTGTGTCAAAAGCTCGTTCTGCTCCGTGACCGCCTCGATGCTGCCGGCCAGTTCCTCGGCTGCGGCAGTCAGTTCCGCATTTTCCTGCTCCAGCTCCGCGATATGCGTCTGCTGGGCGGTCATATCGTACTGTGTCTGGCTCATCGAGCTTTCGGCGGCGTTCACGGTCGCCTGCAGGCTGTCGATCTTCTTCTGCTGCTCGTCCAGCCGTGCATTGGCCTCGTCCAGCTCGGCCGCCGTCGTCTCCAGCTCGAGCTGCAGCTCATCCATCGTGTGTTCGCGCACATCCAGATCTGACTCGCGCACACGCAGCGCCACGCGCTGCCGTGCCAGCGTGGAAAGATGCCACGCCAGCACGCCCGTCAGGATCGCGCACAGCACGCACACGATGGCAAAGGGAATACGGAAGCTGGCGCGCGGCTTGGCCGGCGCGCTCACGGGCTTCTTTGGCGCGGGCTTCGGCGCAGGCCGCTGCGGCTTCTGCATCCGCCCGGCGGGTGCGGCATGACGCTCCGGACGGCTTTCCCCGTCCAGCTCCAGCTCGCCGGGATTCAGGCCGCACTGCGCGCAGAACAGCTCCCCGTCGGCGACAGGCCGGCCGCATTTGATACAGGTGGTCATACGCATTCTCCTTTCGCGGCGTCAGCCGATGATCTTCGACGGCTTGAGATACCGTTCCTGCTCGGAAAAGACGCAGCCGCAGTATTTCTGCATATAAAATCCCAGCTCTCGGGCGCGTGCCTGCCCGTCACGGAACATGGGGCGAAAATCCTGATAATAAAACGCCACACCGAACTGCTCCGCCGCGCGAAATGCCACATCCTTCATCAGCTCGTGATTCTGATAGGGGCTGATGAACAGTGACGACGTAAACGCGTCAAAGCCGCTCTCTTTGGCCGCGCGCGCCGTTTCAAACAGGCGCATCTCATAACATTTGACGCAGCGGCCCGCGATATCGTCGGCCACAGCCCGCACGAACGGGCGAAGGCCATAGTCGTCGCGCACCAGAAGCGGAAGGTCGATCGTTTTTGCATACTCCTGCAGGCAGTTGCGCCTAGCGCGGTATTCGGTGAAGGGGTGGATATTGGGGTTATACCAGTAGCCGGTGAGCTCGACCCCGTCGGCGCGCAGCGCATCGATCGGCATATTCGCGCACGGCGCGCAGCAGATGTGCATCAGTAATTTCATGGCCCGGCCTCCTTTTCATGGATCCCAGCGGAAAGCTCTTCGGGTTTTTCCGACATTGTTAGTGTAACATATTTTTTCTCCGCTGTACAGAATGGAAAAAACGGGAGTTAAAGTTCGGCAAAAATGAACATGGACAGCAAAATTGAAGCGTGCTATAATTTTCTCTAATATAAGCCAGTAGCAAAACTGAATGCCAGGCAACACAGGAGGATGATCGTTATGGCAGGAACCACCGAGAGCTATGCGGGTAGAATCCAGCGAAAACTTTTGAAAAAGCAGCGCGTGATCGAGGCCGCCTCCGGACGGCAGAAGGCGGATCTGGTCTTGAAGAACGCGACCTACGTCTGCGTTTTTTCCAACCAGCTGCGCACCTGCGATATTGCCGTTGCCAACGGGCTGATCGTGGGCCTGGGCGAATATGAGGGCGAGCGCGAGATCGACATGACCGGCAAGATCGTCTGCCCGGGCTTCATCGACGCGCACATCCATCTCGAGTCCAGCCTTGTTTCCCCGCGTGAATTTGCCCGCGCGACGCTGCCGCACGGCACCACCACCGTCATCACCGACCCGCACGAGATCACCAACGTCATGGGCACCGACGGCA
>JAEDFW010000090.1 GCA_016297855.1 Oscillospiraceae bacterium
CCAAGGTGTTTGTTCATGTTTCTCGTTGTTTAATTTACAAGGTGCACTCCGCAGTCGCGGGCTTTCATTTTATCACATCGTTTTCCAAAAGTCAAGAACTTTTTTCAAATTCCGTGATTTTTGTTTCTACTGCTCATGATTAGCGCAGCTAATCATTCATCGCAGCGAACTCTCATATCTTAGCACAGCTTTGAGCGTTTGTCAAGAACTTTTTTCGAGGTTTTTCGTTCCCGTTTCCCGACTGCCTTTGCTGTTCTGTGCACTCTCGCGAGCGCTCGGCTATATTACCAGAGGAAATCCCGTTTGTCAAGCACTTTTTTCGACTTTTTTCTTCCTTTTTTCCCAGCCACAATCGCTAGTGTCACCACCGGCAAACCTGCCCAAAATATGGCCGCCATTCCCATCTGCACGGCCTGCGGCACACGCCCTGCAAACATCGCTGCAACCCCTGCAAGCCCGCACGCGCCCAGCGCGCACCATTTTCCCGGTATACGCGGACAGAGCGCCTGCGCGATTTCCGCCGCCGACTGTGTGAGCAGACTCGTCAGGCAGAAGAATCCCATCAGCAGCGCCGCCGAGACGAACGGTTCGAACCGCTCCGCCACGCCCAGTACGTTCAGGCTTTTACTCATCGCGTAAAACGGTGCCTGCGTACGCTGTACAAGCTGCGGCGACAGGCAGCCCGACGTAATGCACGCGCCAGCAGCCGGGACGACTGCCGCCGCAGCGAATGTCAGCCCTGTCCTGCACTGCTTTTGGCCCGTCTGCGGCAGATACAATGCAGCCGATGCAGCCAGAAGCGCCAGAAACGCCTTTGCTGTCTGGTTGGCACCGCCCCACGGCCGGCACCATGAGATCGTTACCTGCTGCAAACCTGCCAGCAACAGCGCCGCGTACAGCAAGCCCAATATCAGTGATACCGTGCCTGCCGCACGCGAGAGTGCCGGCGTCCCTCGCCAGCCGCCGATTGCAGCAAGCAGGAGCACGCACGCGGGTGCGATCCACTCCAAACCGTCCTCCGGATACGCCACTGCGCTTCCGGCCGCGGCCGCTCCCGCAGCAAACACTGTCCAGAAAAACGCAAGTGCCAACACGATTTTGCCTGCGGATGCGCCGTATGCCAGTCTTGTCGCGTGCGTGAGCGGCAAGTCGCACATTCTATATATAATATAGTAAAAAACCGCCGCAGCCGCACTGCCGAGCAGTGCCCAGTGCCAGCTCAGTCCCGCCAGCGTCAGCGCCGCAGGCGCACTCAGCCCGGCCAGAACCCAAGCGCGTTGTGCGCGCGGCGTAAATCTATCCCGCAAGAGAAAGCCTCCCATCGCTTTGGCGCAGTGTCTGCGCCTGCACCGGCTCACCGCGCAGCAGCGCGGCATATGCCCCTGTCAGCGTAAGCTCCGGCGGATGCGCCTGCAAAAACGTCAGTGCCGTATCCGCCTGCGGCAGCTCACCTTCGGCACGGATAATCCGCGCCGCCGGACGCAGCGCGCCGCAAATAACCGCCTGCGGCAAAAGATACCAAGCGCGTTCGCTGAGTATGACGTAGTCTGCCGTCTGCAAAAACAGTTCGCCGGACGCATGCGCGCGCATATCTTCCAACGCCTCGTCCAGATTTTTCCCGCTGCCCGATCCGCCGCAGTCCGCCCTGACCGTCACGATCCCGCGCGACGCGTCCACCACCAGCACCTGCGCCGGCAGCAGTTCGGCCGCGTCGTGCGCCTTGGTCGGCCACAACCCCAGCGCCGATACCAGCGCCGCCAGAACGAGCCAGAACGCCATCTGTTTCATTGCCTTACCTCTGCTTTCTGCCGTTTTGCCGATGCTGCCATCCGCGGGATGTTTCGCTCTGCAGCCGCCCGCGCAGAATCGCGCCGCCGGATGACGCCCGCGAAAACGGCGCAAGATACGCCCCGTCCAGACTGGTCAGCGACGCCAGATGCAAAACGAGCGCCAGAAATCCCACCGTCACGCCGAACAGTCCCCACAGTCCCGCCAGCGCCGTCAGTGCCAGGCGCCACACGCGCACAGCATCGGAAAAGTCGCGGCTCGGCAGCGCAAAGCCGCAGATGCCGCTCGATGCCGTGACAATAAGTGCCGCAGGCGACACGAGTCTGGCCTCGACCGCCGCCGTGCCGACAACAAGTCCTCCGATGATCGACACCGCCGTGCCGATGGCCTGCGGCAGGTGCAATCCCGCCTGCTGCAGCAGTTCAAACGCGGCAAGCAGACCCAACACCTCAAAGATCGTGTCGAACGGCACGTCCTGCTTGCTCTCAATGATAGCCAGCAGCAGCTTTGTCGGCAGCATCTGCTGATGGAACATGGCCGTCGCCGCATAGACGGCCGGCAGAAGCAGGCTGGCAAACAGCGCCAGATACCGCAGCACGCGCACGAACGAGGCCGAAATATAGTCCACCGCCCGATCCTCGGGCGACTGCATGAGCCTTCCGAGGCAGACCGGCGCAAGATAGCCCAGCGGCAGCCCGTCGACCAACAGCCCCACCTGCCCGTCGAGCAGTCCCTGACAGAACTTATCCGGCCGCTCGGTGTACTGCAGCATCGGAAATGCCGTTTCGCGCGAGCCCGTCACATACTCCTCCACCGCGGCAGGCAGCAGCAGCGCATCAACGTCGATCGCCTTCAGCCGCGTGGTCATCCGCGCCACCAGCTCCGGATCGGTAAACCCGTCGAGATAGCATACTGTCACGTTGGTCAGCGTTTTTCGTCCCACGGTGAACTGCCGGAGCCGCAGCTGCGGCGTGCGCAGATGCCGCCGGACCAGACTCGTGTTCGTGCGCACTGTCTCAACGAACGCGTCCTTTGCGCCCTTGATGGTGTTCTCAGCCTCCGGCGCCGACGGGCCGCGCTTCTCGCCCGTCTTGACCTCGAAGCACAGCGCGGTTTTCTGCGCGCCGATATAGACCGCACAATACCCGTTGACCAGCAGCCTTGCCGCTGCGTCCGCCGTATCCGCGCGTGTCATCGCCGCGCACCACACCGCTCCGGAATCGGCCCGTTCAAAAATCTCGCTCTCCGTCCCCGGGGCAAGTTCGGCCAGCGGCCGCATCACAAAATCGGCAATGTCGCCGCCGGATGTCAGCCCGTCGATAAAATATACCGTGACCGGTACGCCGCCAGCCATCACGGCGCGCGTCTCAAAATCCGCCGCGCCGTCAAACAGCGCCGCAACCGCCTTCGCGTTTTCATTCACCACCTTGCCGCCTCCTTCCGCATTTTGGTTTATTGTGCCGCAGGCCGGTAAAAAATATACCGGGCGCAGTTTGCATCTTCCTGCTGTATATGCTAGAATAAAAGAACTTATAACCATTGTTCCGAACAACAGACACTATATATAGATGGAGCGAGATCATGTACGAAATCATCACTGAAAAGACTCTTTCCGAATATGAAGCCTTTGTACAGTCGCACCCGAAGGGCAACTTTGCCCAGAGCGTCCTCTGGGGCAGGCAGAAGCCCATGTGGCGCTGGCAGGCCATCGCCGTGCGCGGCAAAGACGGCAAAATCAAAGGCACCCTCGCGCTCATGACGCGACCTGTGCCCATGATCCGCCGCACGCTCATGTACGGCTGCCGCGGCCCCGTGTGCGATCTGGACGACCGCGAGACGCTCGCCGAGCTCATCGAGGGCGCAAAGGCGCTGGCGAAGGAGAACCGCGCCTACGTCATCAAAATCGACCCCGACGTACCTTCTTCCAATACGCAGTTTGCAGGCCTGCTCCACGAGCTGGGTTTCCGCAGCAAGGAAGGCGGTAAGAACTTTGAGGCCATCCAGCCGCGCTATGTCTTCCGCCTGAATGTCGAAGGAAAAACGGAAGAAGAGCTGCTGGCTGGTTTTCACCAGAAGTGGCGCTACAATATCCGCCTTGCCGAGCGCAAAGGCGTGACGGTCAGAATCTGCGGCAAGGAAATGGTGCCCGCGTTTTCCGAGCTGATGCTCACCACCGGCGTGCGCGACGGCTTCGTCACGCGAAAGCCCGAGTATTTTGCGGCCATGCTCGATAACCTCGGCGAGCACTGCCGGCTCTACATGGCCTTTGACCCCGCGGGTACGCCCATTGCGGGCACGCTGGCTATCCACTACGGCGACAAGGTGTGGTATCTCTACGGCGCTTCGTCGAACGAGCACCGCAACCTCATGCCCAACTATTTACTCCAGTGGCGCATGATCCAGTGGGCCGTAGAAACAGGCTGCCGCGTGTATGACTTCAGAGGCGTGTCCGGCGACGTGTCCGAGGATAACCCGCTCTATGGCCTGTACCGCTTCAAGCAGGGCTTTGGCGGCGATTTCACCGAGTTCATCGGCGAGCTGGACTTGGTCCTCAGCCCCGTTCTTTACTGGTGCGTCGAGCACGGCACGTCCATCTTTAAAGAGCTGCGGCGCAGGCTCTATCTCATCAAAAACCGAGATAAATCTCCCGGACAGGAGGCGCGGTCATGAAAGCGTACATCGTAGAAACGTCCATCATCCGCGAAAACCTCAAAAACCTCAAAAAGCGCGCGGGCAATACGCCCATCTGGGCCGTTCTCAAGGGCAACGGCTACGGTCTTGGTCTCGAACCGATGGCGGCGCTCTGCGCCGAGGCGGGCATCGACCGCTTCTGCGTGACCGAGGCCGACGATGTGCGCCGCCTGCGTGAAGCCGGCTACAAGGACGCACGCATTCTGATGCTGCGTCCCACGACCGACGTGGACGAGATTCACCAGCTGCTCGATCTCGGCGCGATCTTCACGGTTTCCAGTCAGGATGACGCGACGGTGCTCTCTGGCGTTGCCGCGCAGCGCGGCACGATTGCCGAGGTACACGTCAAAATCGACACCGGCATGGGCCGCTACGGCTTTCTGCCCACGGAGATCGATAAAATCCTGCCCGTCTTTGCCTACATGGACTCGCTCGCCGTCTCGGGCGTGTATTCGCACTTTTCCTGCGCCTTCTGCAGTCAGAAGCAGACGCGCATGGCCTATCTGGCCTTCACCTCTGTCCTGCGCGCCATCGTGGACGCGGGCTACGAGACGGGCGAGACGCACATCTGCAACTCGGCGGGACTTTTGCGTTTCCCCGAGTATAAGCTGGGCGGCGTGCGCATCGGCTCCGCCATTTTAGGGCGGCTCTCATTCAAGGGCAGCTACGGCCTGCGGCGCGTCGGCTACTGTCAGGCGCGTGTGGACGAGGTGCGCTGGCTTCCCAAAGGCCACACCTGCGGCTATGGCGCAGGCTGGAAGGCCAAGCACCCGACGCGCATCGCCGTGCTTCCCGTGGGCTGGTATCACGGCTTCGGCTGCGAGATGGGACATGACCTCTTCCGTCCGCGCGATCAGCTGCGCGCAGCCGCGTCGGCCATCAAAGGCCTCGTCTTCAAAAAAGCGTACTATGTCACCCTGAACGGCAAGCGCTGCAAGGTACTGGGTCATATCGGAATGCTGCATACGGTCGTGGACGTGACGAACGTCCCCTGCGCCGTCGGCGACACGGCCATTTTTGATATCAACCCGATCATGTGCAAGGGCATGCCGGTCGTTTTTCAGTGAGGTGCGCCATGTCTGATATGATCTGCGCCATCGCCACGGGGCTTGTCCGCTCGGGCATCGGTGTCATCCGCATGTCCGGCGCGGGCTGCATTGAGGCCGCCGGGGCGGTCTTTTCTCCCATGTCCGGCAAACCGCTTTCCGATACGCCCGCCCGCAAACTCGTGCTCGGCACGCTGCATGACGCGCAGAAGCGCCCCATCGACCAGTGTCTGGCGTTTATTTCCCGCGCGCCTGCTTCGTATACCGGCGAGGACACGGCGGAGTTTCAGTGCCACGGCTCGCCTGCCGCGCTCACGGCGGCGCTGGAAGCGCTCTTTGCCGCGGGCTTTCGTCAGGCTGGCCCCGGCGAGTTTACCCGCCGCGCGTTTTTGAACGGGCGGCTCGATCTCACGCAGGCCGAAGCCGTCATCGATCTCATCGACGCGCCCACCGCCGGGGCCGCGGCCAATGCCGCCGGGCAGCTTTCGGGTGCCATCAGCGCGCGCATCGACCCCATCTATGACAGCCTTGTCGATCTGCTTTCCCATTTTCATGCCATCCTCGACTATCCCGACGAGCTGCTGGAGCCATTTGAGATTGCCGAAGCTGAAAAGACACTTGCCGAAGCACGCGGCGCGCTTTCGGCGCTGCTCGATACGGCCAGGCGCGGCCGCTTCATTTCCTCCGGCGTGCGCGCGGCCATCGTGGGCAGCCCCAACGCGGGAAAATCGAGCCTGCTCAACCGGCTGGCGGGCTTTCAGCGCGTGATCGTCACCGACATCCCCGGTACCACGCGCGATACGGTCGAGCAGTCCGTAACGCTCGGCCGTCATCTGCTGCGCCTGCTCGATACCGCCGGTATCCGCGAAACGGATAACGAGATCGAGCGGCAGGGCGTTTTGCGCAGCGAGCAGGCCATCTCGGCGTGCGATCTCGCCATTTTCGTCGTCGACGGCAGCAAACCCATGACGCAGGAGGACCATCGCGCGATGGATCTGGCGCTGGAAGCGAGCGAGTCCGTGGCCGTCATCAATAAAACCGATCTGGGATGTGTCATTTCCCCGTCCGATCTGCCGTTTTCCTTCGTCGTGCCGGTGTCCGCCAAAACGGGCGAGGGACTGGCGCTTCTCGAGCAGGCCGTGGACATGATCTTCCCCGACGATGCGCCGTGCGATGGCTCGCTTCTCACCAATACCCGCCAGACCGACGCCGCCAGACGCGCCGCCGCATCGATTGACGCGGCGCTTGCGTCACTGCGCGCGGGCATGACGCCCGACGCGGTGCTGGTCGATGCCGAAGACGCGATGACGGCGCTCGGCGAACTCACGGGACGCGTCATCCGTGAGGATATCACCAACCGCATTTTTGAGCGCTTCTGCGTCGGAAAATAACCAACAATCGAGGCAACTGTATGATTTATCTGGACAACTCTGCAACGACAAAACCATGCGTTGCGTGCGTCGAAGCCATGACGGAGCTTTTGACCGCCGACTGGGGCAATCCCTCGTCGGTGCACTCTCTGGGCATTACCGCGGGCAAACGGCTTACGCAGGCCCGCGCACAGGTAGCCGCTGCCCTGGGCGCCGAGCCGAACCGCGTCTTTTTCACCTCCGGCGGCACCGAGGCCGACAACTGGGCCATTTTCTCAA
>JAEDFW010000091.1 GCA_016297855.1 Oscillospiraceae bacterium
CGAATGAGCTCTTTGGACATTTATCATCCCCCGTTTCATAAATGTAGTATGCGCAGAATTACCAGTTTACACATTGAATTGAATATAAATAAAATGTCCCTTTTTGTCAATGCGTTTTGCAATTATTTTTTGCAAAACACATCACAAAAAGGGACGATGATCAGCCGAAGAACTCCTGCACGAAATCCACAGTCTGTACCTGAAACGTTTTTCCATCCAGATAGGACAAAATTCCGGCGTCAGACGTAAAACGGAAACTCAGTTTGTAGGAGTAGAGCGCCTGATATGTCCGGTCATAGCGCTTGTCGAGCTTACCGTATTTCCCGTCGCCGAGCAGCGGCCAGCCTGCCGCAGCCATCTGCGCGCGGATCTGGTGTGTACGGCCGGTGATCAGCTCACACTCGACGAGAGACAAACCGTCTTTGGTTTTGAGCGTTTTATAGCGCGTGGCGCAGGTCTTTGAGCCTTTCTGCGGCTGCTGCGTGACGTATACACGGTTTTTGAGCGCATCCTTGAACAGATATCCTTTGAGCGTGCCCTCGGCAGGCTTCGGCGTTCCGTGAACGATGCACAGATATCGCTTTTCCAGCTCGCGGTCTTTGATCTTCTGGTTCAGGATTCGCAGAGCCTCAGCATTCTTTGCCGCAATGACAATGCCGCCGGTATTGCGGTCGATGCGGTTACACAGCGCGGGCGCAAACGCGTGTTCCTCGCGGGGATGCCATTCGCCTTTGGCATAGAGATACGCCTGAATGTGGTCAATGAGCGTACGGCCATATTCCTCTCCGTCGTGCGGATGAACGGACTGACCCGGTTTTTTGTCGGCCAGAAGAATATTTTCATCCTCATAGACGATACTGATTTTGGGTGATGAGACGCGCAGGTACGCGTTATCCTCGCGCGGTTTCTCAAAAAACTCGTCATTGATATATAATTGCAGCGTGTCGCCTTCACAAAGATGTGTGTCGCGCGCAGCGCGTTTGCCGTTCAGCTTGATCCGCTTGAGGCGAATATACTTCTGCATCAGCGACGCAGGAAGCAGGGGAACGGACTTCGCCAGAAACCGATCAAGTCGCTGGCCGGCGTCATTCTTTCCGATTGGTAGCTCTTTCATTACATCCTCCGTGCGGTTTCAGGTGTTTTTGATTGTATCACGCGCGGGTGCTTGTGTAAAGCGGACGCAGTGGGAAAACGGGAGGGGAAATTTGTTTTTTTATGAAAAAAGTATTTGACTTCCTGCTATATATCCGATATAATATCTACCGCACGATTATGGATTGGAGGGCGCTATGCTGCTAGATTTGTCAAGAATAATCGGCTGTCCAGGCGCTGTAGTTCCCTTTGAGACTAGTCTCGACCTGCATACCATGACGTTCGGCGGAAGCTGCCCCGTAACCGAGCCGGTGATTGCCACCGGTCAGGTGCGAAATACGGCCGGCGTTCTGGAAATGACGGGCATCGTCAAGACCACGCTGCACGGCGTGTGCGATCGCTGCACAAGCGCGTTTACGCGCGAGGTTCAGTATCCGATCGAGGCTGTGCTGGTACCCAATCTGGATTCTGACGACTTTGAAAACCCTTGGGTTTTTGAGTTGGAGCATGATTGTGCCGACCTTGACGACATCGTCAACAGCGTCTTTGTCCTGAACATGGACAGCAAGCTCCTGTGCAAACAGGACTGCAAAGGGCTTTGCTTCGGCTGCGGAGCGAACCTCAATCTCGGGCCGTGCTGCTGCAAGCCCGAACCCGATCCCCGCTTTGCTGCGTTACAGCAGTTATTGGACAACATGTAGACAATGTGCCGTCAGGCATTTCAACCAAGGAGGTGTACCACATGGCAGTACCCAAGAGAAAAGTATCCCGCGCAAGAAGAGATAAGAGACGCAGCTCCCACTGGAAACTCGCGATCCCCGGCGTGGTTGCTTGCCCGAAGTGCGGCGAGGCCCGTCTGCCCCACAGAGCTTGCAAGGCTTGCGGCTACTATAACGGCCGTGAAGTCGTGGCGGTTGAGGAAGCAAAGTAATTCGCTCGATACGAGAATGAGAGGGAGGCCTGCGCCTTCCTCTTTTCTTATCTTAATCTCACGACAGGAGGGGTTTCAATGGCAAAACCGATCGTTGCGATCGTCGGACGTCCGAACGTCGGAAAGTCCATGCTGTTTAATAAACTGACCGGCAGGCGAATGGCCATCGTCGAGGATACACCGGGCGTGACCCGCGACCGTATCTATGGCGAGTGTGAGTGGAACGGCCGAAAATTCGCGCTGGTCGATACCGGCGGTATCGAGCCGGGCACAAACAACGATATGCTCAAATTCATGCGCCGTCAGGCTGAGATCGCCATCGAGACGGCTACGGTTATCATCATGGTGGTCGACGTGACCGTCGGGCTTACCGCAGCCGACAGCGAGGTTGCGTCGATGCTCAAGCGGTCAAAAAAGCCCGTTGTGCTGGCCGTGAACAAGTGTGACCAGACGGGCGGCATCAATCCCGAAAGCTATGAATTCTACGCGTTGGGTCTGGGGGATCCTATTGAGGTGTCCGCCATTCACGGCCACGGCACGGGCGATCTGTTAGATGCCTGCGTCGAGAGCTTCCCGGACGATGATGCGGAAGAATATGACGAGGACGTCATCAAGGTCGCCATCATCGGAAAGCCTAACGTGGGCAAGTCCAGTCTGCTCAACCGCATTCTCGGCGAGGAGCGTGTGATCGTTTCTGATATTGCCGGTACCACGCGCGATGCCATCGACAGTTACTTTGAAAACGAATCCGGAAAGTACCTGTTTATCGATACTGCCGGTATGCGCAGAAAGTCCAAAATTGACGATGCAGTCGAGCGTTACAGCAATCTGCGCACCGTCTCTGCCATTGAGCGTGCCGACGTGTGCCTCATTCTCGTTGATGCCAATGAAGGCGTGAGCGAACAGGACACGAAAGTCGCAGGCTTGGCGCACGAGGCTGGCAAGGCGTGCATCATCGTCGTTAACAAGTGGGACGCGGTGCAAAAGGACACCAATACTATGGACAAGATGACGCAGGATGTGAGGCGCGATCTCAGTTTCATGACCTATGCGCCCGTCATGTTCATCTCCGCGCTCACCGGCCAGCGTGTGGACAAACTGTTCGATACCATCAATGCCGTATCAAATCAGAACTCCATGCGCATTACAACAGGAATGCTCAACAATATCCTTGAGGACGCGACTGCGCGTGTGCAGCCGCCCACAGACAAGGGCAGAAGGCTAAAAATCTATTATATGACGCAGGTCGGCGTGAAGCCGCCGCATTTTGTCATCTTTTGCAACGACGCACGGCTGTTCCACTTCTCATACCAGCGGTATCTGGAAAACCAGATCCGTGCCGTGTTCGGCCTTACCGGCACGCCCATCAAGATCACCATTCGCCAGAAGGGCGACAAAGAGGAATAATCTTTTATTTTTGGAGCGCCGCAGTTTTTCGTACTGCGGCGCTCTTTGTTATACGATTTCGATCTGGCAAAGCCTCATCGCTTCCAACGCGTTCTCATGACTTGTGGGCGTCACACCGGCGCAGCAGGAAGAATCGATCTTGATCGGAAGCTCGGGCAGCGCTCCTTTGAGCATCATGGCGTTGGTAATGACGCAGATGTCAGTACAAAGACCGATGAACTCCACCTCTTCCAGCTCGGGCAGCATGGAAAGAAAACGGATGAGATCCGGCGAACCAAAGCCGGGCTTATCGAACACAGCTGCGCCGGCAACGTCCAGCCGACAGTCGATTTGCCAGCCGTCAGAGCCAAGCAGGCAATGCGGAACGGGAAGCTTCCGGCCCTCCTGTGTGTTGAGATAATCCTCAGTATGCGTATCACGGGTGAAAACCACGCGGCGGCCTTCATTACGGGCGGCCGCGATTTTTTTCGCAACGCGCGGGACGATGCTTTGCGCCTCGGGCGTGCCGAGCGTACCGGAAATAAAATCATTCTGCATATCAATGACTGCGAGTACTTTCATGCTGGTGCCTCCGTTGGGATGTCAAGAATATATGTATTATAGCACAGATTGGAAAAAAGAGAACTTTTTCTTGACAGGAATATGTATAGAAAGTATACTTGAATATATAAAATATTTTAATTAAAAATTCTTATGAAAGGAGACGTCAATGCTGGAACAACAGATTCTTCAGCTTTACCGCAAGCTGCGTCTGCTGTCCTACCGCAAGATGTTCGGCGCCATTCGTGAGAAAAGCGGCAGCCTGAGCGCGACTGAGGCGTTTTCTGCCGACGTGATCCATCTGCTTGGAGCGCCGACCATGACGCAGTTTGCCACGTTTCTTGGTGTGTCGCAGCCGAATGCGACGTACAAGGTGAGCAATCTTGTCGCAAAGGGTTATGTACAAAAGAGCGTGCCTGAAGCAGACCGGCGTGAGGTGCGGTTGCAGACCTGCGGGAAATTCAACAGTTATTTTGAAGAACAAAGTGAGCGTCTGACGCGGGCAATCGCCTCGCTGGCGGATACCTATTCGCCTGAGCAGCTTGCTCTGGCGTCGGAGGTTCTGGAAACACTGGACGAGCGAATCAAAGTGGAGGAGACCTAGCATATGGATATTTTTGAAAAATGCTACCAGCCGTCGCTTGTGGACGAAATCAAGGCGTTGGGGATCTACCCGTATTTTCACGCGCTGGAATCCCGTCAGGATGTTACAGTCATTATGGAAGGCAAGCGGCGCATCATGCTTGGCTCGAACAATTATCTCGGCCTGACGACTGATCCTGCGGTCATAGCAGCCGGCGTAGAGGCGTATGAACGGCTTGGATCCGGCTGTTCCGGTTCGCGGTTTTTGAACGGCACACTGAAGCTGCATCTGGAACTGGAGTGCGAGCTGGCAGAATTCCTGCACAAAGATGCTGTTGTAACTTTCTCAACGGGCTTCCAGTCGAATCTCGGTATTATCAGCGCGATTGTGGGAATGCACGATTATGTTATCATGGACCGTGAAAACCACGCAAGCCTGTATGACGGCTGCAAACTCAGTTACGGCAAAATGCTCCGCTTCCGCCATGCGGACATGGAAGATCTGGAGAAAAAACTGCAGAAGGTACCGGCGGAGTGCGGATGTCTGATCGTGACGGACGGCGTGTTTTCCATGGGCGGAGATATCGCAAATCTGCCGGAAATATGCCGCCTTGCAAGAAAATACGGCGCGCGTGTAATGGTTGACGATGCGCACGGGCTTGGCGTCATCGGCGATGGCGGACGCGGCACAGCCAGCTATTACGGTCTTGAGGACGAGGTCGATATCTACATGGGCACGTTCTCCAAATCGCTCGCATCACTTGGCGGATACATGGCCGCGTCGAGCCGTGTGGTGGACTTTGTGCGCCACGCGTCCAGACCGTTTATCTTCTCGGCTTCGATTCCGCCTGCAAACTGTGCTGCGGCTCTGGCGGCGCTGCGGCAGCTGAAGGCGCGTCCGGAGCTGGTGACAACGCTGCAGGAAAATGCGCTGTATTTGCGCGGAAAGTTGTCCGAACGCGGTATCAAAATGCGTCCGTCGAACGGTGAGATTGTGCCGATTATTCCAATCTATACATATGAAGAAATCCCGACGCTTACCATTGCAAAGGAACTTTATGAGGCGGGCGTGTATGTCAATTCGTCTCTGCCGCCTGCTGCAGCGCCGCACGAATGTCTGCTGCGTACGAGCCTGATGGCCACGCATACGCATGCACTCATTGATGAAGCGGTGGATGTGATTGCGGACGTTCTTGGGAGGCATCAGCTGTGAGCGAAAAGGTCTGTATCATTACTGGCGGCACATCCGGCATCGGCCTTGCAGCAGCGAGAGAAATGCGAAGTGCAGGCTATACCGTCTATGAGTTCAGCCGCCGAGAGCAGGGGATAGATGGCTTCTGCCACATCCCGACCGACGTGACTGATGAGGCTGCTGTGCAGCACGCAGTGGAGCGGGTGCTGCAGGCAGAAGATCACATTGATGTGCTGATCAACAGCGCCGGATTCGGGATCTCAGGCGCGGTGGAGTTCACTGCGGCAAAGGACGCGAAGCATCAGTTCGATGTGAACTTTTTCGGCATGGTCAACATGAACCGGGCTGTGCTGCCCATTATGCGCGCGGCAGGACGGGGACGGATCGTGAATATCAGCTCGGTCGCCGGCACGATCGCAATTCCGTTCCAGACATATTACTCCGCGTCCAAGGCGGCAATCAACGCGTATACTATGGCGCTGGCCAATGAGATCAGGCCATTCGGCATTTCGGTCTGCGCCGTCATGCCGGGCGATATCCGAACAGGCTTCACCGCTGCGCGGGAAAAGCTGCATGCTGGCGACGATATCTACGGCGGAAGGATCGGCCGCAGCGTATCTGGCATGGAGCGCGACGAGCAGCACGGCATGTCTCCGGAGACAGCGGGGAAGTATGTATGCTCACTTGCAACAAGAAAGCGTGTCAAGCCGCTCTATGCTATCGGTATTGTTTACAAGTTCTTCTGTCTGCTGGAAAAGCTGCTGCCAGTGCGCCTTCTCAGCTGGCTGGTTGGGATTCTGTACGCGAAATAACGCATCGAAAAAAGCTGCCGCTGTAGCGGCAGCTTTTAATATTCTCATTCTCACTCCGTTATCTGCGGTTCATCAGGCGGAAAGTATTTGCGAAATACGCGGCGCAGCAAATAAGCGTTGCACTGTGCAATGAGAGAAAAGCCGATCAGAAACCAGACAATGAGCGACTGGAAGAAAAACTGTGTCGCGAACAGAAATACGATCAATGGCAACAGACTGAGCACAAGCACAACGAGACTGATGGGGAGGTTGGCTATCGCCAATAGCAGTGCGTTTTTCAGCGTCCGGCCGATGGTATTTTCAAACTGTGCCGCGAGAGGATAGACGTAGTTCAGTGCAATAAAAAAAAGAATTGCCGGAAGCAGACAGATCCCGTGCATCAGTGCCGGAAGCTCGAGCGTACTGAACAGAAGCAGCCACAAGTCCATCAGAATCAGGGCGAACGGAACAAACAGAACCAGAAACAGCAGGGTCGACTGCTTGAAATTGCTGCGGAACGCATTCCAGAACAGCAAAACTGTGGAACTGCCGCCGCCGTCAA
>JAEDFW010000009.1 GCA_016297855.1 Oscillospiraceae bacterium
ATGCCGCTTGCCTTGACCGCATGCCAGCCGTTGTCGGCAGTCGCCACATATTCCAGCCGTGCGCCCCTGCGCACAATGGTGATCATGTCGTGCTCCTTGCCCGGGCCTTTGCGAACATACACGCTGCCGCCGGTCACAACCACATACTTTTCAGGCGCGGCAGGCGCTTCGTCGTCATCTCCGTTCTGGGCCTCCTGCTCTGCCAGCTCCGCCATCAGCTCCGCGTGGGTCAGCTGACCGTAATCACCGTCAATCTCCAGACCGTGATCCTGCTGGAAATCCTTGACCGCCTTTTCGGTCTCCTCGCCGTAATCGCCGTCTGCGCCCCAGTCAGGCAGGGGATATCCCAGCCTCATGAGCGCCTGCTGAAGCAGCACAACGTCCTCGCCTCTTCTGCCTAACACCAGCAGCCGACTGCCCAGCGCGCCGGCGCTTGCCGCGGGCTTGTCCTCCGCCGCAGCGTCGCCCCCGATGTACTCTGTCCACGGAAGCTGATACCAGTGAGTCCATTTGCGGCCCTTGAGCCGCGTCAGCACGCATCCATACGCAAACCCGCGCCACTCGCCAACCTCGCCGTTGCCCAGGTATATGCCCACGTGACCGGCGAAGCGCACCGCGATGCCCGGCAGCTCCGGCATGCTGTCCATGCCGCCCCACGGCATGCCGATCTTTTTGCAGTATTCGAACATGCCGTCCGCGCTCTTGTCCGGGCAGTCATGGCTCTTATATACCGGCAGGCGCGTGCCCAACTCGGACCAGACCGCGCCCTTGATCGCGCCGTTAACGCAGTCGCCTGCAATCTGGTTGTTTTTGATGTCCTGGCTGTAACGTGCAAAACGGTTTGCTTTGTAATGAGCCGGATACTGCTTTGTTTTTCTGGCCAGCAATTTCTCGGTGCACGGCAGATAGTATACGCCGTACCAATAGGGCCGCTTCGCCGCAATCTGTTCCCGGATCCAGCGTACATGTTCCACATTTGTGAATACTTTTTCCACGTTTTACCCTCCTTTTCCGTATCAAAAGTGCAAATCAGCGTATCAAAAAAAAGCGCCTTTGTGGCGCATTCGGTGGGGGAGCGTATCATTTCCATGCAGTATCATTTCTCCTTTCGCTTCGGAAAGCTGGCCGACTACACATCCAACCCATACTTCCGCAGCACGGCACACAGTTCCTTGTCCATCATCAACTTCTTCAGCTGGCCGGGCGGCAATTCGCACAACTTGCTAATCACGATATCCATGTCGGTCGCCTTTCGCCCTTCTGCGGCACGGCGTTTGTTGTACTGGAGTACCTTGTCCATCCACGGATTAGCCATCAACCGTCACCTCCGTCGCGCCGCTCAGGATCAGCTCCAGCGCCTCCTTGAGATTGGCGTTTTCCGTCTCCAACCGCGCAATCCGCTCCTCCGGTGTCGGTTCTGGCGGGGGCAGTTCAGCGGCAATGCGTTCAAATTCTGCGACTTCCTCCGGGGTAGCGTCCCGGTAGACCATGCCCATGACAGGTACTTCCACTTCCACAGTCTCGTCCCATGCCTCGTTGATGATATTGCCGTCCTCGTCATGCTCCGTTCCGTGGTGGACCACCCTCTGTTCTGTGCGGGTGGAAATCTCTTTGAATTCTGCAATTCGCACTTTATGTCACCTCCCTCATCTATACATCACATAAATTTTTGATCCTGCGGCAAAGTCCCAGTCATTAAAACTTACCGATAACACTTTATTATCGTCTGAATACTCCGTCGAGTAGGGGAGGATATGGACTTGTTCAGATACCGAATACACAACTTTTGTTCTAGGGTTACAAGCCCTTGATATGTATTTCCCACCGAATTTAATCAAATGCAAATACGCATAGTATGGGGAATTAATGGTAGTTGCGCTATCATTCCACAGTGCCTGAGTGTATGTGCCGCCAATAGTACAGCCTATTTTCCACTTGCATGTTGCTCCAGTTCCCTGTGCTTCCATATAGATTAAGAGTTCGTTGAAACTAATAGATTCAATAGATAAAATACTAAATAATGTAGTATTTTCATCCAGCGTAATGTCAGCAAACATTATCCAATCATATATCCCCATCCTCTCCCGTGCCGCCGCCTGCTGATCCGCCGTCCATACCGGCCACGTGTCCGGCGCGTTGTCCAGCTTCCCGGCAAGCGCCGTCTCCACAGCTTCCACGCGCGCCACGCCCGCCGCTGCGATGTTCTCCCGCGCCTGCGCCTGTTGTTCGCCGCTCAGGCTCTGCGCTGTGTACAGTACGGCTTCCTGCGGCGCGTCCTTGCCCGGCTGACCGTCCTTACCCGCAGGTCCAACAGGGCCGGTTGCGCCGTCCGCGCCCTTGAGGGCTGTCAGCTGTTCGGAGGTAAAGTCATCATACTCGAACGGCTCGCCGCGGTCGCCCTTGTCGCCCTTGTCGCCCTTCGGGCCTCTCAGCGCCTCCAGCTGCGCCGCAGTAAAATCATTGTATGTAAAAGCCGCGCCTCTCTCGCCCTGCGGGCCAGTCTTGCCCTGAATACCCTGAATGCCCTGCACGCCCTGCGGGCCGCGTTCGCCCTGGATACCCGGTTCGCCCCGATCACCCTTGGGGATTCCCAGTTTAAGCACCGGCAGGCCGTCTCCGTCGCGCTCCCACGCTGCCGTCGGCTGTGCGCCTGCCTCCAGAAGCTGTGCCTGTGCGCCGGGCGTCTCAAAACCGTCCGCTGCCCTGTAGGCCCGGTCAGCCTCGTCCCGTGCGCGGTTGGCCTCGCTGCCTGCCACGTTCGCCGCCTGAGCTGCTGCCTGCGCCTGTGCCTGCGCCTGATTGGCCTGCGCGGTCGCCCGGTCTGCCTGAGCTGCCGCTTGTACTGCCTCGCTCGCCGCGCCCTCTGCGCTCAGAGCCGCCTCCTGCGCCTGTGCCTGCGCTGCCGCCGCCATCCGTCTTGCGCTATCTGCCGCTGCCTCTGCGTCCGCCTCAGATGCCCCTGCGCCCTCTGCTGCTGTCTCGGCTGCGTTCCGGTGCTGGGCCGCTGCAAGGCTGGCCCCGTCCGCTGCCGCAGCCGCCGTCCGGGCCGTGTCCGCCGCCGCCTGCGCCTCCTCGTTGAGCCGGTCAATCAGCTCCTCGCTCTCGCGCATCTCGGTCTTGTGCTCCGCCATGGCCGTCAGCATCTGGTCAACCGCCGTCGGGTACAGCTTCTCAATCTGCACCTCGATCTGAGACACCTCGCCGGTCACCAGCCGGAAGCTGTCGCTGTGCCACTTCTCGCCCTCCGGCCCGTCCACGCGCACATAGCCCTCCACCTCGCCGGCCTCGCCGATCATCTCCGCTGTCAGATCGGTCACCCACTTGCCGTCCTCATAGGCAAGCTGGATCATGTCCGCATATTTGCCGCCGTACATGAGCGTTGCCGTCTGCGCTCCGTCCACCTCAGGCAGCGCGAACATGAGCCGCCTCACCATGTTGTCCCCGGCATTGCCCAGGTCGATGCTCCTGCCCTGCAGCTTCCTCGTCGGCGCAAACCGGATCACCTGTTTTTCAACAATCGCCATCTTATCACTCCTTTACTGATAGATCACCGTCAGCACCGGCGGCGCAGAGTCTGCCGCGCCGTCAAACACCGCATAATTCTTCGAATATTCGCGCTCCTTGTAGGCTCCGGTGTCGCTGCTGTACAGCATCAATCCGTTTATCGTGCCGTTCACCAGATCAGTCACCGCCGCCACCGGCAGCGCAAAGCTCACCGTTTCGCCTGGATTGGCCGTGCCCAGCACGCCGTAGCTCTTGGTCACTGCCGCGCTGCTTGCGCCGCTGTTTGAGTAAGTTCCGCTCAGCTCCACTGTGACGCTTGTCCCTCGGCCCACATTGCTGCGCATTGCCAATTGCAGCGTAGCAGACAGCACCGTCCTGCCGCTCATGGCATTGCGGATGGTGGTATTGTCAAACCACATGCAGCCCCGGATGCGTCCAATGCCGTCATACCAGCCCTGCGCCACGTCGTTTCTGTACTCGCTGCCGCTGCCCTTGTAGCTGCCCGTAGACGTCGCCGTATAGGTCGCCGTGGTCAGCACCGGGACAGTTGATCCGCCGCCGCTGCCCTGATCAACATACGTGTTGTCGGTGTACACCTTGCCGCCCCAGCTCTCTTCCGGCGCAAATGTGGTTGAACTGTCCGGCATGTAGCCGCAGGTGTAAATAACGCCGCCTCGGTCAGCGTTGATTTTGCAATTGCCTTTGCACTCTATCATCGTTGCGTGAGCGCTAGCGCGTGCGACCACAGAGCGCAGGAAATTGTAAAACTCGCAGTGTTCCACATACAAGCTGCCTCCTCTGGTTTTGATAATGCCCAGTCCATTTCCGTTTCCGGTAAACACACTGTCGTACACTTCAATGTAGGTCTCGCCGTATGATGTAATGCCGTTTGCGCCGTTACTGGGCTTGAAATTCACGCCGCTGATAAATATGTTGCCGCTGCACCCGGCAATAGTCAGCTTGCCTACAATCGTCGGCGTAAATCCGGCGTTCGCCCTGATGGTCAGATCCTTGAGCAGCACCGCTCCGTCAAGCGAAACGTCGCCGTACTCGTTATCCGAAAACGCCAGTCCGATAACCACCGGCTTGTCTACCACTCTGCCGTTCAGCTGATCGAAAACCTCCTGAAGGCTGCGAAACACATTGGTATAATGCTGCTCGCTCTCATCATGGCTGACCGCCATATATTCCCATTTGTCATACCTCTGCGCCACATTCGGCGCAGTAATGATGCTTGCGCTCACACCCGCATCGCTGATACGCACATACTCGTCGCCGTCGCTTGTGCGAAGATCAATTTCCTTACCCTCGACATACACGCCGTTCTGGTTGATCACAATGCCATTCTGTGTGTTCACGCCCGCTGCCACGCCCAGGCTGATCCTCTCATCCGCCCACACCTGCAGCGCGCCCTCCAGCGCTTTGATGGTGCTCGCGCTGATAATATAGCTGTCCAGCGCGCTGATGGTTGCATTTGCCGCGAACAGATCCGCCACGTCGATATTCGCCGCCTTGATCGCCCGGATCAGCGCTTCGTCTGCGAAGATCTGCGAAACATTCAGCTCCCGCGCCGTAATGGCGTTTTCAATCAACTTGCCGCCCTCTATGGTGCCGTCCGCAATGTTTTCGCCTTCCACTTCCACTCTTTCGGTGGTTACGCCGCCGCTGCCGTCCGCAATCAGTCGCACAAAACTGCCGTCTTTTGCCTTCAGCATGATTTCGCCGGCTGTCAGGCTTACCATGTTTGCATCCGTAACAGTCAGTCGCTCAATATACAGCTTGCCGCCCACGCCTTCTGTAATGATGGCCGTATCCGTCACCATGTCCTTGATCTTGGCATAGTCAATGTCCGCCGTGCCGATTTCCGCATGAGCAATTTCAGCTATAGCGGCCATCAGGCTTTCAATCTCCGCCCACTGGATATTGGCCTTGTCGATGTTCGCCGCCGTAATCTGCGCCACCGCAATTTTCGCAATGTCTGCATATAGCTGGTCCGTGGTAATCTCCTGCGCTACCAGTTTGTTGATATCCGCCCGGATGGCCGTAATGGCATCGGCCGCTAACTGATCAATCGCCGCCGAATCAATGTGGGCATATCCGATGGACGCAAGCGCAATCTTTAGGCTGTTCACCGCGCCGTCTGCCAGCTGGCTTGTTCCCACCGATCCTGGAATCAGCTTGATTCCGCCCAGCGTGCCGTTTCCAATCTGGCTGGCCGAAATCACATTGCCCTCGATCGTCGTGTCCACTGTGCCCAGCGTCATACGCACATACTGCCGTGTCAGACAGTCATAGGTGTATTCCGTCATGCGCATCGCCACTTCCACGCCCACCCGGCTGGCATATACCCGCACCGTGTCGCCCATGTGCACGCCCTTCAGATGTGTGTACTGCTTGTACTCCTCAATTGCAGTCACATCCACAAAGTCCACATTCAGCGTCACGTCCGGCAAATCCGCGCCTTCGTCATATGCCTTCCGCACCGCCGCGCGCATCAGCTCGTAACACTCTTCCTTGGTACGCGTTTCGTCGCCCTTGATTACCTCTTTGGCCTCCGCCACTTCCAGCACATACCACTTTGGATTTGCATAATTGCTTATCTGCGGGCTGTCAATATATCCCTCCGGCAGATACAGCGGATTCCCGTCCGCGTCCTCGCCTCTGGGCTTAATTCTGGTCGCCACCTTGGTCAGGTCAATTCCATACTTGATTCCCAACAGATTCTTGCCCTGCACAATATGTATTCCGGTCTCCACGCCGATCCGCTTGGCCAGATATACATCATACCAGTCCCGTTCCAGTTCTCCGCCGTATCGTTCAATCACGCCGCCGTTGCCCTGAATCACCTCTACCGGATTGCCCTCTTTCAGCTTAGCGTCATCTTCCTGTACCGTGCTGTCCAAATCCGAGTAAAAAGCAAAGTCGTGCGGCGTTTCGCATCGCTCACCCACGCCCCGGAATACCGACGCGCCTGTCTCCGCGCCCTTCAGCTCGTATTCTCCCACCAGATTATCCATCAGGTCATAATAGATGTGCCTCGCATACGCCGTTATGCTTTCCAGCGTCGGCACAATCTTATATATTCTAAACGGCTGCTCTCTCAGCGTCTTCGGTTCAATAATCGCTTCCTCCGCCGCCGTGCCGCTGACTTCCGTCCGCACATACCGAAGGTAATCCGCCGCCATATATCCGCGCTTTCCGTCCGGAGTGGTTACCTCCCACCAGTCATTGTTGGTCTTTTCCACCACAACAACTTCTGTTCCCGGTCGGTATGCATGAATTACTTTGGCGTCCATGTCCGGTTTTACGCGCATGTTCAGTCGCACGTCGCCGCCTGTGTATACTCTCCAGATTTCGGTTTCCACCTGTTCTGTCGCTGCAATGTGCATTCTGGGCGTACGTCCTGCCGGCACAGGCACTTTTATAATTCTGCCTTCCATCAGCTTAAAATGCTTGCCTCTTTCGTCTATCGGATGCACCAGCGTCACTTCATAGTTTCCGTTCAGCCGGTGCGTAACCTGACAGCTTTCAGGCGTCAGCACGCCCAGCCCGTTCCCCGAAAAGTCTGTGGCGCGCTCGTCGTATATCGTAATCATCTTACAAATACCTCGTATTCGGTCGAATCGTCACGCTACCCACATTGCCCGTCCATGCAATCGTGTTATACCCCACTTCCAGCCGCGGGAATTCTCCGTTTACATAGCTGTTCATATCCCGACCGGCAAAATACGCCTCCTGGTTCTCGCAATCCAGCGTAATGCTCTGGCCGTTCAAATCGTCTATGGTCACAATCGAGTTGCCGATCATCAGGTCAATCGGGCCGCTTCCGTTCAGCGTGATAATCGGCTCTGCGTACACGCTGCCCGCATTATACAGCGTGCTTCCCGGCGTTGTGTAATATTTGTCGCTTTCATTCGCCGCATACCAGAAGGGCTTACACCGGAATACAATCGCTGCATTCCGGTTTTCCCTGCCCCGCATCACCTTTTCAAACGGAATCTGATTGCTCAACCGGGCGTGATAATATCCGCCCGGTCTGTTCGCAAAGGTTACTTTTCCCGCGCCCTTGAGCCACCGCATGATTTCCGGTATACGGCTCGCGTCCTTCATCACGCACCGCGCCGTCATCAGGATATCGCCGTACACATCTTCGCCTTCCAGTTTGGTCAGCGTTCCCGGTCTGCCCGGGATTGTAATCTGCGAGGTTCTTTCCAGCGGCATGGTGATTTCCGGCTGTTCCGACACATACAGCCCGTAGCTTGTGCTGCGCACTCCGTTCCACTCAAACCAGTCCTGTCTGCTCATGCCATCTTCATACCCTTTCCGCGCTGATACCCTCTGGTCAGCGATGCAATCTCAATCGCCAGCGACTGCACGTCCAGCTGATCCCGGATCACAAATGTATTGCCCGTAACGCTTACGCTCGATTCGCTGTTGTACGTTCTCCGGTTGTCCGTTCCTGACATCGCGCCGGCCTGCGCTTCGCCCGTCAGCTGGCGATACGCGTTGCGAATTACCTTCGCCTGCTTTCGGGCTTCTTCGATCATTCCCAGCGCCGCGCCTCTGGTCGCCTGCACGCCAACTTCCATCTGCATAACCCGTGAAGGCGAATGGATTCCCAATTCCTTTTTTGCCGCGTTCACCGCTGCCCGCGCCGCCTGTCGCATGGCCTGCACCACGCTGCTCTGTCCGGCCTCAATACCGTTTTTCATGCCAACCATCACGTTCAATCCCCAACTATATGCTTTTTTGCTGGGCGAATGCTCATCAAACGTATCCGGTATAATCGCGGCCATTTCGTCTGCAGCGCCCTGCATCGCGTCAATTGGCTGGCTCTTGGTGTCTTCAATTGCCGTTGCCATTCCCGGCATAATCTGCCCGGTCTGTTCCTGAATGTTTCCTGGCAACTCTGTTGCTGCTTGCTGCGCGGCTTGCACTACCGCCGCCAGCGCAGTGGCCGTGCCTTCAGTGCTCTGAAGAATTTCAGAAGGTATAATGCCCTGTTCTGCCATCGTGGCCAGCACGCTCATAAGCGGCGAGCCATCTTCCATCAGTCCGCTTTCGTCCAGCGCTTTAATAAACTCTTCCAGCGATGTAATATACTGGGTGTAGTCAATGCCCGTCATTTTGCTGGCAAAGTCCACATTGAACCAGTCAATCATATTGATGCCGTCTTCAATCGTGGCTCCGGCGTTTTCCAGCTTCTGCGCAGCTTCTATTGCTTTGTTGAGTTCCTCTGTGGTTATCCCCTTGTCTTTTAGCATGCCGGGCAATACGCTTCCGTAATCAGCGAGTTTTTGCTTGTTTACCTTTTCCCGCTGTTCCTGCAGTTTTTGAAGCGCCTCTGCTTCATCCTCCGCCATCTTAATGCGGCCCTCTTCATCCAGATCCCCCATGCTCTGCGCGTTTACTTCTTTCAGGGCTTTTTCTGCTGCATTGATCTCTTGGATTTTCTTGTCAGCTACAATTTCAATGTACTCCGCCGCCATCTGCGCATCTTCTTCAGTTCCAATGCCCAGCCGCGTCTTTTCAAACGCCCACTGATAAGACTGCATCTGCGCATTGTTTGCTTCAACTGCCGCCTGTGCCGCCAGTCCCAATGTTTCCAGCAGCGCGTTCAGCTGCGCAATCTCTTCTTCCGTGGTCGCCCTGTTCTGATCACATAGCGTGGTAAGATACGTGGTTACCGCCGTGCTCTTGGCGGTCAGGTCGGCTTCCATGGTCTCAGCCTGCCCTTTAAGCGTTTCCAGCGAATTATCGTATGTCGTCTTGTCAATAATTCCGCTTTCAAACAAGGTGTCCAGCTCTGCCTTTTTCGCTGCAAAGCTCTCGTCAATCACCTTGTAGGCCTCCGCCACTGCCGCATCGACGTCCGCCTGCATGCTGTCGCGCACATCCTGCGTCTCCGGCACGCCGTCATTCAGAATCTGAACAAACTTATCCTTCAGGCTCAGCACATCGCCCTTGATGTTCACGCTGGTGTCCACGTTGATTGTAGTCCTGAGCGATTCCACGTCAATCCGGTATTTGTCAATTTCAGATGTGTCAATACTGAAGTCCGGCTTGCTTTCCTCCAGTTTGTTGTAAAGCGCGATAATTCCCGCCACAGCCGCAGCAGCCGCGCCCAGCCCCAGCATCAGCGCGCCGCCCGGGCCAAGACCTGCCGTCAGCGCGCCAATCAGGCTGTGCGTTGCCTTGAATGTGGTCTGAATCTTACCCCACGCCTGCGCAAATTTGCCCAGCGCGCCCACCGTGCTGCCCAGCGTGCCGCCAATCTTGCCAATCAGCGAAATTGCCGGGCCTGCCGCTGCCGCGTAGGCCGCCCATGTGGTAATGTTCCGCTTCGTCGCGTCATCCAGACTGTCCAGCCATTCAACCGCACCCTGCAGCTGTCCGATGATCCATTCAAATTCAGTTACCATCGTGTCCGCAAATTCAATACCCACCGCAACCAAGCTGTTTTTGATGTTCTTCAGCCTGCTCTCCGTGGTCTGAAGGCGCATGTTGCTTTCCTTCTGAAGCGCTTCGTTTTCCGCCCACGCCGTGTTGGCGCCCTCCAGCGCCTGCCGGATCAGTTCCGTCGCATTGGTCGATCTGAGCAGCGTGTCCGTCAGCCTCAGTTCGGTAATGCCGATGTCGTCCAGCGTGGCAATAGCGCTCATGCCGGCCTCGTCCATCTTGGAAAGACCGCCGATAAACGCTTCAAACGCCCCTGCCGGGTTGCTCTTCCAGAGCGCGGAAAACTGCTTTTCCGTAAGGCCGGCGACTTTTGCAAAATCACCAAGCGCGTCGCTTCCCGTCGCTACCGCAACCTCCATCAGCTTGAGCGCCTTGGAAAATGCGCTGCCGCCCGCCTCCGCCTCAATTCCCAGCGAACTAAGCGCTGCGGCAAATCCCATAATGTGCTGATTCGAAAGCCCCACCTGCGAACCTGCGGCCGCAATGCGCATGGCCATGGTCATGATTTCCGCTTCGGTGGTCGCCATGGTGTTGCCCAGATAGACCAGCGTGGAGCCCATCGTTTCGAACTGGTCCTGCTGCATACCGGTAATGTTGGCAAACCGCGCCATCTGGCCGGCTGCTTCTTCACTTGCCATATTGGTGCTCATGCCCAGACGAATGATGGTCTCCGTAAATCCTTCCAGTTCTTCGTTGGCAATGCCCAGCTGACCGGCAATTTCCATAACGCCCGCAATCTCGCCTGCTCCGGTCGCCAGCCGCTTGCTCATTTCAATAATGCTGTCGCTCAGGCCCTCAAAAAACGCTTCCGCATCCTCTCCTGTGGCGTCCACCGTCTTTCGAACGCCCGCAAACGCGCTCTCATAGTCAATGCTGGCTTTAAGCGTTGCCGCGCCCAAACCCATGATCGGGGCGGTCACCGTGCGCGTCAGCGTATTGCCTACCCGCTCCACATTGGCCGCCGCGGTCTTGGCCTGTTCGCCCCATGTTTCCATGGCCACACCGTGCTTATACCATTCGTTTTCGCTCAGCGCCAGTTCTTTTCTGAGCCTTTCAACCTCGGCCTTGGCGTTGTTCAGGTTGACCGTCGTGCTCGATATGGTGGCGTTCTGCTTGTTCCAGCTATTTTTTACCGCATCGATCTGGCCGCCCAGCTTGTCAACCGCCGCCTGCATTTCCTGATATTCGCGCCGCTGGTTGGCTAATTTCTCCTCAAGGCCCTCAACAATCAAATTGTCTCCTGCAAGCTTGGCTCCGGCCAGCACCCGCTCGGTCTCTTCAATCTCCCGCTGATACAATTGAAGATCTGCCTTTGCCTCCCGGTATTTCTCGCTCATCCGGCTGTGCTGAATCACAGATTCCTGCATCCGGTTGTTGGCCTGTCTCAGTCGCGCTTCAAATTGCTGAACGATCTTTTCCTGCCCGTCCAGCTGCGTGCGCAGCAGCTTGGCTTTCTCGCCCATGCCACCCAGCGTCTTTTCAAAGTTTTCAATGCCTGCCCCGGCCAGCTTGAATTCGCTTTCCGCCTCGCGGATCTGCTGATTGATCAGGCGGATATTTTTATCAAAGTTGTCGCTGTCCAGAAGCAGCTTTACCGTGAGCTGCCTTACGTCTGCCATGTATCCGCCTCCATATTCCACACCTCGTCAATATACATTCTGCGCGGCTCGTTTTTCTTCTTCTCGCGCTTCGCTTCCCATGTTCGGATGGAAAGATAGCCCATGATATCCATCCCGTCTATTTCTCCCATTGTCCAGCCTGTTTTCAAAAGATCTGAATATATCCCGTATATAAAATCCGACAGCGTCAGACTTTTTTCTTCGTCTCGTTCGCTGCCGGATTCATAGGGAACTCCTTAAGCACACTCGTCATCATATTTCTGACCGCTACCATTGCAAATGCAATGTCGTGCGCCAGTTTGTCTACCGGGTATCCTTCATATACCTCTTCGGGCGTAAACTGATTTTTGAACACAATGCAGAACCATTTCACCATCGTGTCGAGCGCTTCCTGAATCTTCAGGCCGCTTTCATCAATTTCTCTGCCTTCAATCTGCGCCTGGCCAATCTCAAGCACCCGATTATACATTTCTTCCGCCGGTCCGATCTCCCGCATGGCCCGTGCGCTTACAAAATCAATGGCGTATTCCTTTTCGCCCAGCTTGCAAGTGATCATGTTTCCATCGCTCCTTTTTGCGTATGCAAAAGCCGCGCCTCTTTCAAAGCGCGGCTTCATATGTGCCCGATTTATGCTTCTTTCCTCAAAAACTTGTTCACAAAGTAAACCTGTCCCTTGCCCGTGACCTTCGGCGTTCTGGTCAGTCTCACGCTGCCGTCCGGGTTGTTGATCGTGGTTTCCTTGATTTCAAACAGACCCATGTCCATGCTCCGCTGCGTCGGCAGGTTCGTGCTTGCGCCGTTCTTCATCAAGAACCCGTTGTTCCTCATCCATTTAAACAGTCTCGTCTGGCCCATGTCTACGCCGTTCTGTTTCAGCAGCTTCGCCAGCTCACCGATCAGAATGCTCGTCTTTGCCGCGCTCACCGACTCCGCAAACAGCACCTTCGGCTTGTCCTCCGCCACCTTGGTTTCCAGCCGCTTGACCTCCTCTCCCAGCTGCTCCACCTCGCCCGTCAGCGCGTGAATTCTGCCGTCCGCCTATTTCAGCGCCCGCGCCATCATCAGCTCCGGCGTGTTCCACGCCTGTTCTACCTCGATCAGATACCGGCGAATCTGTCGGCCCATCTCGGTGCGCTGGAGCATGCAGATTTCCTTGGCCATGGAGAGAGTGAGGGAATGATTGACCTTGTTCTGTCCGCCGTTCTGACCGCTTTCCAAATTTGGAAAGCGCTTTTCGAAGTCTGTTTTCTCCGAAAAACCGTATTCGCACATGCGAGAAAACCAAGTCGTATAGTTGCTCTCAATCCCCAGTTTTGCATGCAGCTCCCTGCCGTCGATCGGGAAATTGCTGTCGTTCTGAATATTCAAAATTTCGTTCATTTCATTATCCTCCTGTCGTTCGGTTCTTTCCCCGTTCATGCGCTCGCCCTTCCCTTTCGTATAAACTTTGCCAACAGCTTCGGGGCTTTCGCCGCCAGATTTATAAATACCGTCCCGTCAATCACAATGTATTTGTAATCTGCGTGGGACGGCAGCTCAATTGTCGCATATTGCTTCTTTCCCAAAACAAATAACCTCCTTCATTCTTGAAAGAGGTCAATCCCTGTGGTATAATGGATTTACCTGAGGGTTGACCTCGGTGATACATATAAGGGATTGCCGCTTGTGGAAGGGTGGGCAATTCCTTATTTTTCTGTTGCAAAATAAAACGGTGTCTTGTAATGAGGATTGTACTCCATTCTACAGTCTTCTGGATTTAAGGCATAGACCAATGTGGGTAGATTCTCAAAGAAGTAGGCCATTCCGACATTAAACAATTCCGGACGCGAGTTTCGCGAGTTTGGCTTCTTTGGCACTCTGTACTTGTCGAAATGCCTATGAAGGATTTCTTCATTTTCATAATAATTCAGATGCCAAGGCGATACTGCCACCAATTTCACTTGCTCTCGTTTATAGTTCTTCAGCCTATAATCTCGCGCATCGCCGCTTGTTGCTCCTATCTTCAAAAGAGAAAACCCCGGCATTACTTGTAGTTTTACTACATAGATCGTTCCGCCCGCTCCCCTCATCGTTTCTCTTCGCGGAATGTCAATCACTCTTCTCGCATAATCCCAGTTGTACAATCTCATTCCCGCTCCACCTGCCCCTTGTTGCGCGGCACTTCGCCATAAATCCTTTCAATCCCTGATCTGATTACTTCGCTTTTCGTCATGTTAAGAGCCTCGGCGCATGTTTCCAGCTTCTCTACCGTCTCTTTATCCATCCGAACGCGAATCATCGTATCTTTCGGATTGTCAGACTTGGTTCTCGGCGACATCGTATCACCTCGCTTTCTTGTCGCTACAATTATAATAAACGTAGCAACAAGAAAAGTCAACCCCTAAGTTGTAAATAATCTACATTTCTACCCCTTTATTGCACGAAAGCACCAGCCATTCGGGCAGGTGCTTTACTTCTTTATTAACCTTTAATAGCATACAGTATTCCAACGATAATCAACATAGCTATCGCAGAAAGAGCGCCCCAGATCAGTCTCCATTCTTTTTTATCAGCCTCTTTATCAATTGGTCCCTTCTCTGTCTCCTTGCTCTCCTCTTCCGGCTTGTCAATTCTTCCCAGTAACCTATCAGTTTCTTCTCTCAGTCGTTTTGCTTCCTCTATCGCCTTTCTGGTTTTCTCCAGACTTCTCTGCATTTCTTCTTGAACCAGCCTGCTTCTCTCTGGGGCATATTTGCCGCAATGATCAAAGCTGCTCAATTCCTCCGGTTTTCTTCTCTCCGACCTCTTCCGATATTCGCTTTCCCCTACAGTTCCCACAAAATCCGGATGTTCCAGTACAATGCCACATCCATATACCCATTCGTCTTCATATTCATCCAAATCCGATTCATCTAGTTCACGGCGGCTTATACCGCTTTCGTCAACATTTACGAGCATTCCCGCTATACTTCCGTTATGCGGCTTCCAATAAAACACCCTGCACTCTTGCACCAGAATGCTGCTTATCGGCATTCCTTTCTGCCGTACGGTCTTAGCAATATCTGCTGGCAAATATCCAATTTGCTCATAATGCTCGTTATATACCGCAATAGCTTCCGGGAATCTGGTCGTCGCTGCATCTTCGATGTACAATCGGTTTTCCCGCCCGTACATCGAAGCCAATATTTCTTGTCTGTTGGAGCCGTCAGGATTCTCAAACGTAACACCCGCTACATTAACAGTTATTTTTCCCATTTCATCCGCCCCCTTCGTATGATAGCCCCATTCTACCATACTCCGGAGGCGGTTTCAATCCCAATTCTCAGGTTCCCGAAACTACCGGCTCGTAAACCGTGCTCAGGAACGTCTTCGCTTTTTCTGCAGTGAAACCGTTCAGACCCACGTCGCCCACCGTCTGGTAGTTGCCATCATAGTTGCGCTTGATAGCCGCCCATTCGATTTCGCTGGTCTGGCGGGTAATGGTCTCGCCTTCCTTGGTGGCGTAATTTTCCACCATCGGCTTGGCGCGCACCTTGTAAAGCCACACATATCTGTCGGTGTGGTCGGCCTTCTCGCTGCGGAAGCCGACCGCCCAGTAACCGCCTTTGTCGTTGGCGTTTTTGATCATCACGCCGTTGGCGTCCATCTTGTGGCCAAACACCTTGTGGCGCACTTCCAGCGGCAGATCTACCAGTTTGGTGCGGAAGGTCACCTCCGGATCGGGGTATACCACATCATATTCACCGTCGTCTGCATACTGCACTTCCGGGTCGGTGTTTTCCGGGGTCAGCGTGGCGTCAATCGCGCCCGCCACCTTGATTACCTCGCCGTAGCTGGTTCCCTCCGCCGTGTCGCTCACTACTTCTGCAATGCAGAAATCCTTAAAGCCAATCGTGCCCATCGGCTTTCTGTTTTCAGCCATCGTTCATTCATCCTTTCTTCCTTAATTCCTCTGTCAATACCCGCCTCATCGCCTCATACGCTTTCTGTTTTTCACTGTCAAACGCAATCCGCATATATGGATGGGCCGGCGCAGGCCCTGGACCTCCATGCCCGTACTCCACGTAGGCCGGGTAATATACGTTTTCGCCGTCTTCCGGTTTGTGCGCCCGCTTTTCCCAGTCTTTTCGGTGCGCACCCACCGTAATATACTTCTTCTTTCCGTGAACGCTCACGCCGCTTACATCCAGCGCTTCCATAAGGTCGCCGGTTCGCCTTCGTGGGTCGGTCGAAGCTCTGCGCTTCATGTCGTCCAAAATGATCTGTGCGCCTGCTCTGAGCGCTCTGGTCGCAACTGCCCGGCTCTCATTCGTTCTTCTCATCCGGTTGAGCTCTTCCAGCAGTTCCCCAAACCCTTTGGTTTCAACACTCATCCGTTGCAACCTCCCGATACACCCATGTCCAGCTTACGCAGAACATTTTCGGGCCTTCCGCATACTTGGCCTCGCCGCTGGTGCTGCCGGTTTCCTCCTCGATCATGGCAAATCCAGCCTGCTTCATGGCCTTTTTTACCATTTTCGCCGCAGCGCTCGGATTCCCGGTGCACCACAGATTCATGTATACCCACGTTTTTAGCCCGTGCGCCTCATCGTCATAGTGCTCTTCTTCCACCGTGCGAGTCACATATACTATAAACTGCGCTGCGCTGCCCTTCTGGGCGCTTTTCGGGCGGTATACATCCTGATATACCTCGATTCCAAGGTTTTTCAGCGCTTCCTGTACCTGTTTCACAGGCCAATCACCCCGCTTGTCACGGTCTTCATGCCCAGAAACTGATTTTTGAAGTTGAATCTGCCCAGCGCCACAATTTCATAGCGTGCTCCGTCAAACAGCACCGCCATTCCCGGTTTTACATCTTCCCGATAGCGGATGGCAAAGTTGAGCGCGCTGGCCTGTGCGTTTGCGTTCGCCTCCGGATTGGTGCTGTCGCCGCTTTGCACGACTTTTGCCCACACCTTGCACACGCACTTGTCATGCGTCTCGGCATATCCGTCCGCGTCCGCCTCCGTCGTCGGGTTCACGATTTCAATCATCTGGTTTAATTCCCCAGGTTCCGGTTCCTTTCCCCAGTTTTTATTGCCATACGTAACCACCCGCGCTCACCTCCTGCCTAAAATTCCTTTTCCGGGTCGCTGTATGGCGCTATGAGCCTGACAAACGCCTTGTCCATCGCCTCATAGCTCTTTTCTTCAACGCCGCTGCGGTGCTCGTAGTGGTATCCGGCATGCAGCATAACCGCCAGCTTTACCGGGCCGGGCGCATTGTATTCTTCGAACGTAGTCCGGCAATAGTTTTCAACCGCCGCCTCCGCCTGATCAATCAGTCCCTCAACGACATCGTCTTCATAATTGTGCTGTATTTTCTGATAGGCCTTAAATTCCTCAAAACCCACGTATTTCATACTGTGCCCTCCGCCCCTCCTCATGCTCCCCTGTGTAAGGGGAGCTGCCGCTCACAGCGGACGAGGAGTGGCTTCCGTTATCAGCCCATCTTCAGCGCTTTGACGGCTTCCGGCAGGATCAGCTTGCCATCCACGCGCTGAGTAGCGATAAAGCCAATCTGGCCATTCTCCGCATACAGCTCGTTCAGGCGCTGGAAAGTACGGGTTGTGCGGTCGGCAATCCAGTAATACTTCAGATCGCCAAACAGCATTGCCTTTACACCGGAAGCAGGTTCCGGCATGAAGCGACTGGTGTATACCGGGCGGCCAAACAGCATGTCCGGTCGGTCCGTGGTGACCGAAGGCTGCCAGATGTACTGCTGGTTGCCGTCTTTCACCTTGCGCAGCATCATGGCCGTAGCGTCGCTGATCATAAATACCGCCTTTCTGCGGTACGGAGTGCGCAGGGAGTGATACAGGCCGATGACCTCGTCAAAGGTGATTTCGTTCGCTGCCGCAGCAGTCACGCCCACTTCAGCGCCGCCGCTCGCAGCCAGAATGCCCAGCGGCTTGCCGCTGCCGTCGCCGGTAAAGAAGGCCTCCTCTTCCTTGTCGCCCATTCTGCGGCCAAAGTTGGCGGCAATGTAGCTGTTCATGTCAAAGGCGCTGTCCTGCATCAGTTCTTCGCTGATCTTCATGCGGGTAGCCAGTTTGTGGGCGCCGATGCGGATCTGTCCGAAGGCCGCGTCGCTTTCGGGCTTCAGCGCCTCTTCCTCTACCCATGCGGCCTCGCCGCGGGCGGTCTCCATCGGGATGACGCGTTCGCCGTTGGTCTTGATGACCGTGGCCAGACGGCGGAAGATATTCTCTTCCTCTAGCGCCATAATCAGGCGCTTTTCAAACTCTTCCGGCACCAGATAGCCGCCTTCAGTGTCGGTACCTACCTGCAGGGCGTTGCGGATTTCCGGAGTTACGCCGCTGTTGCCCACACGCATCCAGCGCATAAAGGCGTCGTTATAGGCCTTGGAGGCTCTGCCCGTGCCCTCTTCCTTCGCCTGCTGGCCGGGCTTGCCGCTCAGAGCATTGCGTACCGGCTCGTCCATGGCCTTGTCCATGGCTTCCGCGCGCTGCATCCTGCCGATCTGGTCGGTCATCTCCTGAATTTCAGCTTCCATTCGGTCATATGCGGTAGCATCTTCTGCCGTCATCTTACCGTTTTCGTCGGTCTTCTCGTCCAGCAGTTTCTTGGCCGCATCCCACGCCTGCGCGCGCTTGTTCAGCATTTCCTGAATCGTCATTTTGCATCTCATCCTTTCAGTTTCATCATCTGCAACCGGATTTTCCGTTCTCTGGCGCTCACCTTTTCGGGCTCCTGCGCCTGTTCCTTGGGTTCGTCCCGCGCCTTTGGCTGCATGGCGGCATGTTTTCGCTCGTACCATGCTCTTACTCTCTTCTCCGCCTCTTTTTTATCGTACACGCGCTCTTTTGCGCTGTTCTGGGCGTCTTTCTTGCTGGCTACCGCATCCACAAAGCCATATTCCAGCGCGGTCTTGCTGTCCATCCACGTTTCGTCTGCCATCATCTGGGCCACCGTCTCCCGGCTTGTCTTGCACCGGGTTTCGTATGTGTTCAAAATGGCGTCCTTGTGGGCGTTCAGCATCCGTATGGCGTCTTCCATATCCCGCACATTGCCCACGGACCACATGCTCGGGTCATGTATCATAAACATGCTGCCCGGAGTCATGTTCAGTTCGTCCGCGGCCATGGCAACCATCGTTGCTGCTGATGCCGCCGTACCGCTGATCGTCATGCGCACCTGTCCCGGATATCCCCGAATTTCATCATGAATCTTGGTCGCCGCGTTTACGCTGCCGCCGTAGCTGTTCAGCGTAATGTGTACGTCATCCTGAAGGTCGCCCTTCTCGCCGTACAGCGCGTCCCGCACCATCTGCGGTGTGAATTCGTCTCCGAACCACACTTCCTCATCAATATATCCGTCAAGCCTGATCTCTCTCATTTTTTTTCCGCTTCCTCCTTTCCGGTCATATTGTCGGGCTGAATCTGCTCTCCGGCCTTTACAATCGGCACCATGTTGCCGTTCACCAGATACAGATTGCCTCCGTTTTCCTCGCCGATCGGGTTCATGTCCTCCAGCTCCCTGATGTCGTCCGCGCTCATCCAGCCGTTCTGCCGCGCAATTGCGTAGCCTTCCTGCCGACTCTTGTAGTCGCCGCGCATCAGTCCGTCAATGTTGATCTTGACGAAATATTTCCCGCTTTTCGCGGGCTTTCCCGGCTCTCTTTCCGTCAGCAGCGCCCGGTTCACTGCCTGCTCAATCCGCACCAGCCACGGCCGGATGGTGTGCACCGCAAAGTCTATGCTGCTGTGCTCAATGTTGGAAAATGTCGCATGCGACAGGTCGCATACCATGTGCGGCGGCACCCGGTACATGCGGCAGATTTCCTCTGTCTCAAACTTGCGCGTTTCCAGAAACTGCGCCTCGTTGTTGGGCAGGGCAATCCGTTCAAACTTCATGCCCTCGTACAGAATGGCCACCTTGCCCGAGTTCGCACTTCCGCCATACGCTTTGTTCCAGCTGTCGCGCACCGCCTGCAGGTCCTTGGGCCGGTTGGGGTGCATCAGCACGCCGCCCGGCGTCGCGCCGTTTTTGAAGAATGCGCTGCCGTATTCCTCCGCCGCAATCGCCAGCCCCAGCGAAGATTTCATCAGTGCAATCGGGCTGTAGCCCATCACGCCGTCAAACCCAAGCCCCGGGATATGCAAAACCTCGTACGGGTCCAGCATGACTGTCTCACCGTCCGAGGTCTGATATTCGTATGTCAGCTTTCCGTCGTCCGCCCGGTCTACCGTCATGTTTGCCGACAGCAGCGGATAAATCGACACAATGTCGGTTTTTCCGTTCCTCACAATCTGGCTGTAGCTGTTGCCGTGAATCAGCAGCTGTGTAAGCATCTGCTCGCGCCATGTAAACGAGGTCATTTCCTCGTTTGGCGCGTCGTGCAGAAGATACTGAAGCGGGTGATTGGCCGCTATTTTCTTTGCGCCGCTCTTGTCCACCTCGTATACGTTCATGGGAAGGCTTGCAATCGTCTCCGCAATCACGCGCACACAGGCGTACACCGTCAGTATCTGCATGGCCGTCTGTTCATTTACCGCCTTGCCGCTCGCGCCCGTGCCAAAGGTAAAACTGGGCGCGCTGCTCACCGCGTCTTGCACTTCAGGGGCGTCCCTCGCCCTGATCAGTCCTCTGAATGGATTTTTCATTGTCCTTTCACCTCCGCCTTATTCTCCCTTGGCCGTCTTCCGGTTGTGGCATGTTTCGCACAGGCTTTGCCAGTTGTTTCTGTCCCAAAATAGCCGCCTGTCTCCCCTGTGCGGTATCACATGGTCTACCCGCGTCGCCGCCACCAGCTTTCCAGCCTTCCTACACTCTGCGCACAGCGGATTCTCCGCCAGAAAACCAGCTCGCGCCATCCGCCAATCGCTGTCGTACCCCCGTTGCGCCGCCGTACCTCGCTGCCGGTCATACTCGTTTTCCGCGTGCGCCTCGCAATATACCTTGCCCCGCACGGCCAGTTTTGCGCACCCCGGCTGTCTGCATGGCCTTCTCGCGCTCCAAGGCACATCCTATTCCCCCTTATATAAAATCAAGGCCCCGTCCGTCGTCGTATATGCTGCCGCCCATGTTGGCGATTGCCCGCGACAGCGCCATGACCGTTGCCACCGCTCCGTCCACCTTCTCCGCAGACTTGGCCTTGTCTATTTTCTGGTTGCCTGCCGGGTCTATCCGGATATACACATTGTCCATGTTCCAGCGCAGCACCGGGTGTCCGTCGTGCAGAATTTCTTCCCGCAGCACCAGCCGCATCAACTCTTTGGTCGGCGGGCTCATATCCTTGAACCCCTGACCAAATCTCACCATGTTCAGCCCTTCGTCTTCCAACTCCTGCACCATCATCGCGGCTTCCCATCGGTCAAATGCGATTTCCTCCACATCAAACCGTTCGCATATGTCCAATATAAACTGCTTGATCGCCCCGTAATGCACGCAATCGCCCTCAGTCACCATGATGTGCCCGCTTCCGACCCACTGGTCATACATCACATGGTCGCGTCTGACCCTCAACTCCAGCTGCTCCTCTGGCAGCCAGAAAAACGGCACAATGATATATCTGTCCCCTTCGTCCTCTGGAGGGAATACCAGCACAAACGCCGTCAGGTCGCTGGTGCTGGAAAGGTCCAGTCCGCCGTAGCACCGCCGCCCGCGCAGCTCATTCAGGTCAATATTCCCCTTACAGGCGTCCCATTTGTCCATTCGCATCCAGCGCACAGAGCTTTTGACCCACTGGTTCAGGCGCAGCTGACGAAACATCGCCTCGTCTGCCGGGGTTTCCAGCGCCTTCCGGTATGCGTCCCGCACCTTTTCGATGTCAATCGTGTATCCGAGACTCGGATTGGCTATGTACCAATTGGCCTCGTCGTGCCAGTCCGCATCCTCCGGCAGTCCATATACCACCGGGTAGAATCGCGGGTCGTGCTTCCTGCCGTTCAGTATGTCCATCGCCTTCTGATGTACTTCCCAGCAAATGCTCGTCCGGTCCGTGCCTGCCGTAGTAAGAAAAAACCAGAGCGGTTGTGCTCTGGCGTCGCCTGATCCCTGAGTCATTACGTCGAAAAGCGCCCGGTTGGGCTGGGTGTGCAGCTCGTCAAACACACAGGCCGATACGTTCAGGCCGTGCTTGGTCGCTACCTCCGCCGACAACACCTGATAGATGCTTCCGGTTGGCAGATACACCATCCGTTTCATGCTCTCCACCAGCTTGATTCTCTTGGACAGCGCCGGACTCTGCTTTACCATGTCCTTTGCCACGTCGTATATGATCGAAGCTTGCTGTCTGTCCGCCGCGCAGCCGTATACCTCCGCGCGCCATTCGTCGTCGTTGCACAGCTGGTTGAGCGCTATTCCCGCCGCCAGTTCGCTTTTCCCCTGCTTTTTCGGAATTTCCACATATGCCGTCGAATACTGCCGGATACTCGGATCTTCATCCCGTACGGTTCCGTATACGTCCCTTATGATCTTATCCTGCCATGGCAGCAGTTCAAACCGCTTTCCCCAGAATTTGCCCTTGGTGTGCTTCAGATTCGAAATGAAATTGACCGCCCGGTCTGCTTTCTTCGCATCATACATTTCAGATCATCCACCCAACAGCTTCTCCAGCGGGTCTTCTTCGTCGGCGTCGCTCTGGTTTCCGCCTGCAATGCTCATATATCTCGACCAACTCATTGGCGTCATGCCGAATTCCTTTATTCCCTTTTCCCACTTGTCGTAGTATTGGTTCATCTGCATAATCAGCGGGTGTTGGCTCATGTACCCGCTCTCAGAGCTCTGTGTTTTGTATATGCCCTGGTCGCCATCTTCCATGACCTTTCTTTCAACAACCGTATATCTTGCATACCACTGACACACTTCCGCAAAGTAATCAATGGTCATAGGCGTCAAAAGCCCGTTCGCCGCCAGCATCGGCGCCATTCTTTCCCACGCTTTTTTTGCGTCTTTCATCAGTTTTTTTGGCGGTTTTGGCGTCTCGCCGTAACTCATCTTGAATGGGTCTTTGTCATTCAGCGGTCGCTTGCCCGGATTGCCCTCCAGCTTCTTTATAACATCCGGCTTCGGTGCAGGTCCTCTCACCCCCATTTTTCCACCTCCGTTTCCTCCATTTTTCCATACCGTTTTTCGCTTTTAACCCCTACCCCTAAAAACTTGCGATTTCTTTTTCGTAGTCAAAAAACGGTCTACCCTATACGCTGGCAGGGATGCGCATACCCCCTCCCGCGTGCGCTCGCGCAGCTCGATTTTTGCGTGACACGCAGCACACAACGCCCTGCCGTTGCTGACGACGGTCGCAAGATCCGGATATGCTTTCCGCGGCTTGATGTGGTGCGCGTGCTGCGCCTCCGTGCGTCGCCCGTACCTCGCGCACTCCTCGCATAAAAACTTCGCACGACGCAGCACCGCCGCGCGCCACCGTTTGTGCTTTGCCGTGAAATAGTATGGGTCGTTCGGCACGTCGATCATCCTCTCATTAACGCCCCGTCCCCGCCGACGTGATCGCTTGGGCGTAGTCCCGCCACATGGCGCTCCAATTAAAAAGGGCCAGCGTCCAACCGCCAGCCCTTTCGACCCTATCAGTATATCTCAAAAGCACTGCCCCGCGGTTACCTCTTCGCGTCGAGCAACCAGAAAAACCTGCGCCGCATCTCGTAAAACTGCCGCCGCCCGGACGGAACTTGCATGTGCTCCGGCAGCACGCTGTCACACACGTTGGCGATCAGGCAGTTATACATCGCCGTACTGCCATCCGCCGCTTCGTGCGCTGCGTCCTCGATCATCTGGACATCGCGCGCGTCCTTGCTCTCGGCCGCATAAATCGCGCGCTGTTCCGTCGGCCTGCTGATTCCGCCTTTGCCGTGCGGCTGTCCGTCCATCGTTCCGCCTCCGCCGTCCCTCATTGCCGATATCCGTGCGCGCTTTTCCCTGTATTGCTGACAAAAACATTTCAGTTCCCGCACACGGTCCCGGCTCAGTTCGTATACCTTCGGCGTCCAAGTCCGCATCGCGTCACCTCCGCTCAACTTCGTCCAGGCAAATGTCAATCGCCATTCGCGCGACTTTCAGCGTTTTTCTTAGTTTCGCGTTTTCCCGCGTCAGATTTCGGATTGCTTCTTCCGCCGTCGGATCGTTTTTCCGCGCACCCATCGTATCACCTCACTATCTGTATAATCCCCCTGCCGATCACCACCGCCGCCCAGATCACCGCGAACAGCGCCTCAACGCCGATCACCGCCAGCGCGCCGGTGATCAGACCCAGCCGCAGGCCTCCGAGCCAGTCGTCCCGCATCGTCATTCCCCCAAATCCATCTTCGCGCCCACTCTCGTAATTGTGAAGCCCTTGCATTTTGCGCCCCGCCTATAACAAGAAGCTACACTGCAATGACGAACTCCGAGAAAATCAGCCGCCTCTTGCTCTGAATCAAACACTCTTTCGATTTTGTACCGAACTTTGTGCGATTCAATAGCCTTTTCCGTTATGCTTGGATGCCGTCCGTTCATTTCGCGCAAACTGTCGTCTCTGCTCAAAAAACGGCACTTATCAGGCGAATAAATGCGGTTGCCCTTGCAAATCGAGTCTTTGTCAAGAACCATCTTTTCGCCATTCGCCCACCTGTCATAGCCTTCAATCCTTTTGATGTCCTCCGCAAAAACACTCAGGTAATGCCATCCCGGGCAAACAGAGCACCCGGCATACGTCCTTCCCCTTCTGCGTTTTTGCTGTCCCGTGTCGTAGCACCGCCGAAGCATCTGAAACCATAGCGCATACATGCGCTTGTCTACATTGCAATCAGCGAAGCCACCGTATTTATTCGGATTCATCGCTTTTACCTCGCATCATTGCCCCGAAGTTGGGGCAGTATTTAGTCGCAAACGCTTGGTTTTCATAGCCGCATTCGGAGCACGGTCTAGCCCACACGGACTTTAGCCCATTATATCCTACACAAACGTAATCTCCCCACCGCCCATGCACCACCGGCGCAGCGTCAATGGCGGGAGCATTGCGCACATCGTCGCCGGATATGCGACCGCAGCACTCCTTTTTCAGCAGTTCCTCCCGGCTGATCAGGTCACCGTTCATTTGCATCGCCTCCCCACGGAAATTCCTGCCGGAAATCGTCGCCCATGATCTTGCGGAGGGATTCCTTCATGAACAGCGGAACGCCAGCCTGTTCACATGCTTCTGCGATATCCATGACCCACTTCTTCTCTGGAATCACTTTGTTCTTCCTGTTGCCGGTTTCTGCGCCGACGATAGCCCAGCCGATGTTCTTGATGCAGAACTCTTCGAAAGGCCGGAGCAGAGGTTCGATACTCACGAATGTATTTACAAGCACATCCGCATCAGTATGAAAATCGGCCTTGTTACCGATAGGACCTTCCTGAGACCAACCGAACCACATGTTATCCGGCATGGGGCTGTTCAGCACGCTCTCGTATCTGGAGGGATTCTTGGTGAGGAACAGGTAACGGTGCTGCGGTGCAGCCTCGCATGCTTTGAAAACTTCCTCGATCCATCCATCCGGCACCCATTCGCCGAACATGTCAGCCATCGAGCAGACGAAGATCGTGCGCGGCTCTGACCACTTGGTTGGCTGATCGAGGCGATAGCGATGGAGAGTCGGAAGGAATAACCACGGATACGGAGCCTTATGCAGCCCGTTCTTGCGCATGATGTGCTTAGGCTTATCCAGCTCCTGAACGCCGATCGCAAACTGAGTGTCGACCGGGTTCTTGTCCTCGTCGTGATCGAAACCGCCGTAGCGATTCGCAATGAAGCGAGCGTAGCAATACTCGCAGTCGTGCTGACAGCCAGTGACCGGGTTCCAAGAGCTATCACACCAGTCGATTTTCGTGTTGTAGCCCACGTTTATTCCTCCTTCGGCGGTAATTTCCGCTGCGCTTCTTGGTGATCTTGAGCTTATCGTGGCCGCATAACGGGCAGGGCTTCAATTCATGCATCACCGCCACCTCCAATCGGCTTAATCCCCAGCTTCTCAGCGATGTAGGCGGGGATGGGCTTATTCATGCACTTCTCGCACTCGATTTCCAGCTTACTACATCCGAAATACTCCTCAGATTCAAAAATGCATGGCCGCATAAGCGCATCATTGTTCGGAAAATTCGTATCCTGCCATTCCTTCCACGTCGGATACCTCGGTTCCGGGTGCTCTGCTGCCCAGTCCATGACGATGCGTTCTGCGTCCGGCATCTCGCTGTCATGCCACGTTTCGGGCGTCCCGCTAAGTAAGCAAAGTGTTTTCCCGTCAAACCAGTGGAGCTTGCACCCGTTGCAAGCCGCGCCGAACGATCGGCACATCCTCTGCGCCTGCCTCATGACCTCCTTAAACTCAGCCATCCGCTTCTACCTCCTCCTTCAGCTCTTTGAAGAACTCCCGCTGATTAAACCATTTGTCCTCAATGATGTTGCCGATGGTGTCCACGGTACCGCCCAAGCCCGGATTGACGAAGCGGACATATTTGCCGGTCAGGTCCTCCCAGCATTCGACGCCGACCACGTCCATAATCCGCATAAGCGCCTCAAGGCCCTTGCTGCTGCCCTCGAATTCCTTCGCCCCGAGATAGCCCTTCCCGAGGACGATTCCGCCGTATACGCAGCCGATGCCTCCGCCATCAAGCGTGAGCCCGTAGGTGAGGCAGCCGTGGTCTGCCATAGACAGCGAGACGTGTTTAATCCTTGCGTTTCTGATTTCACTTGCCATCTCCCAGCACCTCCATCATCTTCTCCCAGCACTTGTCAATCTGTCCCAGCGCCTCCTGTCGTCTGGCCTCGCGGCGGACCGGATCAGGCTCGCCGTACACCCTGCACAGCTCGTCCTGCCACCGCCGCATGGCCAGATACGCAATCTCCAGCTGATGCATCCTCGGATCAAACATCAATCAGCACCTCTTCCCGCCGTGGCGGTAGCTCCGCGTCTTGTTGTACTCGTGCTTGAGCCGCATCAGCTCGTCCATGTCCACTCCCTGGTCTTCCAGCCACTCGCGGACTGCCTCGATGCAGCCGCTCAGCCAGCTCGCGGCGTCGTCATCTTCCGGGCCTGACATCGCCGTCGCGTAATGCAGTACGGCCACCAGCTGCGGCAGCGTCCGCTTCCCGCCGCAAATGTATCCGGCCTGCGCAAAGTCTATGTCCTTGGCCGCCATCAGATCAAGGATCCGGATAACGCCGTCCACCAGCTCCACCGCGATGCCCTCGGGCTTGCGACCCGCGAACTCGTTCAAATCGACCTCATATCGCCAGCCACCCTCGCTGGCACTGCCAGTGATAGGCACATACACCATCGGCCTGCCCGCCCGGTACTCCTCCAGCGCCTCGCTCCACTCCGCGTGGATCAGCGCAATCTTGGTGTCGATGTCGTTGTTCTCCTCGCCTTCCCACCAGCCGTGCTCAACGGACACGGCGTGGACTTCACGCGCAAATGCGTTCAGGTCAAGCATTGTTTTCATTACCTCCTCACACTCCTCTCAATCACTCCCGGATCCAGATCCAGCGCCCTGACCAGCGCTCTGCGCGTTTCGATCCCGACGTTTTTTTGTTTGCCGCTCATGATCCACTCCGCGTAATCTACGTGTACGCCGATTATATCCGCCAGATCGCGCGCGTCTCGATAACCGTAGTCTCGCAGCCTTCGTGTCACCAGCTCCTGCAGCGTCATCTGCTCAACCATCCAGACCACATCCTCGCATGCCCATATACTCGCAGATCAGCCGTGCGGCTTGTACCCAGCCGTGACATACCGCCGCCGCATATCCCTCTGCGGTCATGCGCTCTATCCATTCGAGCTGCGCTTCCGTTGGGCGCCCATCGTGCAGCCTCTTTAGCTCAATCCACAGACCGTGATGTCCGCCGCGCGCAACCGGCAGAAATATGTCCGACACGCCTGCCCTAACGCCCATCGCCTTGAACCGTGCCGCCTCGGTCTTGCCGCGCTTCCCTCCGTTCGGAATATGGAAAAGCAGTTCCAGCTCAGGATGTGCGCCCGCATTGGCCATCGCCCACCGGAATAGACACATCTGTTCGACGTCCTCTTCCAGACAGGGTATCATCGCTTTCCTTGCCATTTGCTCGCCTCCGTCAGAACGGCAACTCGTCGTCATCTACCTGTGTGAAGTTTGCCGCCTGCTGGTCTCCCTGCATCGGCGTATAAGGCGCGCTCGGCTGCTGCGGCTCTTCTTCCGCTCGCTGCTTTCCGCCCAGAAACTCCACCTCGTCCGCCTCAATCTCGGTGATATATCGATTCGCGCCGCTATTGTCCACATAGCTCCTCGTCGTTATGCTACCGACCAAGCCACACATGCTACCTTTTTTGAGATGCTTTGCGACCAGATCGGCCAGCCCTCGCCAGCATACCACCGTCAAAAAGTCCGCGTCATACTCGCCCTTTGCGTTTTTGTACCGGCGGCGCACTGCCATTCGAAACGCGCAGCGCGGCGTCTGATCTGCTCCTACCAGCATGTGTTCCGGCTCTGTTGCCAATCTTCCCACCAGTTCTACCCTGTTCATTTTTTTGTACTCCTTCCTTGCGGCGCATTACCGCGTAAATATAGCATCCTGCAATAAACGGGTTTGTCCTCACCTCCGTTTCTACGTGCTCATATCCCGGATACAGTTTTTCAAGCGCAGCTGCCGCGCCTGCCGGACTCTCGGCAATTCTCCGCGCGGTTTTGTGGTTTACCTTGCGTTCTGCCGTGTGTACAATCGGACCTTTCAGCCCCTTCGACGCGCTCCACCGCTTCCGGCCTCGTGGATCCTTGCTCAGATACTTTGCCAGATTGACCAACCCGCCGTAACTCGCCGGATCCAGTTCGTCGCACTTGCAGCGACCGTGCCCCCAGATCTCCTTGAGCGTCGCGCGGTCCAGACCGCCGTCAATGATAAAATGCACGTGCAGGCGCTTCTGCTTGCTGCCCTCCTCGTAGCCCTCGATCACGTAGATATACCGCGCGTTATCCATCCCGGCTGTTTTGCGTCGGTAGTTGAGGCGCGATATAAAGCGCCTGATCATCCGCTGCATTCCCTCAACCGTCGGCAGGTTCGCTCCTTCCAGCGTCGCCGTGAAATACCAGTCGCCCTGCCCGAAGTTGGTTTCCATTAAGCGCATCAGACGCTTTTCCGCATTGCGCTGATTAAGCCTCTTCTGCGCCTCGCGACTTGCCGGATGCTTTTGCATCGCCTCGCGGATCACCGTCTTGGGCAGTATCGGATATGCCTCCACTTCCAGCAGATCGCCGCTTTTTATGGACCGCGTCCGGTAAAATCCCCGCCTCCTCTCGATCTCGGTCAGTGCCTCCTCGTTTGGTACTGTATCGCAAAGCAACTGCCATGCCCTGAGCGTCTGGTCCTGCATCATCCAACCTCCTCCGGAGGAGAGGCGAGGCCGGGGGCTGCGCCCCCTGGACCCCCGCTGTCCCGTAATCCTTTTGTCTCTGTCAACTTATGTCTGTACCCGTCCACAGTCAGTCTTTCATGCGTGTCGTCCGTTCCGGGAGTTGCGGTTTCCCTTGTTTTCTTTTGGTTTTTGTCTGCCGCTTCTTTGCGTGACTTGTTAATACCTATTACAAGGACATCAACCGGCCCCTGCCGGTCTGGTCGTTCTCCTGCGTCTGCCGGCGCATTATATAGTATATACTCCGGCAGACGCAGAGGAGCGTGTCTCCTCTGCTATGCTTCTTCAGCGTCCTCTCTCGTCTCATACGACACAATCTTGTATGGCATAATATCCTGCATGCCATCCACGATTGCCGCGATCACTCGTGCCGGTTCCGGCATCAGGATCGCTGTTGCGAACATATCCTCAAAGCACACGATCCACGGGATCATTCCCTCGCGCCGCCGGGCGAAAAATGCCAGTCCGTATTTGGCGTTTGCCGGCCTGATCGCGCTCTGCCTTATGCCAAACAACTCGTTATCGTCGCTGGTCATGATCGTAATCATTTCGTCGCCATAGTAAACGCTCATGCGCGGCGTCAGTTTCACGTCACGCTCTTCGTCCGGCATTATTGTCATTCGCGGATCAAACGCCGCCGCCTGCGTGCATCTGATTTTGTCTCGCTTGTCCTTGTCCACGTCCAATACAGCCAGCACATTGTCCTCGTTGAGCGGCAAACTGTCATCTGCCGCAAAAAAGTATCTTCCATCGCCCAACCACTGCTTACCGTCTCTGTCCGTCATGATGACTGCGCTTTTTGCGTTCATGACCAGTTTTTTAACCTCTGACGCCTTCACTCTCTTTTTCCGCTCTCCTCTCCAGTACCACGATGCGCGCCTCAAGCGCTGCAATCATTCGCGCCTTTCTGGGATGCGGTCCGGCGCGCTGTTCGCGTTCCAGCATGGCCCGCGCCTTGCGCAGATCCTCCTCCGCGGGTGTTATCCTGACCATTCCGCACCCCTCCTAAAACATGTCCAACGTGTACGCCAGCTGGTTGAATGAGGCCATTGCTGATATCGCCTCCGCCGAAACGCAATCAACATACGTTCCGTCGCCGCTGAACCGCATATATTTTGCGTATTTGCGATATACTGCGACCGTGTCCCCGCCCAGGCCGTACCTTTTTTTTCAGCCATGCGTCATTCGCTCCGCCGTTGATGTCCTCCATGATCTTGTCCCAGCGCAGTTTTGCCACGCCCTCCGCCCTCCCCGTCAGCATCCAGTCTGACCTACCGATCGACGCGTTCCCACGTAAAGCGCCCGTATCCGCCATTGCGCCACTGACCAAGCCCCTGAAACTGGCCGTAATCCAACGCCGTCTCGATCGCGTCCCACGTTACCTGCGCGCTGGATTTGCTGGCCGGATTTGGCAGCAGCGTTACCACAAACTCCACGCTCCACGGCAGATCAATCATTTCGCTTGCCGCCAGACTTACTCGCGGTCCGCGCATGGTCTCTGCGCGCAGCGGGCGCTCCAGCTGGTCGTCCTCGTCAATTATCGGCTCGCCGTCGCGCATGATCTGAATGCGCCTCGGCCCCGTGAAAACATATCGGTCAATCTTCGACCTTGGCTGCTTGATTTCGGTCTGTGCAACCAGACCTTCCAGCGCGCCTTTGAGGTATCCGCGCATCATGTAGTCCAGCATAATCAGCGAGTTGTCGTTGTCGTCGCGCAGGAATACCGTCAAACCCTTCTCGTCGATGTTGCCCAGCATTTCGTCCTCTTCGTCTGCCATTGCCGGGGACGGCGCCTTGCTGCCGATGAACTCAGTGCGCAGCGTTCTGCTTGCGGGCTGGCTCCCCAGCAGAGGAGTGATTCCGGTCAATCTGTACGTTCGGTTTTCCATTTTAATAGCCATTGTTTCTTCCTCCTTCTGTAATCGTGTTTCTAAGCACTGCCGTGCTCTGCCGTTACTTATCTACTCCATTCAACGCCTGAACAAATCCGTTCCATTCATAACCATCGCATAGCCAAACTAAGCTATCACAGGACCCAGCTAGTCCGCTGCATTACCCATCCGCCCTCCTCTTTGCCTCTCCTTTGCTTATCACCGCCGTCGCGTTCCGCATCAAGACCACGCCTAAACTCAGCCTTGCCCTTCTTCGTATTTCCCTTGCTTTGCTCATTGGCTCATAGCCGCCTCCTTGCTCACCACCGCTCCGCGTTGCCTTGGCGAAACGGTTCTCATCAGTGCCTCATCCGCTCTCCTCTTCGCCTATCAATGCCTCAGCAAACCCCATCTGTGCTGTGCCTCTGCTGTGTAAATCGTATCCTTGCCTTCGCGTCACGCATCAATGCCCGTACAATTCGTATCCGCTCTCGCGCATAGCATAACCGTGCCAACTCGCAGCATATCAAATCATTCCCTTGCCGTCGCTCTCCACTTCTTTTCCTTTCTGTACAATACCCTAACTCCTCAGATATGCTCATTGCCGTTTCCACACATTGCTCATCGTCTCTTTTCCGCAGCTCTGCCAATCTCTTCTCAGCAACTCCATTGCCGTCCATAACTTTGCTACTCCGGTGCTTTCCCTTCCATATCTCCGCCTGTGCGTTTCTTCTCTCCGCCATCCTCTGCGGTTCGACTCACTGCAATACTATTCCGCTGCTCAGATGCTCGGTGCATTGTTGCTCCATTGCTTCGCTCGGTCCGTGGCGGTCAATTCAGCCGCCGCATTGAGTCGCACAGACCGACCGCCGCCCGCGGGCTCATGATACTGCAGATCCCGTGATGATTCACAAACAGCTTGCTTTCCAGCCCACGCGCCCCGCGCGTGATCCGCACCTCCGCGAACAGTCCGAGACTCAGCAACTCCCGGATTACCAGCGCCGTCTTCATTAACTGCCACATCAGCCGCATTTTTGATTTCCCCCTCTCATTTTCGCAACCTCTTCCCGTATGTGCTCCGCGTATCCAAGTATGTCTCCCTTGGTCAGGCAGTTGACCAGCCATTCGGCCTGCTGCTCCCGCGTGACCGGCTGTATCTCCACATAACTCTCAATCACTGTGCGCCCGTCAATTTCCATCTTTCTCCCGCCCTTCATCCAGAATGTGCTGGAGTTGCTCCTGCACCTTGCGCTTGCGGTAGATCACCTCCGGCGATTCGTG
>JAEDFW010000092.1 GCA_016297855.1 Oscillospiraceae bacterium
AATTTGCTGCCGTCGAGCGCCAGAATGCGTTTTTTCGCCGCACGGAGCATCGACTGTTTGGTCTGCGAGTGGAACTCACTCGAGTCTGTCACGCCGGCGTCAAGATCAATCCCTTTGCAGGACATGATGACCTTGTCCACATGGAACATGGCGAGCGACTGCTGCGTCTGGCCACCGACCAGAGCCAAAGACTCGGGCTTGAGCCGGCCGCCTGTCAGCATGATCGTCCAACCTTCGACGCCGGAGAGCTCAACCACCAGTTCCACCGAGTTTGTAATGACCGTCAGCGCCTTTTTTTCTTTCAGTTTTTTGGCAATGTAGAGGCTGGTGGAACTGTCGTCGATCATCAGATGGTCGCCGTCTTCCACAAGATCACAGACCAGCGTTGCGATCGCGTTCTTGGCTTCCACATTTGTTTTGTTGCGGATCGTATAGGACAAATCTGTTTTGGTGCTGTTGCCCCAAATGGCGCCGCCGTAGGTTTTGGTGGCATAGCCCTCTTTTTCCAGCTTGTCAAGATCGCGGCGGATGGTCTCCTCGGTCACGTTGTAGTGTAGGGCAAGTTCACTGACCAGTACACGCTGCTCGGCGCGGAGCTTGGCAAGTATTTCATTTTTCCGTTCGATAGCCAGCATGAGCAACACTTCCTGTAAATGATAAAATGAAAAACCACATAAAACAACATTAGTATATCATGCGGCCGGCAAGAAAGCAAGCAAAGTTTTGCGCAATGTGCCGCGAGCAGTGCGACATACCGCAAGCGGCGCTGGCATAGGGTAAAGGCGGGGAAGAACCTTTAGAAAAAAATAAGTCGAAAAAAGGAGAAAGCGCTTGCAAAAAGAGGGAACGTCTGCTAAATTAGGAAATGCATGAATTATGTAAATCATCTGTATCCGGAGTGCTGTGCCGATGGTATTTTCAAACCTTATTTTTCTATACCTGTTTTTGCCGGTTTGTCTGCTTTTATACTTCCTGTGCAGAAGCACGATCAGTAAAAATGCGGTCTTAATTGTATTCAGCCTGTTTTTTTATGCCTGGGGAGAGCCGCTGTACGTATTTCTGATGATCGGTATGGCGGCGGCGAACTGGGGATTCGGCTTGTGGATGGGGATGGCAGGCCGGCAGAAGTTGAAACTTCTAATTTCTGTTATTGTGAACCTCGGCTGTCTGGCAGTTTTCAAGTATTCGGGTTTTCTTGTGGAAAACTTCAACGCGCTGTTCAGCACGTCGCTTGCTGTACCGCAGATTGCGCTGCCTATCGGCATTTCATTCTATACCTTTCAGGCGCTTTCATATGTGATCGACGTCTATCGCGGTCAGGTCGGCGTGCAGCGCTCATACTGGCGGTTTTTGCTGTATGTGAGTCTATTCCCGCAGCTCATCGCCGGGCCGATTGTGCGCTACAGCGACGTGGAACAGCAGATCGAAAAGCGCACGTCCTGCCGTGAGGATATTTTTTACGGTATGACGCGCTTCTGCATTGGCCTTGGTAAAAAGGTACTGTTGGCCGACGGCGCCGGAAAGATCGCCAGCCAGATTCTGGACGGGCAGCTCTCGTCAGCCACGACGCTTGGCATTTGGCTGGGCGTGCTGCTGTTTGCGTTTCAGATCTACTTTGACTTTTCCGGTTATTCCGATATGGCGATCGGGCTCGGCAGGATATTCGGCTTCAAGTACCCTGAGAACTTCAATCTGCCGTATATTTCGCGTTCGATTACGGAGTTCTGGCGCAGATGGCACATTTCACTCAGCAGCTTTTTCCGTGACTATGTCTATATTCCGCTTGGAGGCAATCGCCGGCATGTGTATCTGAATTTGCTGGTGGTCTGGTTCCTTACGGGCTTATGGCACGGTGCAAGCTGGAACTTCGTGTTATGGGGCATGTATTTCTTCGTGCTTTTGTGCATAGAGCGGCTTTTCAAGCGCCAGATCAAGCGCGTGCCTGTGGCCGTCCGCCAGCTTGTGACGCTGTTTCTGGTTGTTATCGGCTGGAATATCTTTTACTTTACCGATGCTTCAAGACTGGGGCAGAGCTTTGCAGTGCTTTTTGGCTTCTCTGGCGCGGGCTTTTCCAGCGAGACGACTTCCATTATGCTTGTGAACAATCTGCCGCTGCTCATCACCTGCATCATCGGCAGCACACCGCTGCCGCAGATGATCGGCAATGCGTTCGGTATGCTCTGTGCCGGGAAAGATCACGAAGGACCCAGACAGAAGGTGTATGTGTTTGTGACGTATGCGTTCGATCTGGCGCTGTTGGCGCTGTGCACGATCTCACTGGTGGGAACGTCGTATAACGCATTTTTGTATTTCCGGTTCTAAGGAGGAGTGTGTCGTGAAAAAGATCTATACCATCCTCCTGTCTGTGGCGCTGGCGGCCATGCTGCTGGTGGGGCTGATCTCCCTGGTGGACAAGGATCCGACAAGATCGGAGTCGGAAAACCGGGAGCTGGCAAAGAAACCGAAGTTCTCACTCTCCGCGCTTTTTGACGGCAGCTATATCCCGGCGCTTGAGACGTACTACGCTGACACCTTTCCCATGCGCGAGACGCTGCTTGCAGCCAACCGGACGCTGAACAAATTCTATTACTATTCCGGCAGCGGAGAGGATACTGTGCTTGTCATCAGCGGCAATACCGGCGCGGAACAGGGCGGCCAGTCGCTCGACAGCGTGCTGCAGCAGACACCCGATGTGACGCAGAAGCAGGATACGACCGATGATGAGACGCAGCAGCCCGGGATAGCGGCCAGCGGTGAGCAGGCGGCACCAGACGGCGAGGAGATGCCGGAAACGCCGGAGCAGATGCCGGATGAACCGAAGCAAGAGGAGATTCCGCCGCTGGACAATCCGGATGAGTCCGAGGCCAGTTATGCAGGAAACGTCATTCTCGTCGGCACGCGCGCGATGGAGATCCCGACGGCGCTTGACGATGTGATCACGTCCTACGCCGGCGCAGTCAACAACCTCGCTGCGGCAATGCCTGAGGGCACGCGCACCATTTCACTTCTGACGTGCAACGGCGGTGAGTTCTATTCGCCAGAGAGCATGCACACGGGTCTGCACAGCCAGAAGGAGATGATCCAGCGCTGCTACGATCAGATGGCGGAGGATATCATCACGGTTGACGCGTGTACCGCACTGCGCGCCCACACGGATGAATACATCTTCTTCCGCACCGACCACCACTGGACGCAGTTGGGCGCGTATTACGCCTACACCGCTTTCTGTGAGGCAGCCGGGTTTGAAGCAGTGGAGCTTTCGGAGTTTGAGACGGGGCGGTATGACACATTTCTGGGCTCGATGTATACATTCACCTCTGGTTATCCGCAGAACCAGACGCTGAAGGACAATCCCGATTATCTGGACTACTACCTGCCGGTCGTTGAGACGCACGCAAAATACTATGCGAACGCGGAACTGCAAAACGGCGTACCGGTAAGCGTGGTATATACGAAGCTCGACAATTCGGTCTCCAACAAGTATCTTTGCTTCATCGGCGGCGATACGCCGGTGTGCGTGATCGAGACGGATGTGGAGAACGGTCCGACATGCATCATGCTCAAGGAGTCCTACGGCAATGCTTTTGCGCCGTTTTTGACCAGCCACTACAGCAAGATCATTGTTATCGACCCGCGCGAGTTTAATCGAGACGGCAAGCCCTCTCTCGATCTGGCCGCATTTGCTTCTGAGCAGCAGATCGATGATCTGATCGTCATCAATTATCCCTACATGATCAACAGCAGCTACTATGTCAGCTGGCTCAACCGTCTGGTTGGAGCGGACGAGTAAATAAAAAATCTGCAAGGCCGGATGGCCTTGCAGATTTTTTTAATTCTCGATCGGGATCTCTTTTTCCGCTGCGAGCTGGCGGTTGAAGTAGATCTGCAGTGTGTAGGTTCCGGCGCGCTGCAGTGGGCTGGAAACCTCGCCGACGAACAGACTGTTGTTCCACATCTCGTCCCAGACGGCGCTGGTGTGCACCCAGCTGAGCAGCTTCCCGTCTGCATCGCGCAGGACGATGTCGATGCCGACTTCATCCGTACTGGATTCCAGTTTGTTGATGGTCTGCACGGCAAAGGCGATCTTCTCGTCAGTTTTGAACGAGTTGCGCGATTTGGTTAGATTGAGGTATGTCCAATCTTCCTGCTCAGGGCACAGGAACAGACCCACATAGACGTTCTTGAAGCCATACGACGTAAAGGCTTTGGCCGCTTCGGTCGTAAAGGTGATTGTGGTGTCCGCGCCTTCCAGCTTTTCACCGCTCTTGAGCGCGATCGTTGCAGTGTAGGTTGTGTCGGGCAACAGATCATCCGGCAGAATACTGACAGGAGCTTCGCTGCCGAGCACTTCAACAGTGGATAGCCAATCGGTGCTTCCGGCAAGATCCGCAGGGCCATAGTTGATGATCCATATGTCCTCGGCGGGATCTGCCTCACAAATCCAGTGCAGATCGATGCCGCCTTCTTCAGTGGGATCGGCCGTAAAGGATTCGAGCACGGTGACGGTGGGTACAAAGCTGGTCTCAACCGGCTGCAGCATGGTCGGCGCGGAGATGGTAACGGTGTATGTCTCGCCGGAGGTCAGCCCTTCGAACGTGATGGTAGACGCCGAGACGATCTGCGTGTCTGTATAGCCATCGGTGCCGGAGATGGTGACCGTCCAGGCCTCAGGCTCGTCGCCAGTGAACGGCCATGACAAGATTGCTGTCGAGCTGGAGAGCGCAACTTTGATGGACTCGATATCCACGCTCGGTACGGTGGAGAAACTGGTGCTGACCTGACCGATGAGGCTGGTTCCTTCAGGCTCAAGCAGCTCAAAGGTGTAAGTGGTGCCGGACTGCAGGCCCGCGATTGTGGTGGAGTGACCGCTGAAGGTGCTCGTCTTTTCTTCCGTGCCGTCAGCAAAGTAGCGAACCGTCCATACGCCGGGGTCTGGTCCATCCTTGATGATGAGGTTGAGCTCAGCTTGCGTGACGGATACGGGCGTAGCCGTAAAGCTCAGGATGTCGGTCTGGGCAAGGGTGCTGGCCGCGAGTGTATACGAGCCGGTCAGCTTTTTGCCGTCTTCCGCTTCAACAGTCACGGTATACTGCGTACCTGGAACAAGCGAATCAAACAGAATCTGCTCACCGGAAACGTAGCTGCGGCGGATGGTGTTGCCATAGGCATCGGAGCAGATGACGCCGAACGAGCCGTCCTCCTCGGATGAGTCGACCTCAACGGTGATCGAATCAGAGCTGCGGCTGACAAGTGAAATGCTGTTAATGTGGATGCTGGCCGGTGCGATGACGAAGAAGTAGACAAGCGCCGCCGCCGCAATGAGCAGCACCGCCAGTGTGGCTGCGAGCGGAATCCAGCGGTTTTTGGGCTTGCGCCGGCGTTTTGCGGGCGATTCCACAGGAATTTCATCCTCATCGTCGGAATGCTCCAGTGAGTTCGAGATGTCAGGCAGCTTCTCACCCGCCATATCCCGGTGTACCGAGTCAATGATGGCATTCAGCATCTGTGTGTCAGGCGAGAAGTTCTCCTTGAAATCATCACTCATGGCGTCGGTGTCTGCGAACTGCACCGGCTCGACCGGTTCGGGCTCTTCATTGGGGTCGATCGGTTCAAAATCGGCCACAATGGGCGGCACGATGAGCGTATCTTCGAGCTGATTGCGCTTCATGTACTCACAAAGTGCAGTTTTAAACTCGTCCGGCGTCTGATAGCGGTCCTCCGGCTTGAATGCGCAGGCTTTGAGAATGATCTCGGTCAGCTCGTAGTCGGCGTACATTGGAGCAGGAAGGGCTTCGCCTGTGACGCGGCGCTTGTCTGCGGCCCGGGCAGACGTTTTCTCGTCCTCAAAGGGTCCGTGGTTGCCGTTGTAGATGCGGTAGAGAATGAGACCCACGGAGTAGATGTCGGTCGTTGGTTCAATCGAGCCGACCAGATCAAACAGCTCCGGCGCGGAGTAAGAGCTGAGCATATGCTCAGGCATCGAGCAGTACTTGAGTTCGCTGATCTTCGCAATGCCGAGGTCGCCAAGCACAAAATGCCCCTGCGGGCTGAGGTAGATGTTGGGCGGCTTTACGTCACGGTGGATCAGTCCTGCAGCGCGCAGATCAATGAGTGCGTTGCAAAGATCCATCCCAAGGTTGACTGCGCAAAGGTGCGTCATGGCATTGTCGGAAAGATAGTCGACCAGCGTCTTTCGCTGCTCGGCCAGCAGATACACGTCATAGCCGATGGCGTCCTGCTTGGGTTCAATCTGATAGCTGCGGTAGCAAGCCAGATTCGGGCTTGAGGATATGGACTCGAGCGTTTCCAGTTCAGTTCTGTAGTCGGATACGACCTGTTCGTAATACTTCTGCGCGTCCTCTTTCGTAGCAGCCGCGCCTGTAAAGAGCAGCGCATCAACCTGCTTCTGCGATTCCGGAACAGAAATGTGTTTTAGAATATAGCATTGGCCGGATCTTGTGCTACGGACAACATAGACAGACGTGCCGCCGCGCTCGCTGAGACAGCTGACGAGCTCCATATTGGACAGCAGTGGCGATATAAGCTTGAGTTCTGCCAAATACTTCGCCTCCTTCATGTATAGACGCTTTTATTTTAGGCCATTTTCACGGAAAAAGCAATACAAGATATTGTAGTACATACTTGGAATTTCGGATAATTTGTGGTATCATATAAAAGCTGTAGCCTTCGGGCACAGTTTTGTGTGCCGGCACATGCTTTGCCGGCGGCATTGAGCGATACAACGGAGGATAATTATGGAGCTTAGAACCTGCGAATATTGCGGTATTGAATATGATGCAGCGCTGAAGCAGTGCCCACTTTGCGGAAGAAACACCGACGTTTCTTCTGCTCCTGCCGACGGGTATCCGTCGGCAAAAAAGAAAAAGGGAGGCGCGCGGCTGGCAAAGAATGTGAAGCGAAAAGCGAGCGCGTCTGCGCAGACACCGGACGACGGCAATCCCTATGCCATTCCCAAGTGGATGATGGCGACAATCTGCGTGATTCTTGGTATCGCGGTCGTGCTTGGCGCGGCGTTTGC
>JAEDFW010000093.1 GCA_016297855.1 Oscillospiraceae bacterium
CTAGTTCTCAAATCCAAAACACTTTGATTTTCCTGCCGGTATGACTGCGTCATACCGGCATTTTGCTTGCAAGACAGCAGCTTCTGTGCTATACTTTCCATATCCCCTATACGGGGATATGGAAAGAGGCGCTGTATATGCTGGCAAAAATCAAATATCCCCCATTCCTTGCCATTCTTGCCGCAGCGTTGTACGCGCTCAGCACGCCGTTTTCCAAGCTGCTGCTGGGGCATGTGAGCGCGACGATGCTGGCAGCGCTGTTATATCTCGGCGCGGGCGCGGGTCTGCTGGCCGCACGAATCGTCTGTCCGGGGCTTTGTGCACAGAAAGACGCTTGGCCGCTGTCAAAAGACGTTCTGCCGTATACGGTCGCGATGGTGCTGCTGGATATCGCCGCTCCGGTTCTGCTGATGGTGGCGCTGCGCACAGCCAATGCCGCGAATGTCAGCCTGCTCAACAATTTTGAAATCGTTGCAACAGCGCTTGTTGCGCTTATGCTGTTCGGTGAAGCCATTTCCGCGCGCCTTTGGGTGGCGATCGGTCTGATCTGCGCGGCCAGTATGCTGCTCTGCCTCGACAGTTCCGATAGCCTGCGCTTTTCCGCCGGCTCCGTGCTCGTTCTGCTGGCGTGTGTGTGCTGGGGCTTTGAAAACAACTGCACGCGCAGACTCAGCGCCAAAGACCCGCTTACCATCGTGATTGTCAAGGGCTTTGGTTCCGGACTCGGCTCGCTGCTTCTTGCGTGCTTCATAGGCGAGCAGTTTCCGCAGATCATCTATCTTCTTTGTGCGCTGCTGCTCGGCTTTGTTGCCTACGGTCTGAGCATTTTCTGCTACATCCGCGCCCAGCGCGCCCTCGGTGCAGCAAAGACCAGCATCTACTACGCCTGTGCTCCGTTTCTTGCCGCAGGCCTTTCTCTGCTGATCTGCCGGCAAGCGCCCTCTGCCCGCTTTCTTGCCGCGTTTGCCGTTATGGCGTTCGGCGGCTGGCTTGCCTCCACCGACGCACAACCCGCATGCGTATAAAACTCCCCGGTATGCCATGCATACCGGGGAGTGGCTTACTTACGCATTCTTCAGGAGTTCGTCCGCGCGATCCAGCCGCTCCCACGGCAGATCCAGCTCAGGACGGCCAAAGTGGCCGTAGGCTGCAGTCTGTCGGTAGATGGGCCGGCGCAGGTCGAGCTGGCGGATGATGGCCGCCGGACGCAGGTCAAAGCAGCGCGTAACGAGCGCGGAGAGTTCGCCGTCCGGGAGCTTGCCCGTTCCGAACGTCTCAACCAACACCGATACCGGCTGCGCCACGCCGATGGCGTAGGCAAGCTCCAGCTGGCACTTCTTCGCAAGACCCGCCGCCACCAGATTCTTGGCAATGTAGCGCGCCATATACGCCGCGCTGCGGTCGACCTTGGTGGGGTCCTTGCCCGAGAACGCGCCGCCGCCATGCGCCGCGTAGCCGCCGTAGGTATCGACGATGATCTTGCGCCCCGTGAGGCCGGTGTCTCCCACCGGGCCGCCGATGACAAACCGGCCGGTGGGGTTGACAAAATAGCGCGTATCAGCGTCCAGCAGCCGGGACGGCAAATTCGGCTTGATGACAGTCTCAATGACAGCCTCGCGCAGCTCCTTGATGGAAACTTCAGGCGCGTGCTGCGTCGAGACGACTACAGTATCGATGCGCTCGGGCGTGCCGTCGGCGGCGTACTGCACCGAAACCTGGCTCTTGCCGTCGGGCCGCAGCCACGAAAGTCTTCCGGATTCGCGTTCCTGTGCCAGTGCTTTCGTCAGATTGTGCGCGTAGGAAATGGGCGCGGGCATCAGCTCCTTTGTCTCGTCGCAGGCAAAGCCAAACATCATGCCCTGATCGCCGGCACCCGTCTGCCCGTCCTCGTCATACGAGTTGTTCACGCCCATGGCAATATCGCCCGACTGCTTGTCGATGGCGGTCATCAACGCGCAGCTGTGGCCGTCGAAGCCAGCTGCGGCACTGTCATAGCCGGCCGCGCAGATGGTCTCGCGCGCAATGCCCGCAATATCCACATTGGCTGTGGTCGTAATCTCACCCATCACCGCCACGAGTCCTGTCGTGGCCGCACATTCGCACGCCACGCGCGCCATGGGATCCTGCGCCAGAATCGCGTCGAGCACGCTGTCGGAGATCTGGTCGCACAGCTTGTCCGGATGTCCCTGCGTAACGGACTCGGAGGTAAAGATACGCTTTGCTTTTTCCATATCGTTCAAAATCCTTTCTGACTGTAACTACACAACAAAAAAGCGCTCTGTCCTCGACAAAGCGCACGAAAATAAATCCTCATCTTTCGATCACTTCGCCGGATTTGGCACCTTGCCAATGCAGGTTGCCGGGTTTCATCGGGCCGTTCCCTCCGCCACTCTTGATAAGGCTATTCAATTATCGCCATTTATTATACAGGGCGCGCAAAAAAAGTCAATAGAAAACGAAAAAATATTTCCGCGCGCAGCTTTTCTCCACACGACATGTTTGCCGCAGGCATGCTTTGGTGTATAATATTTACAATATTATCATTATTAACATTTTGTTCGTAGATTTTCTGTCTGCCATCGGGTAAGATAGGCGGTATTGGAGGATGATGGAATCATGAAGGAACTCAGAAAACGTTTTGAACGCTTCTGTCTGCGCAACCGCAGTAAGGGCATCCCGAATCTGATGCTCGTCATTGCCATCGGCAATGCGGCTGTATATCTGCTGTCCGCGATCGATCCCAGCAACGTGGTCTACTCATGGCTGTGCTTCAGCCGCAGCGGCATTCTGCACGGGCAGATCTGGCGGCTCTTCACCTATATTTTTACTTATCTGTGTGACAGCGCCGGCATGAATCTGTTTTTATCTGTTGTGGCCATGTTCTGCTACTATCAGTTCGGCCGGATTCTTGAGCAGTACTGGGGCGCGCTCCGCTTCAACCTGTACTATTTCACCGGTATTCTGCTCACGGATATCGCAGCGCTGCTGCTGGGCTATCCGGCCACGGCTGGCGCAATGAACCTGAGTTTGTTCCTCGCCGTCGCTACGCTTGCGCCGGAATCGCAGGTACTGCTGTTTTTCATCATTCCCATCAAAATGAAATGGATGGCATGGGTATATCTGGGCTTTGCAGCGTGGGATGTCGTAAGTTATCTGCTCTCATATGGATTCTTCCGCTTTTTCTGGCTGTTCCCGCTGGTGCCGCTGCTCAATTTTTTCCTGTTCTTTGGCTCCGACATAAAAAATCTTCTGCCCTCTTCGGTGCGCTACCGTCGCCCAAAGCAGCGCAAGACGCACCCAAAACCCGATCCCAACTGGGCAAGCGGATATCATTCCAAATCCGGCGAAAAGCCCTACCGGCATAAGTGCACAGTCTGCGGCCGTACCGACACCGAGTATCCCAATCTGGAGTTCCGCTACTGTTCGAAATGCAACGGCTACTACTGCTACTGCATCGATCACATCAACAACCACGCGCATATTCAATAAGCTGCGCGAATAACCGCGTTCTAAAATATGCCGCAGCCCAAACCCGAACGGGTTTGTTGGCTGCGGCAAAAAACGTGTAAGGTCGCAGGCTTCAGAGGGAAGAACGCGTGCAAAACAACGCCCGGGGGAGTCTTGTACGTTCCACCGCCCGCCGCAGCGGAAGTTTCTCCAGCGGTGAAGCCTTCACCAAACAAAAGAAGCAGCTTGCAATGCAAGCTGCTTCTTTTGTTTGGTGCGAGAGATGAGACTTGAATTTTGATATGTTCTTTTTGCTCGTATTTTTTATATGCAAATCACGCTAATTTATTCTGTTTTTATATCAAATTTAGAACATATTCTATCCTATCGAATCGTATCATCCACCACGCGTAACACCCAAATAACACCCAGAATAACACCCAAAAAAGAGCGGGCAAACGCTTGCTTTTTGTCGTGTCGTATGATAGTCTTTTAACGGCCTCTTTTGAGGCTGGGCGCTGTTAAAAGCGGCGGGCGGTTAGTCACATAACCCCGAAAGGGGGTGACGCATATGCCAATTACATTGACGTTCCATATCCTTGACTGGACTGTGACGATCAGCGTAAAAAGCAGAAACCGCCACTCGGCCAAGTGACGGTTTCTAAGATATAGGAATCTAACTAGCTGGGCTAACCGCTTGCCGCAGCGCCCTTTCTATGTTTATTATAGGCTTTTATAGCCACCTTGTCAAGCTCTAGGCGGTTTTGCGCCTAGGGCGCTTTCTTTATGCCCGCTCGATGCCCTGTATCGACGTTTCGTAGAGGAAGGACAGCAGCGCCGCAGATTCGCCTGTGTTGTAGTATTCCAGCAGCTTGTCGTTGAACTGCTCCATGTTCTTTTCGGTGATGGTGAGCATACCCGCACCAGCTTGCAGCATGATCTTATTGGCAAGGGCAAGGCTCGTGCGCTTGTTCCCGTCCCAAAAGAGCTGCCCGCGTGTGCCCCATGCAAAGGCCGTCAGCGCCTTTTCCGTGGCCGATACACCCGCGTCAAGGATTGCAGCAAGTTCCCGCTCTGCGCCGTCCTGCGTCGGCACTGGCGGCTCGTAGTCCGTGCCGGAGATCGCCACGCGGCCTGTGCGGAGCTTGCCCCACTCTAGGGCTTCATTCCGGGCAATATACGCGTTGAGCTTGCATACATACTCCAGCGTCACCGGCTCGTCGATGCTGCCGAGCAGAAAACGCCACGCGTCGCGCATATTTAAGATTGCCTGTATATCGTCCAACTGCACATTCGGGACATTGACACCCTCTAAAATCGTCTTTGTCTGCGGGAACGTCACGGCGCGGTTTTCCATCTTCATGCCGCAATATACGTTTTCATCCCACTTTTTCTTAGCCAGAAAGCGGCTTTCTTCCGGGGTCAGATGGTATTTGTCTTTGAACATCACTCCGCGCCCCCCTGTTCGGCCTTGTCCGGCGTTTCCCGCTCCATCGTTTCCGTGATTGCACGGTTGATAAAAGCGTTTACGGACTCCTTGCGCGCCTCTGCGTGGGCTTGAATATGTTCCTTTTTCCCTTTTGGCACAGTGAGATTGATTCTGTCATAAGCCTTAGAAATCCACTTGTTTTGTGCCTTTTGTTGTGCCTTAGATACTGCCACCTTGTCAACCTCCATTATCGGGGCATCCGCAAATTGACGCACCCTTACCATTATGGCTATATTATACCATTCTTGTACATATTGCGCAATGATAAATGTTTACAAATATCATTGCGTAATATTGTTTATTCTGTCAATTGATATCGTTGCGCAATGATAGTATAATTAAGACAGTCAAGGGGGACAAACGAAAACAGCTCAGACACCGGCAAGGCGGCGAGAACGCCTATAGGAGCGGGAACGGGAAAGCAACGCACGGCAAAGCCTGCAAGATCGGTTTAACACCACCCGCCGCCGGAGTTCCCAACGAAACGGAAAGGAAGATGAATCATGCAGTTACCCAAAATGCGAACGGCAACGGGTGTGGTGGACGAGCTGCGCGCCGTTGACCCGAATACTGCCGTATCGGTGCATCTGGTGCGGCAGCTCATCAATAGCGGCGCTGTTCTCATGCGCGGGATGCTCATGCGCGGGATGCTCATGCGCGAGCGCCCTTTCTTTCCCTTGCAATCTCACAGATTGCAGCGCAGATTTTCTCCCGCTGGCTTTCCGGCAGCTCATGGCGCAGGCTTCTTGAAAAACTGAACTCATTTACCCCGAGGCGTTCTGCGATTTCCCAAAACCGTACGCCAGCGTCCTTTGCACAGATGCGAATTTCTTCATTTGCCATAATTCATTTTCCTTTCCATTTTGTTGTTGACATATTGCTTGTGTTGATGTAATAATGTTATCAGCATCAAGTATTATTTTCAATGCTGACTTTATTAGTACAAGCAGCCGTATTTCAAAGAAAGGTGGTAGTTATATTGCGTAGTTTTCAAGATGGATTCAAGCGCGCACGGAAAGCGGCAGGCTATACGCAAAAATCATTTGCAGAAGAATATGGCTGTGGCCTTGAAACAGTGCGAACGTGGGAACAGGGTCGACACACGCCGTCTCTTTCTGAAATGGATAAACTGTGTAAATTCTTCGATTGCAGTTTTGGCTATCTTATGGGCGAAACAAACATAAAAACGCAGGATGAAAAAAAGCGAATTGCCTGCGAATATACCGGGTTAAGCGAGCAAAGCGTCGAAATGCTCGAATTAGCTGCATCTAGATTTGTTGTCAACCATTTGCTTTTGCAGATATACGATCCAACGCCGCGCACAGACGGTGAGTTGCATGTAAAAATGGACGGATTTAAGGACAGTGTAATCATACAACTTCGTAATTTTTTTCTGTTTGATTTTGCGTCCGCAGACACTGACGAAATAGAAACAGCTGGAATTACTGATGGTAAGAACTACCTTTACACCTATCTTAGCAAGGATATAATTGAGCGGGCATGCCTAGAAGATATAATAAGAAGTCTGAAAGAACTAAATAGGGAAATTCACAGAAATCGTACCAATGCGAAAAGGGGTGATTAAATGGCCTATGCTGAAAAACGTGCAAACGGCTCGTACCGCCTGCGGGCATCCTGCGGGTATAGCGCTGACGGGCGGCAGGTGACCCGCTCCAAGACTTGGACACCCGCGCCCGGTTTAACGGGCAAGAAGCTTGAAAAAGAGCTGCTGCGGGCGCTTGACCATTTCCAAGCCGAATGCGATAGCTGCACCATGCCCGGAAACGTGAAATTCTCCGTCTTTGCAGATCAGTGGTTTACCGAATATGCAGAAAAGCGCCTAAAGAAAAGCAGCTTCAAGCGCATGAAAGCATACAAGGCCAGAACCTACGCAGCCATTGGCCATCTGCGCATGGATAAGATCACGGCGCGGCACGTCCAGCAGTTTATCAATAATCTGGGCGAAGATGGGATAAACGAAACGACCGGCAAAGGGCTTGCCCCCAAGACGATCAAGTGCTAT
>JAEDFW010000094.1 GCA_016297855.1 Oscillospiraceae bacterium
AGCAGTATAACGACCGTAAAACCAAATCCCGCCGCAGATAACTGCGCCTGCTGCCAGACGTTTCTGCATCATAAAAAACGCAGCCCTCTGTTTCTCAGAAGGCTGCGTTTTTTTACTTGATGAACTTGTCGATGGCCTGACACAGATCGTCCAGCGCCTGTTCGTCGTCGCGCTCGACGGCTTCGACCAGACAGTGCTGGATGTGGTCCTGCAAAATCACCTTGCCTACGTTATTGATGGCCGCGCGCACCGCTGCGATCTGCACAAGAACTTCCGAGCAGTCGCGCCCTTCCTCGACCATTTTTTTCACATGCTCGAGATGGCCGATGGCACGCGCCAGACGGTTGATAACGGCGCGGGTATTCGCGTGCGTGTGGCCATGTGCGGCGGAAGGATCGTGCGCGTGCGCGTGATCGTTTGCCTGTTCGGGCGTATGGCCGTCGTCGGGATAGTGCAGGTGGGCGATGCCGTGCTCATGCAGATAGTCGTGGTCATGCTCATGCTCATGTTCGTGCTGCTCGTTGTGCTCGTGTTCCATTGCGCAGGCTCCTTTGCGGTTTCTGTGTGCAGTATATCACAGTTCGTCCCGGTTTTCTACTGAAAAAACGACGGTTTTTGCAGCCATATCAGGCTTGTAAACCCCGGACAGGGGATGATTTCCGAATCGCGCGCTCTTTACAAAACAGGCGGCTTCAAGTATAATGAAAGCAACTATTTCATACACGAAAGGAATCGATAATTATGCATCTGGAACATGATGAGAACGGTGCGCACACCCACGAACACACCCATGCCGACGGCACGGTGCACGTACATGAGCACACCCATCCCCACGAACATGAACACGGACACAGCCACGAGCATACCCACGCCGACGGCACCGTGCACAGCCATGAGCATACCCACCCGCACGAGCATACGCATGAGGCTGCAGGCTGCGGCGTTCACTGCGGCGAAGGCGTGAACTGCGCCGAATGCGGCCATGAGCACGTCAGCCCCCGGCAGGAGCTGATCGCGCTGATGAAATACATGGTCGGCCACAACGCCTCGCACGCCAACGAGCTGGCGCAGCTGGCAAAGCAGCTGCAGGAGCTTGGCGAGACGACGGCCTATGAGCAGATCATGCTGGCTGTGAGCGATTTTGAAAAGGGCAACCTGCGCCTGTCCACGGTGCTCGCTGCCATGAACGCATAAGGAGGCGGCATTATGTGCCTTGCAATGGTTTATAAAACGGAGCAGAAGGCGGAAAACCTGCTGCTTTCCAACGTCCAGCGCATCGACTGCAAAGACGGTATGGTGTATCTCACCGATCTCATGGAGCGGCAGGTCGTCATCGAGGGCGAGCTGGTCTCGGTCGATCTGGTGGGCAATACCGCCATCGTCATCCCGCGCGCGGTATGACACACGAATATGAATTGGTGCGCGAGATCCAGAATCTTTGCGCGAACAACCAGATGCGGGACGTCTTTTTTGAGGAGATCGAGACCGACGATCCCGTGGCCTACGTCCGTGAGATGGTAAAAGGAAAAGAGGTCAACCTCAGCGTCGATCAGAAGGCGAACGGCGATCTGACCGTGTTTGTTGAGAGCGCGGGTATGACGCAGAAATTTGTCTTTACGCGTCTGTAGGCGCGCGCAGCGCCGGAAGAGAAAACTGCACGGGAAATCGGCCGCTTTTTTGTCGGATTTGTCCGGCAACGGGCTTGTATTTGTCTAATAAATATGATACGATATTTCTGTATCGAATCGGGCTGGGAGAGTATGCGCTTTCCTGGCTCAGATTCATGCAGGCAATCTATTTTTATTTATTTTGGAGGCAAATATGAGCGTTGCTGAAATCTATGAAAACAGAGCCACATTCTCGTTCGAGGTTTTCCCGCCGAAAACCGATGTGGGTATGGAAAAGCTTTGCGGTGCGGGCGGCGTGCTGGAAAAGCTGTATACCCTGAACCCCGACTACATCTCCTGCACCTACGGCGCTGGCGGTACAAACGTAGGCAAGAACCTGGAAGTACTCGACAAGATCAGAGCCGACGGCAAGTGCGAGCCTGTGACGCACTTTACCTGCATCGGCAACACCAAGGAAGACATCAGGAACAAGCTGCAGACGTATCTTGACCACGGCATCGACCATGTGCTGGCGCTGCGCGGCGATCTGCCCTTCGGATGGACAGGCACCAACGGCGATCTGCACTATGCCACCGAGCTTGTCAAGTTCATCCGCAAGGAGTTCGGCGACAAGTTCACCATCGCGGTTGCGGGCTCTCCCGAAGGCCATATCCAGTGCCGCAGCCTGGAGGCTGATATCGCTTTCCTGAAGCAGAAGCAGGACAACGGCGCCGACTTCATCATCTCGCAGCTGTGCTGGGATATGGACGCGTTCCGCCGCTGGCTCGACGCGATCCGTGACGCCGGTATCTGGCTGCCCGTCGACGTGGGCATCATGCCCATCCTCGATCAGGCCGCTACGATCAACATGGCGCTCAGCCGCAACGGCTGCGTGATGGACCGCAAGCTCTGCGAGATCATCTCGAAAAACTGGATTTTCCCGAACCCGTTTGACAAAGAGCCGTTCGACGCCGACGTCGAAGGCAAGAAGGCCAGCTTCAAGCAGGCCGGCATCGAATATACCATCAACCAGATCGACCAGTACCGCGCCTGCGGCGTCGACGGCATCCATCTGTACGCGCTCAACAAGTACGATGACGTCGCCTACATCGCAAAGGCTGCAGGTCTCATCGACCTCGTGTAACGCGCAGCGTCCCGGCGGGCACTGCGTCCGCCGGGACGAGCGTCTCGCGGCGGCTGGCTTACAAATTGCAGCGAGACTTTGAAGGAGCAGATACTATGGCTACACACACCATCGCAGTTGCCGGTAAGGGCGGCGTCGGCAAGACGACGACCTGCGGCATGATCATCGACTATCTGTGCAAACAGAAAAAAGGCCCCATTCTGGTGGTCGACGCCGACGCCAACTCCAACCTCAACGAGGTTCTGGGCGTGGAGGTCGAGACGACGTTGGGCGATATCCGCGAAGAGATGGCCCGCGCCGAGCAGAAGGGCACGGTTCCGGCCAATATGACCAAGGCCGACTATGCCGAGATGAAATTCAGCACGGCACTCATTGAAGAGGACGACTTTGACATGCTCGTCATGGGCAGGACGCAGGGTAAGGGCTGCTACTGCTTTGTCAACGGCGTTCTCAAGACCCAGATCGACAAATACGCGGGCAACTACCGCTATATGGTCATCGACAACGAGGCAGGACTCGAGCACATCAGCCGCGGGACACTTCCGCATGTGGATACGATGCTGCTCATTTCCGACTGCTCGCGCCGCGGCGTACAGGCTGTGGGCAGAATCGCGGAGATGATCCGCGAGCTGGAGCTGAAGCCCGGCACGATGAAGCTGATTATCAACCGCGCGCCCGGCGGCAAGCTGAACGCCGGCGTGGCGGAGGAAATAAAACGGTATGATCTCGACCTGGTGGGCGTTCTGCCGCAGGACGAGCTGGTATATGAGTACGACTGCGAGGGCAAACCCAGCTCGCAGGTTCCCGACAGCGCGCCCGTCAAGCAGGCGATGGAAGAGATCATGCGCAAACTTGGTTTATAAAAATTATTTTTATAGGGGGATTCATCATTATGCCTTTCGTTCCCAAGAAACAGGCTTACAACGCAAAGATCAATGAAGTTGTTCTTGGCGTTGGCGAAAAAGCCACGGCGATCGGCGGCCAGAACGTGCTGCCGTTCCATACCTTCGATGCAGAGATCAAGAACGCACCCAAGATCGGTGTGGAGCTGACCGACTTCGGCATGGAAGAGTACACCATGCCCGGCGAGCAGGAATTTTACGCCGGCTGTGAGAGCGTGGTCGATATGGCCAAGCGCGCCGAGACCATGGAAGGCGCGTCGTTCCTCTGCCTGCACTTCGAGGGCGCAGATCCCAACGGCGCAAACAAGTCCGTGGAAGAATGCGTGAAGCTGGCAAAGGACGTCTCCGACGCCACCACGATGCCGCTCGTCATCATGGGCTGCAAGAACGTGGAGAAGGACACCGAGCTCTTCAACAAGATCGCCGAGGCACTCTCGGGCAAGAACATTCTTGTCCTGTCCGCCCGTGACGAGAACTACAAGACCGTCGGCGCTTCGGCCGGTCTTGCGTACAACCAGAAGGTCGGCGCGGAATCCGCCGTCGACATCAACCTTGCCAAGCAGCTCAACACCGTCATGACCCAGCTGGGCGTGAGCGGCCAGAACATCGTCATGAACATCGGCTCCGCCGCTGTCGGCTACGGCTATGAATATGTCGCCTCCACCCTTGACCGTATCAAGGACGCGGCCCTCAAGCAGTCCGATGCGATGCTGCAGATGCCCATCATGACCCCTGTGTCCTCCGATACCTGGGGCGTGAAGGAAGCCATCATGCCCGAGGCTGACATGCCCGAATGGGGCAATCAGGAAGAGCGCGGCGTCGAGATGGAAATCGCCACCGCGGCGGCCGTGCTGGCCGGCGGTTCGGACGCGATCATTATGCGTCATCCGGCAGCCATCAAGGCCATCGCCGCGATGATCGATGCGCTGATGTAATCAGGAAGGAGGAACATAATTATGGCAGTCAAAGGTCTTGACATTTTCAAGCTCTCTCCCAAGAAAAACTGTAAGGAATGCGGCAGCCCCACATGCATGGCGTTCTGCATGAAGGTCGCGCAGGGCGCGCTGCCCATCACCAAGTGCCCGTACATGTCCGACGAAGCCATCGCCCTTCTGAGCGAGGCCACTGCGCCCCCCATGAAGACCATCGAGGCAGCCGGCCACAAAATGGGCGGCGAGACCGTGATGTTCCGTCACGAAAAGACCCTCGTTTCGCGCAACCTGTTCGCCGTTCCTCTTTGCACCTGCATGGATGACGCGAAGGCCGACGCTTCGCTCGAGGCTGTGAAGGCCGTCGATTATGAGCGTATCGGCGAGCGCGAGTACGTGGAGTTCGTCCTCGTTCATGACGCAGGCGACGCCGACAAGCTCGCGGCGCTGTGCAAGAAGGCCGCTGAGACCGGCCGCGGCGTCATCATCGACACCGAGAATGTCGAAGCCGCGAAGAAGGCCGTCGAGGCTGTCAAGGATACCAAGCCCATCCTCAACGGCGCGACCAAGGACAACTATGCCGACATGAGCGCCGTTGCCACCGCCGCAGGCGTTGTTCTGGGCGTCAAGGCCGCGAACCTTGCCGAGCTCCACGACACCGTTGAGGCTCTGGAGAAGGCCGGCAACAAGAACCTCGTGCTCGACGTCACCGGCGCTACCATCAAGGAAACGTTCGCCAACGCCGTTCTCGTTCGCCGCGCGGCTCTGAAGGACAATGACCGCACGTTCGGTTATCCGTCCATTGTGAACCTTGCCAAGCTGACCGACGACGTGCATCTGGCTACCGCGCTTGCCGCCGTGTTCACCGTCAAGTACGGCTCCGTCATCGTCATGCCCGAAATGCGCTATGCCGAGGCTCTGCCGCTCTACGGCCTGCGCCAGAACATCTACACCGACCCGCAGAAGCCCATGAAGGTCGCCCCCGGCATCTACCCGATCAACGGCGCCGGCCCCGACGATCCCTGCGCGCTGACGGTCGACTTCGCGCTGACCTACTTCCTCGTCTCCGGCGAGCTCGAGCGCTCCAAGGTGCCCGTGAACCTGCTCATCACCGACGCGTCCGGCATGTCCGTTCTGACCGCGTGGGCCGCCGGCAAGTTCTCCTCGTCCACCGTCAAGAAGTTCTTTGACGAGTTCGACGTTGCCGGCAAGATCAACAGCCGCACCCTCATCATCCCGGGCAAGGTCGCCGTCATGAAGGGCGAGATTCAGGACAAGCTGCCCGATTGGAACGTTGTCGTCGGTACCCGCGAGGCTGTCGAGCTGGTCAAGTACCTCAAGGACGGCGAGTATAAGGCTGCTGCCGAGGCCGTTGCCGCCTCCAAGAAGCCTGCCGAGGAGAAGAAGGCAGCCGCCGACGTCAACGCGCCGCTGGACTTCGAGAAGATCGCTGCTTCCATCCCCGCCATCAAGATCCGCGACGATCTGGATGCGCACTACAAGCAGAGAGATCCGGAATCTCCCAAGTTCGTCACCATCGGCGAGCGCATCCACTGCATCAGCCCCGTCATCCGCGAGGCTATGGCGACCTTCAACCCCGATCCCATCCTGGAGCGTGCCGCGCAGCAGATCAAGGCCGGCGCGACCTACCTCGACGTCAACATCGGCCCTGCCGAGTCCAACGGCCCCGAGCTGATGACCTGGGCGGTCAAGCTGCTGCAGGAGAACTTCAACAACGTGCCTCTGGCGCTCGATACCGCCAACAAGCGCGCCATCGAAGCCGGCATCAAGGTCTACAACCGCACCAACGGCAAGCCCATCGTCAACTCCGCTGACGCAGGCTCTCGTATCGACAACATCAACCTCGCCGCTGCCAACGACGCCATCGTCATCGCGCTCTGCTCCGCCGACGGCATCGCCAAGGACAACGAAGAGCGCATGATGCACTGCCATCATATGCTCGAGCGCGGCCTGAGCCTCGGCATGGACGCCACCGATCTGTGGTTTGACCCGCTGTTCCTTGTCGTCAAGGGCATGCAGGACAAGCAGATGGACGTTCTGAACGCCATCAAGCTGTTCTCCGACGAAGGCCTGAAGTCCACCGGCGGTCTGTCCAACAACTCCAACGGCGCTCCCAAGAACG
>JAEDFW010000095.1 GCA_016297855.1 Oscillospiraceae bacterium
GCTTGATGGGGTTATAGCCCGTCGCCACGACAATCGCGCCGTATTCGCGCTCAATCAGCTCATCCTTCTGCTTGTAATCAATCGCACCAGCAGTACAGACCTTGGAGCACACGCCGCACTTGCCGGTCTTCAGCATCGTGCAGTAATTTGGATCGATGGTAGCCACCTTTGGCACGGCCTGCGCGAACGGAATATAGATGGCGCGGCGGTTATCCATGCCGAGGTTAAATTCGTTCGGCACTTTCTTCTGCGGGCACTTCTCGGTACACAGGCCGCAGCCAGTGCAAACGTCTTCTTTCACATAACGCGCCTTTTTGCGGATGGTCACATGGAAATTGCCGACAAAGCCCTTGACGGCTTCAACCTCGGAGTACGAGTAGATGCTGATCTTCTCGTTCTGCGCGCAGTCGACCATCTTCGGTGTCAGAATACACGCCGCGCAGTCAAGCGTCGGGAAGGTCTTGTCAATCTGCGTCATCTTGCCGCCGATGGTGGGCTTTTTCTCGACGATATCGACCTCAAAACCGGCGTCGGCAATGTCGAGCGCAGTCTGAATACCCGCGATGCCGCCGCCGATGACAAGCGCGCGCTTGGTCACAGGGCTGGTGCCGGCAGTGAGCGGCGCGTTCAGGTGCACCTTGGCAATCGCTGCGCGGCCGAGAATAATAGCCTTTTCGGTGGCCTCGGCCTTGTCCTTGTGAATCCACGAGCACTGCTCGCGGATGTTGGCGATTTCAACCATGTAGGGGTTGAGGCCCGCCTTCTCGCACGTTTTGCGGAAGGTCGCCTCGTGCATACGCGGCGAGCAGGAGCACACGACCACGCCCGTGAGGCCGTATTCGTGGATCTTCTCTTTGATCATGTCCTGGCCCGTCTGCGAGCACATATACTGATAATTGGTGGAGAAAACAACGCCGGGCTCGTGACCGAGCGCCTCGGAAACGGCCTCCACATCGACGGTAGCGGCAATATTACTGCCGCACCAGCATACAAATACGCCAATTCTCTGCATTGTCTTCCCTCCTTACTTCTTATATTTCCGGAACGCGCTGGTGATCGCCTGCTGCGGAAGCTGCTCGTCATCCATCTGCGCAATGGTTTCCGGCTTCAGGCGATCCATGCCCTGCTGGCGGATGACCGCCAGACGCACGGCCTCGATGAGTTTGGCCGGCTCGACATTTCTCGGGCAGCGCTCGACGCAGGCAAAGCAGCTCAGGCACATGTAGATGCCTTTGGATGCCATCAGCTCGTCAATCCGACCGTTTTCGACCATCGAGACAAACTGATGCGGATGGTACTCCATCTCGTCATATGCCGGGCACGCACCGGAGCACTTGCCGCACTTCATGCACTTTCTGGGGTTCACGCCGGAGATGCGGGTGATGGTTTCGATCATGTTTTCCTTACTCATGCCTGCGCCTCCTTTACACCCAGCGCCTCGGCCAGAAGCTCGGTGAAATACTGTACCTGCACGCTTTGATCCGTATTCTCGCGCAGATTGTACATGCACAGCGGGCAGGCCGTAATCAGCGTATCCGCGCCGCAGGCCTTGGCATTGTCCACGATCTTCTGCGCCTGCTTTTTCGCATACGCGCGGTTTTCTATCGTCGTGTAGCCGCCGCAGCATTCGTTGCGCATGGCATACACCACAGGCTCTGCGCCGATGGCGCGGATGAAATCCTCCAAAATGGTGGGATTTTCCGGGTCGTCAAAACCCAGCTCCTTGCTCGGACGCAGAAGCAGGCAGCCGTAGTACGCGCCGATCTTGCGCCCCGTGAGCGGATTTGTGACCTTTTTCTGAAGCTCGTCGAAGCCTACTTTGTCGCGCAGAACTTCCAAATAGTGCAGCACCTCGGTCTGCCCCTCGTAGGGCGTATCGAGCTGCAAATAGTTCTGCACCTTCCAGCGCATGTCTTCGTCGCGCTGCATATCGCCGTTGACGCGCTTGATGACGTGGTGACACGCAGAGCACAGCGTAACAAGCGGCTCGCCTCGTTCGGCAGCAGCCGACAGTGCGCGCACGGACGAAAGGCGCGTAGCGATCTCGTCACGCGCCATGGGGTACACCGCGCCGCAGCACTGCCAGTCGTCAAGCTCGCGAAGCTCGATTCCCAGCGCTTCAGCCGCGCGGCGGCCATATGTATCGAGCTGCTTGCCCTTGGTTTTGAGCGTGCAGCCGGGGAAATAACTGAATGTCATACCAAATCCTCACAATCAGACCATCTGTTCCGGATGGAACACCTCGTCGAATTTTTCCTCGCTCAAGAATCCAAGCTGCACGCAGGCTTCTTTCAGAGAGATGTTCTCTTTGAACGCCTTTTTCGCCGTCTTGGCCGCATTCTCATAGCCGATGTAGGGGTTGAGCGCTGTAACGAGCATCAAAGAATTGTGCAGGTTGTGGTGCATCTTCTCACGGTTGGCGCGGATACCCACGGCGCAGTGGTCGTTGAACGACACAATCGACTCGGCCAGCAGGCGCGCAGACTGCAGGAAATTGTAGATGCACACGGGCATGAACACGTTCAGTTCAAAATTGCCCTGCGAAGCGGCCATGCCGACAGCCACATCATTGCCCATGACCTGTACGGCGACCATCGTGACGGCCTCGCACTGCGTGGGGTTGACCTTGCCGGGCATGATGGAAGAACCGGGTTCATTTTCCGGGATGTAGATCTCGCCCAGACCGTCGCGCGGACCGGAGGCCAGCCAGCGCACGTCGTTGGCGATCTTCATCATATCTGCGGCCAGCGCCTTGAGTGCGCCGTGCGCAAAGACGATCTCATCCTTGGAGGTCAGCGCGTGGAATTTGTTCTCCGCAGTAACAAACGTCTTGCCGGTGAGTTTCGAAACTTCCTCCGCCACAAGGCTGTCAAAGCCCTTCGGCGCGTTCAGACCCGTGCCCACGGCCGTACCGCCCAGCGCCAGTTCCTTCAGTTCGGGCAGCGCAATCAGCAGCATTTTCTTGTCCTTTTCCAGGCTGCTGCGCCAGCCGGAGATCTCCTGGCTGAACTTGATGGGCGTGGCGTCCTGCAGATGCGTGCGTCCGGATTTGACGATGTCATCGTTTTCTTCCTCCAGACGGCGCAGTGTCCCCACCAGCAGATCGATGGCGGGGATTACCTTGTCCTCGATGGCCTCCACCGCCGCGATATGCATTGCGGTGGGGAAGGTATCGTTGGACGACTGGGACATATTGATATCATCGTTCGGATGCAGCAGCTTGCTGCCGGCAATTTCGTTGCCGCGGTTGGCGATGACCTCGTTGGCGTTCATATTCGACTGCGTGCCGGAACCCGTCTGCCACACGACCAGCGGGAAGTGGTCGTTCAGCGCGCCGGAAATGACCTCGTCACAGGCCGATTCGATGGCGGAAAGCTTCTCCGCCGTCATCTTCTCGGGACGCAGCCGGCTGTTCGCGCGGGCGGCAGCCTTCTTCAGAATGCCGAAAGCGCGCGTGATCTCACGCGGCATCGTCTCGATCCCCACGCCGATGGGGAAATTGTGGTGGCTGCGCTCGGTCTGCGCGGCCCAGTATTTGTCGGCGGGGACTTTGACCTCGCCCATGGAGTCATGTTCAATGCGGTATTCCATCACTGATCCCTCCTTTAAATCTCGATCTGGTCAATGACCGCCCGCAGGCATTGCGCGCTGTGGCGCAGCTTGCCGACTTCTTCGTCAGTCAGCTGATTGAGGATCTTGCCGCGCACGCCGCAGCGGTCGACAAGCGCCAGCGTGGACAGGCAGACATCAGATACGCCGTATTCGCCGTGCATCATGGTCGAAACCGTCAGCGCGGTACCGGCAGTGTTGAGCGCACACTTGCACAGATGGCATACGGACATGGCCACGGCAAAGAACGTCGCGCCCTTGTTCTTGATGACCTGCGCACCGGAGGTCTTGACAAACTCCTCGACCTCAGCATAGTCCTGATTCCACTCGATCTTGTCACGGTCGGGAGACGACGCTCGGTAGGCATCAATATGGTTGTTGGCGATATGCACCAGGGACCAGGGCACAAACGAAGAATCGCCGTGCTCGCCGTAGACGTGCGCGTGCACATTCTTCGGGCTGATACGGAAGCGCTTGGCCAGCGCCGACTGCAGGCGGCTGGTATCGAGGATTGTACCGGAGCCGATGATGCGGTTCTCAGGAATACCCGAGACCTTGTGGAACACATATGTCAGAACGTCAACCGGGTTCGACACGATAATATAAATGGCGTTGGGTGCATATTTGACGATCTGCGGCGCGATATCCTTGATGATGTTGACGTTCGCCTGCGCCAAATCAAGCCGCGACTGACCTGCTTTTCTGGGAAGGCCGGATGTGATAACGACGATGTCAGAGCCCTCGGCAGCAGGATAGTCACCCGAACGGACGATCGCCGGCGAGCAGAACGGTGCGCCCTGATAAATATCAAGTGCCTCGCCGAACGCCTTCTGCTTGTTGATGTCAACCAGCACAATTTCAGAAGCGATCCCCTGAATCATCAAATCGTTTGCAATGGTTGCGCCGACATTGCCGGCGCCAATGACTGTGATCTTGCTCATAGTGCTTACCATCCTTTTCCATTCATTATATGCATACCGATATGGAGTTACCGGCTATCAAACGATAAAATTATATCGAATAACATCAGGAAACAGAAATGCTTTTTTGGCCTATACTATATCATTTTTCATATAGTCTTTTGACCCGCGTACAGGCGCTGCACCATTTGCACAAATCCACTTTCAATTTCCGTCATCATATAGTGCGGATAGTACAAAAGCGCGTCGTGATACGCCGTGGGGTACTCTCCGCAGCGGCGCTGTATCAGATTCCACCGTTCCAGCGTATTCAGAGGCATGGGCGACGACCACATATAAGAGCCGGGAATCTTCTCCAACAGCGCCACCTGCGACATGCGGTCAACGCTGTAGATCCTGCGCCGCTGCAGTTCTTCGCTCTTGCCTGCAATACGGAAATTGTCACCGTGCACAATTTCAGGAAAGGCGGTTAGCTCGCTGCGCGAAATGCTTTGATTCTGCGCAAGCGGATGCGACTTGTGCATCACCAGCTGATAGCGGTAACGGCTGAGAATCTGCACACTCAGGCCGCGCGATCTGCTCTGTTCTTCAAAATAGTCTCGATATTCGGCTCGAAAACGGATCACGCCGAGTTCCGCCTCGCCGCCCTGCAGCAGCTCCAGCGCCTTTCGCGCGTGGCATTCACGAATCACCGCATCCAGACTCTGCTGCTCCAGCTGCGCCAGATACACCGCGGTCGCGTCAAATATCGCCGCCGAGCGCGGGATGCACACACGCAGCCGGTTCGGAACAGGGTTGCGCGGGCCGAGCGCGTCGATCTGCTCCAGCTCTCGCAGAATGCTCTTGGCATGCTGAAGGAACACCGCGCCGCGCTCGGTCGGACGGGCACCCTTGCTGCTGCGCTCAAAAATCGCAAAGCCCACCGATTTTTCCATCTCGTGCAGAATGCGGCTGAGATTGGGCTGGCCGATGAACAGGTTCTCGGCCGCCTGAGAGATCGATCGCGTGCGTTCGATCTCAATGATATATTGCAGATGTACGGTGTTCATATGCCCTTATCCCCCAAATACGCGCTGCTGCGCGCTGAAAATCCATATCATGAACAATATATCAAACATTCTCCCACTTGGCAAGCAAACGGTCAAGGCTTGCAGAAAGTTCCTGTCGAATTACACATTTTTTGCAGCATACCCATCTCAGGATTGATATTTCCCGCATGCAGCGAAAAAGTCCCGCCGGGCATCCCGGCGGGACAAGAATTATTCTTTCAGACTTTCACCCGTGGTACAGTAGCGGCTCTCCAGCGGGCTGTCATGTTCAGCCTCGGACTGATACCGCCCGACAACCTTTGCCGCAAGCTCCACCGGCAAAAGCGTGCCCGCACCAGCCACACAGCCGCCGGGGCAAGCCATGCCCTCGAGTAGATAACCGTTATACTTTCCGGCTTTGGCCATTGCCATCAGCTGCCGGCACTCGCGCAGGCCCTCAGCCTTGGCGGTGTGGATCTCACGCTCCGGCTCGGTCTTGGCGATGAGATCGGCCACTGCCTTCGCCACACCGCCCGAAACGGCAAATCCGCGCCCGGCAGCGGTACCCTCCTGCATCGATTCACCTTCGGCGATCGTCTCAAAATTGATACCCTTGGCCTCGAACATACCCATCAGCTCTTCAAACGTCAGCACAAAATCGACGTCGCTTCGGATGTTCGTGCGCATGGCCTCGAGCTTTTTGGCAGCGCACGGGCCGACGAACACGACTTTGCAGCCCGGATGTTGCTGCTTCTGCAGCCGCGCAGTAAAGACCATCGGCGTGAGCGTCATGGAGATGTTTCCGCTCTGGTCGGGATAGAGCTTATAGACCATCGAGTGCCACGCCGGGCAGCAGGATGTGGCCATATACGGCTGCTCGGCAGGAACCTTTTCCAGAAAGTCCTTCGCCTCTTCAACCGTGCAGATGTCCGCGCCGACGGCAACCTCCACCACGTCGGCAAAGCCCAGCGTTTTCATAGCGGTCGTAAACTTCTCCGGCGTGGAGAACTTTCCGAACTGGCCGATGAATGCAGGGGCAACGATGGCGATGACGCGCTCGCCCTCCATGATCGCGCGCACAACCTGATAGATCTGGCCCTTGTCGACGATCGCGCCGAACGGGCAGTTCACAAGGCACTGGCCGCAGGCCACGCACT
>JAEDFW010000096.1 GCA_016297855.1 Oscillospiraceae bacterium
TCTGGGCATCCAGAAATTTCTTCGGAGCAAGCAGTGGAAAATGCAGAATGATCAGCGGGGATACTTCTATTTTGTATGATATGTTGCGAATCATAACATACCTGTGTCCACCTAAGTGGAAAAAGATGGTCCATTTTTCGCCAAAAGTTGCATGGTTTTCCGCATCAAACCCTGTTTGTTCCGTTATGATAGTATTGCATTTTCAACACATCTGGCTGCATAAGTTGCCAGACGGGCGCCTTTGGATGGGTCAAAGGTGGAGATGCCCTTGATAAGGCCGATGGTGCCGATAGAGATCAGATCCTCCTGGTCGGCAGTCTGCGTGTAATATTTTTTCATGATGTGTGCCACGAGGCGCAGGTTGCGTTCGATGAGAATATTTCTGGCTTCCAGATCGCCCCCGGCGCTGCGTGCGAGATACACGCGTTCTTCCTCGGCGCTCAGTGGCTTGGGAAACGATCCACCTGCGCCGGATAGGCGCAGCGAACACAGCATACTGCTGAGCATCAGCCAGACGGCGGCAGAAAACATGTGCCTCACCTCCTGGAACTACTGTATTCCGCCGCGGCACGTCCAGATTCCATGAAAAATGCGCCGGGCAAGGCCTGGCGCACAAAGTATGATGCTTATTCTCCTGAAAAGTTTTTGCAAAACGGCGCGAGCATGCAATTCTGGCACTGCGGCCTGCGCGCAATGCAAACGGCCCGGCCATGCAGCACGATGCGGTGGCAGAAATCAGACGATTCCTCGGGCGGCAGGATCTTGCGCAGCTGCGCTTCGACCTTCTCCGGCTCCTTGCCTACGGTCAGACCAAGTAGATTCGTGATGCGGATGCAATGCGTGTCGCACACCACGCTGCCGGGCGCCTTGTAGAGGTCTCCCATCAGAAGATTCGCCGTCTTACGACCCACGCCGGGCAGGCGCAGGAGATCTTCCATATTGTCCGGCACCTTGCCGCCATATGTATCGCGCAGCATCTGGCAGGCCAGCACGATATCGCGCGCCTTGTGCTTATAAAAGCCGCAGGAGTGGACGTATGTCTCAACCTCGGCGATGTCGGCCTCGGCAAACGCATCCAGCGTGGGATAGCGGGCAAACAGCGCTGGTGTGACCAAGTTCACGCGCTCATCGGTACATTGCGCGGACAGGCGCACGGCGATCATCAGCTCGTAATCTTTTTTGTAGTGCAGCGCACACATGGGGTCGGGATAGGCCAGCTTCAGCGCCTCAATCACGCCAGTCACGCGTTCGAAGGTAGTCATCATTTGCCTCCATCATTCTTTTTTAACAGTATAGCACATTTTTCACCTGCTTGCAAAGCTGTGATTTCCAGCGCATGCGCGGCTTGTATTTGCAGGCGGATTCCGGTATAATATACCAAGAAAACATCGGAAGGAGGCAGCATTATGTATCAGCCTCTGGCGGACGCGCTGCGCCCGGCCAGTCTTGACGACGTGTGCGGACAAGAGCATATCCTCGGCTCGGACGGACTGCTGCGCCGCATCATCGAGTCGGGAAACGTCCCGAACATGATCTTCTACGGCCCGTCCGGCACGGGTAAGACTACGGTGGCGAACCTGATTGCGAATAAAACTCGCAGAAAATTATGTAAACTTAACGCCACGACTGCTTCGTCTGCCGATATCAAGGAAATCTACAACCAGCTCGATACGTTTCTCGCGCCAGACGGGGTGCTGCTGTATCTGGACGAGATCCAGTATTTCAACAAAAAGCAGCAGCAGACGTTGTTGGAATATATTGAAAACGGCAAGATCACGCTTATCGCGTCCACCACAGAAAATCCCTATTTTTATGTTTACAATGCGATTCTGTCGCGCGCTACGGTCTTTGAGTTCAAACCCGTAGGGGCAAACGAAGCTCTTCGCGCTGTGAAACGCGCGGTAACGGCGCTGGAAGCACGAAACGGCGTGCAGGCTGAAGTCGAGCCGGGTACGCTGGAGCATGTGGCGCAATCATGCGGCGGTGATATCCGCAAGGCCATCAACGCCGTAGAGCTTCTGTTTTCTGCGGCGAAGCAAGAAAATGGCGTACAGAAGATCACACTGGACGACGCAAAGCTGATCTCGCAGCGCTCAGCCATGCGCTATGACCGTGCGGGCGACGACCACTATGACGACCTTTCCGCGTTGATGAAATCGATCCGCGGCTCCGATCCAGACGCTGCCATTCACTATCTGGCGCGTTTTCTGGAGGCCGGCGATCTGCCGTCTGCCTGCCGGCGCATTCTCTGCTCGGCTTGCGAGGACATCGGCCTCGCCTATCCGCAGGCCATCCCGATCGTCAAGGCGTGCGTGGATTCCGCGCTGCAACTGGGTTTGCCCGAGGCGCGGCTGCCGTTGGCCGACGCAGTGATACTGCTCGCCACAGCGCCGAAATCCAACTCCGGCTATCTGGCCATCGACGCGGCCATGCGAGATGTGAAAGCAGGCAAAACCGGCAACGTGCCTCGCGAGCTGCAGAATGTACACGCTGACGGCACGGGCTTTGAGCGTGAGCAGGGCTATCTATATCCGCACAGTTATCCCAATCACTGGGTCAAACAGCAGTATCTGCCCGATGAGATCAAGGATCGGCAATACTATATCTATGGTGAAAACAAGACCGAGCAGGCCGCCAAGCGCTATTGGGACGAGATTAAAAAATAGTCATGACCTTGGCATTGTCCTCTGTTCCGTAGCGCCAACTCGTCAGGCTGCCGCAGAGCTTCGTATACGGAAGCGGCTGCAAGCCGCGCGCGGTGGGGCCGAGATTGCGGATGACGCAGAGCTTGATCTTGAGTTTTTCCGGAAGAATCGATTTTATGTAAACGGAAACGGCATCGCCGGGCTGCAGGCCATCTGTCGGCTCTGCCAGGCCTGACAGATTTGGCGCAAGCGCAACAAACACGCCGTAGCTTTTGACGCTTCGCACAATACCCGTGACAGTCTGCCCGCGTGCAAAGCGCGCTGCGTTTTCCTGCCAGGTGCCCAGCAGCTCCTTGAGCGTCAGGCTGACGCGCCGCGCTGCCGGGTCGAGCGTACGGATAACGGCGAAGATGGCCTGGTTTTCTTTCAGCACATCGCCGGGACTCTGCAAACGCGACACGCAGATATCGCCCAGTGGCAAAAGCGCCGGTATCCCGCAGCCCACATCGCAGAATGCGCCGAACGGCGCAAGGCCGGTGACCACGGCTGGTACAATGTCGCCCGGTCGGCGCTGCGAAAGCAGCACATCCAGCGCCTCATTCTGCGCGCTGCGGCGGCTGAGCAGCACCCTGCCATCCGGCAGAAAGCGCGTCACATGGAAGCATACGGGCTTTCCCACGCGTGACAAAACAGCAATATCGCGTGTCTCTCCGCTGGTAATACCAAGCGCGGCCTCCTCGCGCGGGATTACGCCGCGGCAGCAGCCTAGATCAACGTGCAGGTCATGCGCCTCATCGCATAAGATGGCTGCAGCATGCAAAATTGTGTGCTGGTGGATGGCTCGCCAGAGATCCTCGGTGGTGTATGCGGCCGAGCGTGTCTGCATCGTCTCCGGAAGATAGCAATTCATTCGAACTCCCCCTTTCATCATTACCAATATATGCGCCCGGGTTCTGTACGGCTGCGGCGCAGGAAAGCAGGCAAACCGATGGACGTTCAGCTTCAAGATATTCTGACCATGAAAAAAGAACACCCCTGCGGCAGCAGACAGTGGCTGGTGCTGCGCAGCGGCATGGATTTCCGCCTCCGCTGCCTCGGCTGCGGGCATGAGGTCATGCTCCCGCGCAGCAAGGCGGAAAAAAACATCCGGCAGATCACACGCGCAGGCGTGGACCAGCTGAAAAAATAGCCGAATCAAAACGAACGACAGGCCGCGATCCCGGTGGGATTGCGACCTGTTTTTTTCGCGCCGGGCGGTATACTTTGTCCAGACGGGTGCGAAAGGGGGCGCTGCAATGACGGTATACGCCGACGTTCTGTTTTCACTCAACGCCTGCATCAACTACCTGATGCTGCTCGTAAGCGCCCGTGTCTGCGGCGCACGGATCCGCCGCAAACGCTTTGCAGCCGCTGCGGCACTGGGTGGGCTTTACGCCGTGGCATCGGTGCTGCCGGGCTGCTTTTGGATGCAGAACAGCTGGATGAAAGCGCTCGTGTGGGCGATGATGCTCATTCTGGCGTTCGGTGTCTGCAAAAAGACGATACGTCTGGCGCTTCTGTTTCTGGCGGCGTCGTTTGCCTTCGGAGGCATTGTATTTGCGCTGGTGGAGCTTGCAGGTACCGGCGTGATGGTACTGCCGGGCGGCGCGTATTATCCCGTGAGCGCCGGGGCGCTTCTGACGCTGGCCGGGGTCACATATCTTCTTTCCTGGCTGGTGTTTTCGCGTCTGGGTGAGCATTCCGGCGGACAGATTGTTACAATCGCTCTGACACTCGGCGCGCATACGGTCCCGGTTCGGGCGCTTCGAGACTCCGGCAACACGCTCAAAGACCCGCTCACCAACGAACCGGTGCTGGTCGCAAGCTGGCAGACAGCAAGGCAGCTCCTGCCGGAGGCGAATCTTCAGCCGACAGAGTTTCTGGACCCGGCGGCGCTCATGCAGCGCCTGCTAAAGCAGTCGCCCGGGCTTCGGATGCGGTTGGTTCCCTACCGCGCAGTGGGCACACAGGCAGGGCTTCTGCTCGCGGTGCGCTGCATGGCGGAGCAGACTGGAAAGCAGCGTCCGGCACTGGTGGCGTTTTCGCCCACACCGGTGTCGGACGCAGGAAATTATGAGGCATTGACAGGGGGTTAACGGTATGAAATGGAATCTGCAGATGATATTGGAGCGGCTCGGGCTGCTGCAGCCGGAAAAGATCATGTATATTGGAGGCAGCGACGTTTTGCCGCTGCCGCTGCGTGCAGAGGAAGAGCAGGCCTATCTGCACGCGCTGGCTGAGGGCAGCGAACAGGCCAAGCAGGTACTCATCGAGCGGAATCTGCGGTTGGTCGTGTATATCGCACGGCGGTTTGAAAATACCGGAATCAATATTGAAGATCTCATCTCGATTGGAACCATTGGACTGATCAAGGCCGTCGGCACGTTCCGCGCAGAGAAGAACATCAAGCTTGCCACCTACTCCTCCCGCTGCATCGAAAACGAGATTCTCATGTATATCCGGAAAATTTCGGGCCAGAAAGCGGAAGTCTCGCTCGACGAGCCGATCAACACTGACTATGACGGCAATGAGCTGCTGCTGTCCGACGTGCTTGGCACAGACAGCGACACTGTTATGCGCCCGATGGAGGACGATGTCGACCATGCGCTGCTGCATCAGGCGCTGGAGAATCTTCCGGAACGGGAAAAGCAGATCGTCACCATGCGCTTTGGTCTTGGCGGGCGGCGAGAAAAGACGCAGAAAGAGGTGGCCGACCTCATGGGCATCTCGCAGTCGTACATCTCGCGGCTGGAAAAGCGGATCATGCTTCGTCTGCGGCGTGAAATCTCACGACAGATCTATAGTTGACAGCAGCTGACATTTTTCGCTTGCGCAGAAGCGGAAAACATGATAGAATTACGGTCGGAAATATCGATAGATTCTATCGATATGTTGGAAAGGATGTTCGTTCATGGAGAAAGAAATATCAAAGGCAACGCTCAAACGCCTGCCGACCTATTTATCCTATCTCAAGTCCATGCCTGCCGATGCGCCGGCCAATATCTCGGCCACGGCACTGGCTGCGGGATTAAAGATGGGTGAAGTGCAGGTCAGAAAGGATCTTGCCCTTGTCAGCAGCGGCGGCAGGCCGAAGATTGGCTACAACCGCGAGCGGCTGATCGCGGATATTGAGGATTTCCTTGGCTATGGCGATACAAACGACGCGGTTCTGATCGGCGCGGGAAAACTCGGCCGCGCACTTCTCGGCTACAGCGGTTTTGCCGAATACGGGCTCAATATCGTCGCTGCGTTTGATTCCAACGATGCCATCATTGGCACCACTAAAAGTGGCAAGCCCATTATGCACCTGTCGCGTCTGGCTGAGACCTGCCGCCGCTTCAAGGTCAAAATCGGTATCATCACTGTGCCCGCTGAATACGCACAGGCCGTGTGTGATCTTCTCATCGAAAACGGCATCATGGCCATCTGGAATTTTGCACCCAAGCACCTGAGTGTGCCGGAAAACATTCTGGTGCAAAACGAAAACATGGCGGCGTCGCTGGCGCTTTTGTCCAAGCATCTCAACGAGCATATTCAAAAGGGATAATTCCGGCAGAATTTGAAATAAGCCTTGAATTTTTCATTTGAACATTGTATAATCATCATGCTTAAGCCGGTGTGATGGAATTGGTAGACGTAGTGGACTCAAAATCCACCGCCAGCGATGGCGTGCCGGTTCGAGTCCGGCCACCGGCACCAAACAAAAATCCTCGACTTTCGTCGAGGATTTTTGTTTGTTGTTTACGCGCCGCAAAAAACCGGGCGGTCGAACCCGATAGATTCGCTCCGACATACCAG